>JBGSOB010000163.1:0-16467 GCA_041739325.1 Treponematales bacterium
CAGGCCTCCGCGCCTGGCGCCAGAGGGCTTTAGAGCGTGGGTGGGCGGAAAAAAGAACGGCGAACGATTCCCGCAGCGAAGCGAGGACCAGTGAGCTGTTCTTTTTTCCGGCCAGGTCCCGCGCTTTCTAGCCTATTATGCGCCAGGCGCGGAGGCTCGAGGCTGTGTTCCCCCTGTTACTATTGACAGAAACAGAAACCCTTGCTATAGTTGCTACTGTTACTATAGATAGTAACGTTGAGGAGGAATCCGTGCCTGTTCCACAGCTCAGACATGATGGCAAGATCAAGGTGCTCCCTGGGGAGCGCTTTACCCCCTATACCTTGGCGCTTAAGCTCAAGGCAAAGGCTATTCTTGAATCGTCTTCCTTTGTGAAGGGGAAGGAACGCTATTCCATTCTCCTTGTGACGGAGGCCTTTAAGGCGGTTCAGCGCGCGAATGGGGTTTTCCTTAAAATGGACGGCAAGGAGCTGCGCGTCAATTCGGCGGGGAGTTCGAAGAAGGAATTCGACATCCTCGACGTATGCCGCTACTTTTCTTCCCAGCATCCGCCGGTGCGCCAAGACTTTCCTTGCCCGACGGGTGGGGTGGGCTTTCTTTCCTACGAGTTTGCCGCCCGCTGTGACACGATGCGTATTCAGAAGCGGCCTGACCCGACCGGGCTGGACGAAGCGGTCTTTATATTTGGCCACGTCTTTGTCGTTTTTGATCATTACACAGACATCATCTACCTGATGGGGATTAACTATAAGGAACACGAGATAGACCTGGACGCGGCAATGGCCGAGGTTGAAAAGCGCGTGAACGATATGGACTTCAATTACCTTTCCCGCGAGGAGGCGAGTTTTCCGGCCCTGGTTGTGGCCGGCAACGACGACCGCAAAGCCTACATGGCCGGGGTGGAGGCTATTAAGCGTGAGATCCGCGCCGGCAATCTCTTGCAGGGGGTTCTCTCACGCCGCCTGGTGGTGGAAACCAAATTGACCGCCCTCCAGGCTTACCGCTCGTTGAGATCTCGCAATCCATCCCCCTATCTCTTTTATCTGGATTTTGGCGACTATAGGCTCTTTGGCGCCTCTCCCGAGGTTCAGGTAAAGGCTAAGGGCGGAACGGCGGTTTTAAAGCCCATAGCCGGCACGCGCAAGCGCGGCTCTACGGACGCTGAGGACAAGGCCTTGGAAGCCGAGCTTTTGGCGGACGAGAAGGAAAAAGCGGAGCACTTGATGCTGATAGACTTGGCGCGCAACGACCTGGGGCGGATATGCAAGCCGGGCACGGTCAAGGTGACGGACTATATGAGCGTTGAGCGTTTTAGCCATGTGATGCACATTGTGTCTAGGGTTGAGGGCGAGCTTGCCGACGGGGTGGATAGCGCAGACCTAGTGCGGGCTACCTTCCCGGCGGGCACGGTTTCCGGGGCGCCTAAGATTCGCGCGGTGGAAACCATCGACTCTATAGAGCCCCACCCCCGTGGTTTCTACGCCGGCTTGGTAGGCTACTTTGAGTCTGCCGGGGGCATGGATTCCTGCATCACCATCCGCTCCGGCCTGGAGAAGGACGGTAAGATTATCTTGCAGGCGGGGGCGGGCATTGTGCACGATTCCCGCCCGGAGCGAGAGTACGAGGAAACCTGCGAGAAGCTGCGCGGTTTGGCCCTGTCCGTGGGCGTGGAGGTGTGACGTGTATATCCTGATAGACAACTTCGATTCCTTTACCTACAACGTGTACCAGGTTCTCTCCACCCTGACGGATAAGCCGATCAAGGTGATTCGCAACAACGCCATCAGCCTTGATGAGATTGAGGCCTTGCGGCCCGACGGCCTCATTATTTCTCCCGGTCCGGGGCGGCCTGAAGACGCGGGTATCTCGGTGGCGGCTATCAAGCGTTTTGCCGGGAAGCTGCCCCTGCTGGGGATCTGCCTGGGCCACCAAGCTATAGGCCAAGCCTTCGGGGGGAGGATCGTGGGCGCCCAGCGAATCGTTCACGGTAAGGCCGAGGAGATTCTCCACGACGGCCGCGGGCTTTTCCGCAACATCCCTTCTCCCTCGGTTTTCGCGCGCTATCATTCCCTGGTGATAGAGCCGGAGAGCTTGCCGGACTGCCTGGAAGTGACGGCAAACTCGCGCGATGGGGAGATTATGGGGGTGAGACACAAGGAATTCTTGCTTGAGGGCCTGCAGTTCCACCCAGAATCGATTGCCTCCGAGCAGGGCCGAGCCCTCTTGCGGAATTTTCTTTCCTACAAGCGCGAGCCCTTTCCCTACAAGGGCCTCTTGAGTAAGCTTTCTACGGGGACTGACCTTTCCATGGAAGAGTCGGCCAGTTTTATGGAGGAGCTCACCGAGGGCGCCCTCTCCGACGCCCAGATAGCCGGCTTCCTCATGGCCCTAGAAACAAAGGGCGTCTGCGCGGCGGAGATAGCCGGTTGCGCCGGGGTTTTGCGGCGTAAGCGGGTGCAGGTGGCCCACTCCCAGCCTGTACTCGACACATGCGGCACCGGCGGCGACGGACTGGGGACCTTCAACATTTCTTCGATGGCGGCTATCGTGGCCGCGGCCTGCGACGTGCCCACCGCCAAACACGGCAACCGCGCGGTGTCTTCTCTTTCCGGCTCGGCCGATTTTTACGCGGAGTTGGGCATGAACATCTCCTTAGCGCCGGAAAAGGCACGCCTCTTATTGGAGCAAGCCGGCTTCGCTTTTCTTTTTGCCCCCCTCTATCATGGGGCGATGAAGTACGCGGCCCCGGCCCGCAAGGCCTTGGGCGTGAAAACCATCATGAATCTTTTGGGGCCGCTGGCAAATCCCTGTGCGGCAGAGTATCAGGTGATAGGCATTCACCATCCCGACCTCCTTTTGCCGGTTGCCCAGGCGGCTCGCATGCTGGGGGTACGGCGGGTGATGACGGTACATTCCCAAGACGGGATGGACGAGATATCTCCCTCCTGCCCGACCACGGTGGTGGAATTCGACGAAGAGGGTCAGCTCAAGCAGTATACGATAGACCCGGCGGCCCTGGGGATAAAGCTAGACGCGGCCGCTTGCGCAGGCCCGGCGCGGGGCTTGGATGGCGGTTCGGCGTCGCACAACGCTGAAATGGCGCGCGGGCTCTTGGACGGTTCCGGCTTGCACGAGGCGGTGCGCCAGGCGGTGGCCCTTAATGCCGGGGCCGGTCTCTACGTCTATGGGGCGGCGGACAGCGTGGAAGCGGGGTACCGCCAAGCCCTCTCTGCCCTGGAGGACGGCCGCGTGGCAAAGAAACTGGAAGAGGTTTGCGCCCTCTCCAAGGAGCTGGCGTGAACGTGAGGGATGAGATTGTTGCCGCTAGGCGCCAGCGCCTGGCGGAAATCGGGCCCTGCCAAGGACTGCCGCGGCCCCAAGAGCGGACGGCTCCCTTTGTGCCCTTCTGCCGCGCGGAGGGCATGATTTGCGAAATGAAGCGCGCCTCTCCCTCCAAGGGGGAGATATCCGCCTCTTTGGACGCGGCCGGCCAGGCGCGGCGCTACGCCAGCCTGGGGGTAAAGAACGTTTCCGTCCTTACCGAGGAGGGCTACTTTAAGGGCAGCCTTGCCGACCTTCAGGCCGCCAAGAGCGCCTGTCCGGGGCTCTCCGTCCTGCGCAAGGATTTTTTAGTGGATATCGAGGACGTGCGCGTATCCTTTCTCTTTGGCGCGGACGCCGTTCTCCTGATAGCCTCCATGCTGGACGCCGACGAGCTCAAGGCGATGCGCGATGAGGCCCATGTCCTGGGCATGCGCGCCTTGGTGGAGGTGCATACGCCGCAAGACGTGGAAAAGGCGCGCGCCATCAAGTCAGACCTGACCGGCATCAACTCACGGGACCTGGAAAGCTTTCGAATAGACCCCCTCTTGCCGGTGAAAATACGCACCCTCATTGACTGGGATACCCAGGTTATCTATGAGTCCGGGATACGTAGCGAGGCGGAAGCCGCCTTTGCCGGTTCTTGCGGCTTTGACGGTATCTTGGTTGGGGAATCGGTTACCCGCGATCCGGCCATTATTCCTTTTTTGGCGCGCGGTTTTAACAACGCGCCCCGGCGAAAGTTTTGGACATCCCTTTACCGTGGTTTTTACAAACCGGCGGGGGAGGGTGGGGCGCGGCCGACTACCTTAGTGAAGGTGTGCGGCCTTGCCCGGACCCAGGACGTGAGCGCCGCGGAAAAGGCAGGGGCCGACGCCTTGGGCTTTGTCTTTGCGCCCTCTCCGCGTCGGGTAAGCCCTGCTTTTTTCAAGGAACTGGGGCCCTCCGGCGTACCACGCGTTGCCGTGGTAACCTGTCAACCGCCAGACTTGCCGGGAGAGATTATTGAGTTGATAGAAAAGGGCCAGCTGGACGCCGTTCAGTTCCACGACATCTTGGATTGCGGGGAATTCCGCGCCGCTCTTGAGGGCTCGGTGTTGCAGGGCTTGTCCCTGCCCTTCTACAAGGCGGTGCGGCTTAAGGAAAGCAATCAAGCGATGCCGGAGACGGAGTACGGCTCTGCGCGCGTGCTCTACGACGCCTACGCCGAGCATGAGGCCGGCGGCAGCGGTTTGCGCATTCCGCATGAGCAGGCTATGGCGGCTAAGAGGGCTTCCGCCGGGTTATGGCTTGCCGGCGGGCTTAAGCCTGAGAACGTCTGCCAAGCCCTGCGTGAGTACGGGCCGGAGTTGGTTGACGCTTCAAGCGGTTTGGAAGAGGGGCCGGGGATTAAAGACCACGAAAAAATAAGGGAATTCCTAAGGGAGGCCAAGCATGGGAATGAATGACGCCGCGGGGCGCTTTGGCGAATACGGCGGGCGCTATGTGCCAGAGGTGCTGAGGTCAGCCTTGGCCGACATAGACAAAGCCTACAGCCGCCTGCGTTCTGACCCGGATTTTATCCGCGAACTGGAAGAGGCGCGCGCCAATTATATTGGACGGCCGACACCCCTCTACCACGCGGCCAACCTAAGCGCTTCCCTTGGCGGGGCTGAGCTCTACATTAAGATGGAGGGCCTGGCCCACACCGGCGCCCATAAAATAAACAACGCCCTGGGCCAGGCCATGCTGGCCAAACGCATGGGTAAAAAACGCATTATCGCGGAAACCGGCGCCGGGCAGCACGGCTTGGCTACGGCCGCCGTCTGCGCCAAGCTGGGCCTTGCCTGCGAAGTCTATATGGGCGCGGTCGACATAGCCCGCCAAAGGCCCAATGTCTTTGGCATGGAGCTCTTCGGCGCCAAGGTGATCCCGGTGCGCTCCGGTTCCCAAACCCTCAAAGACGCCATAAATGAAGCTATGCGCGACTGGGCGGGTTCCTTTGCGGACACCTATTACCTTATCGGTTCCGCCCTCGGTCCTTCTCCTTATCCGGATATGGTGCGCGACTTCCAATCCGTCATCGGTAAGGAAACGATGGCTCAAGCGGCCGAGCGCGGCTTGGATATAGAAGCCATGGTTGCCTGCGTAGGCGGGGGCTCCAACGCCATCGGCTTTTTCTCCCAATGCCGCGACGCCAAAAAGCCCCGCCTAATCGGAGCCGAGGCTGGCGGCCGCGGGGCCGGTGTGGGAAACAACGCGGCGCGGATGCAGGGCGACGGCAAGGTAGGCATCGTTCACGGTTACAAGAGCCGCTTCCTCTTGGATGAAGACGGCCAGGTACAGCTGACGCACTCCATTTCCGCGGGTTTGGACTACCCCGGCATCGGGCCTGAGTTGGCCAGCCTAGGGGAAGCCGGGCGGATAGAGTTCGTGTCCGTAAGCGACGCGCAGGCCATCGAAGCCCTCAAGCTCATTGCGTCCAAAGAAGGAATCATCTTTGCCTTGGAATCCGCCCATGCCGGTTACGCGGCTGTAGAGCTTGCCCGCAAGAGCCCTAAAGGCAAGGCTGTTATCGTTAATATGTCCGGGCGCGGCGATAAGGATATCTTTATAACCGCCAAGGCGGTTGCCCCGGGACCGTGGATGGAATTCCTTGCTCGGGAGGTGGAAGAATATGGGCGTCAATAGTTACGACCCGGCGCGGCCGGTCATTATGGCCCACCTGGTTGCCGGATACCCGGATGAGGCGGGGGCCTTTGCCGCGGCCAAGGGCCTGGCCTCAGGCGGCGCGGCCTATTTGGAAATCCAGTTTCCCTTTTCCGACCCTTCGGCGGATGGGCCCGTCATCCAGACGGCTTGCGTCGCCTCACTTGCCGGCGGCTTCCGGCTCAAGGAGGGTTTTGCCTTTGTCTCTCGGGTAGTCGCCGAGCTGAAGCTGCCCGTTTTTATCATGAGCTACGCCAGTTTGGTCTACGCGATGGGCGTTGGCCGATTCTGCGACCAGGCCCGCGCGGCCGGGGCCCTGGGGCTTATTATCCCCGACCTCTGCGCGGATGAAGACGAGGATCTCTACCGCTTAGGAGCCCAGCGCGGCCTGGCCGTAGTGCCGGTAGTGGCGCCGGGTATGTCGGAAGAAAGGATGGCGCGGGTGCTCAGTCTCAAGACGGAATACGTTTACGCCGCCCTGCGCGCGGGGATAACCGGAAAAAAAACCGACATCGGCGCGGACAACCTTGCCTTTTTGGAAATGGCAAAATCCGGTGGGGCAAAGCTTTTAGCCGGATTCGGGATCCGTAACCGCGAGCAGATTCTAGCCTTGGCCGACCATGTTCACGCGGCTATCGTCGGATCCGCGTTCACCGAGGCGGTGGCCCAAGCATCGGCCCCGGCATCGGCCGCGGCGCTGGAGGATGCCTTACGCAGGAAGATTCAGGGCCTGATTGCCTAAAGGGCCACGCGGGGCCTATACTCTGACGCCGGCTTTTTCGAACGCCGGCGCTCAGTGAATAAAGAGGGGAAGAGATGCAACGCACGAACAATATACGAATATCGGGGGAGTCCCCCTTAATATCGCCGGCCGATATGGCGCGGCGGGTTTCCATGACGGAAGCCGCCAACGCGACTATCATTAAGAGCCGCGCCGCCGTCCAAGACATTATCAGCCGCCGGGACGGGCGGCTTTTGGCCATTGTCGGCCCCTGCTCGATCCACAACGTGGAAGCGGCGGTAGAGTACGCGCGCCGCCTGGCCGCCTTGAGCGCCAAGGTGGAGGACAAGCTCTGCTTGGTTATGCGCGTATATTTTGAGAAACCGCGCACCGCCTTGGGCTGGCGCGGAATGATCGTGGACCCGGCTATGGACGGCAGCTACGATATCTCCCGCGGCCTGGCTAGCGCGCGTAAACTCCTTATCGCCATCAATGAGGCTGGGGTTCCCGCCGGTTCTGAGGTTTTGGACCCCATTGTGCCGCAATACATTGGGGAGCTTATCTCCTGGGCATCCATCGGGGCGCGCACTACCGAGTCTCAAACCCATCGTGAAATGGCTTCCGGCCTCTCGGTAGCGGTCGGCTTTAAAAACGCCACCGACGGCGACATTCAAATAGCGGTCAACGCCATCGTCTCGGCGCGGCAGAGCCACTCCTTTGTGGGCATAGACGCGGGCGGTTCCACCTGCGTTCTACGCACCCTGGGCAATCCCGACGGCCACCTTATCCTGCGCGGGGGCAAGAGCGGACCCAACTATCACGCCGCGGACATAGAGCGTGCCGAAGGCTTTTTGGAAAAAGCCGGCATAAAGCCGGCCATCATCATCGACTGCAGCCATGGGAACTCGGTGCGGCGGCCTGAAAACCAAGCCCAGGTTCTGCGTAGCCTCCTGGATCAACGTTCCGCTGCCGGCAAGTCCGTCAATTCCGTAGTCGGCTTTATGATAGAAAGCAACCTTGAGCACGGTTGCCAGGCCATGGGCGGGGACCCTGCCCTCCTAAAACCCGGTCTTTCGGTAACCGACCCCTGCATCGGCTGGGAAGAAACCGAAGAACTCCTCTTGGAGACGGCTGACCGCCTGCGAGCGATGTAAACCGCCTGAGGAAAATTTCTTGGCAGGCGGCTGACCGCCTGCGGGCCATGTAAGGCTTGGCCCAGCCTGCCTTCTTGGCAGGCTGCGATTTCCCCATGACCGAATCCTCCCTTCATGATACAATGGGCTATTATGGACATTGAATATCGGGTTATGAAGATCGCCGACTATGAAACCGTTTACGCCCTCTGGAAGTCCTGCCCGGGCATAGGGCTCTCGCCGGCCGATGAAAAAACGAATATCGAAGCCTTTCTTGAACGCAACCCCGGCGCGTCTTTTGTCGCCCTTGAGGGCGGGAAGATCGTCGGGAACGTCCTCTGCGGCCAAGACGGGCGGCGTGGCTACGTGTATCATCTTGCCGTGGCGGAGGATAGCCGTTGCCAGGGTATCGGCACTCGCTTATTGGAACTCTGTACCGGGCATTTTCGAGCCACGGGCATACAGAAGAGCCACCTCTTCGTCTTTGAGACAAATGAAGTCGCCATCGAATTCTATCGGGGTCTTGACTGGATAGAACGCGACGATCTAAAGGTATTTAGCTTAAACGTCTGAGATGGAAAAAGAGGCAAACGATGGGTAAGCGGATACTTGTGCTTTCTGCCAGCGCCGGGACAGGCCATGTCAGGGCCGCCCAAGCCATAGAAGAGGCTTGTCGCAAGGACAAAAGGGTAGATGATGTCTTGCATATCGACGCCCTGGAATACACCAATTGGTGGTTTAGGCGCATCTACTCCAAGGGCTATCTGGAAGCGGTGCGCACCGCCCCAGACCTTTGGGCCCGCGCCTTCGACGCGACCGACAAGCCTTGGCAGACCCCGTCAGGCATCAAGGCCATTCACCGGCTCAACGCCCACAGCCTGGTAAAAAAGATTATCGCCTACGCCCCAGACATCTGTATTTGCACCCACGGCATGCCCGCGGAAACCATTTCCCGCCTTATCATGCGGGACAGATTGGTGACTAATTTAGGCATTGTGGTAACCGACTACTATGTTCACGCCCTCTGGCTGACCGATATCTTCACCCGCTATTTCCTGCCCAAGGAGGAGAGCAAGACCCATCTCTCCCTTTTGGGCCTGCCCCCGGACCGCTTGGTCGTGTCCGGCATCCCGGTGAGTGAAGCTTTCAGCTCGCGCTCTTCCAAGCAGGCTCTGCGGGTAAAGTATGGCGTCCATGCCAACCTTCCCCTGGTACTCCTCTCAGCCGGGGCCTTCGGCGTCATGCCGGCGGGCGATATCATGAAGATTCTGGATCAGATAAAGAGCAAGTGCCAGATCGTGGTTATCTGCGGCCGCAACGAAAGGCTTAAAACGGGCTTGGAGGCTTTCATTGCCGCCCGCGGCGAATCCCTACGTAACAGCTATGCCGTCGTGGGTTATACCGATGCGATGCACGACTACCTGCGCATGGCCGACCTCTTTATCGGCAAGCCCGGCGGGCTCACGACAAGCGAGTGCCTTGTTTGCGGGGTGCCCATGATCATCTGGGACCCCATGATCATCTGGGACCCCATTCCCGGCCAAGAGGTCTACAACAGCTACTACCTGCTGGAAAATGGGGTCGGATTGATGCCGAACAACGCCATTACCATCGGCTTTAAGGTAGACCGCATCCTCTCCGACCCTGAGCTCCATAAGCGCATGAGCGCCAGCGCCCTGGCCCTAGCCCACCCGGAAGCGGCGCGCACCATCGTGGAAGCCATGCTCGAGCACGAGGAAGAGACACCGGTTAAGGCCTTTAAAAAGATCGTGTAAGGATGGGGCAAGCCTGCCCCATCCCCTTGTTTCTAGTCTTTACTGAGGTAGTGTTTCGTGTAGCTCGTATCCGACCACCAGGATGAGGCTATGCTTGAGGGTTCCACGTTCCTATCAAGCCTGTCCAAGTAGAGCTTGCTGCCGGAAATATGCCAGATCCAGTAGCGATCGTCATCGGCTTGGAACCAGTTTTCGGCCGCATTCACATCGATAACCTCATACTCCCAGGAGGATGATCCCCCGGTGTTGGAGGCATAGTCGGAATACGAGATCTCTGTAGCCGTGAAGGTAAAGGTTTGTCTGTAGTAGGAACTACTATAACTCCAGCTTCCTTGAAGCTCGGCGGGAAGGCGGGGCCCGAAGAGGGAAAAGCCTTCGCAGCCGCTAAGACTGAGGAGGAGGGCGAAGAGGCCTCCTAAGACAGCTAAGCGCGACACTAATTTCATAATTGACTCCTTGCGTGATATCAGCCCCTTCTGGGAGGCTAGCTAGGGCAAGAGATAACCCGATTCAGCGCTGTGGCCATTGTACCTTCGTACAGGTGGCGGTTTTTTCCTTAGCGATCTTGCCCCAGGGGCGCTCTCGGCATAGAATCGCGGTATGCTTCCCCAGCCTCTCTCCCGCAGAGCCCTCTCCCTTTTGGTCTTGTTTGGTTTTTTAGGCCTTGGGGCAGCCCTTACTGCCTTTAGCTGGACTCCGAGTATTGGTCATCGTGTGGTTCTGGATCGAGGCTGGAGCTATCACTGGTCCTCTGACCCTGGTCCGGATTCGCCTCCGCCGGCTGGCGCCGAATGGCTAGCCCTGGAAAGCTACCCGGTTATGCCTCCGGGGCGTGAGGGGCGGAAGGTCCTCTGGTTATCGCTGCGCCTGCCCGATTTCGAAATTTCAGACGCGGCCGTCCTCATCCATCGGCCGGTCTATAGCCTCGATCTTTTTATCAATGGCGTCCCTAGCCTCTCCACCCATGCCCCGGGGCGGCGAGACCGATTTAGTGGGGTGGCGGCCCACTATGTTTCCGTTCAAGCGGGGGATCTCCTCCAGTTTCGGATTTTCTCTGATCTTGGCTTTATCGGCATCCCCGACCCACTCCTCTTAGACTCCATCCATGGTCATTTTCGCAGCCTTGTTCTCTCAGAGCTGGATGAATCCTTTAGCCTCTTCCTCTTCCTTCTCTTAAGCCTGGGAGCCCTCTGCGCCGGAGTTTTGGGCCGGGGGCGGCCCCTTTCCTTTCCCCTTGCGCTCACGGCCTTCCTGGCTTTTTGCTACTGTGTTTCTCAAACCGATATCAAAGATATTCTCCTGCCCTGGAGCCTAGGCTGGGCTTGGCTGTGGATGGCGGCCCTCTTTTTCCTCCCCCTTGCCTTTTCGATCCTTCTCCAAGCATTTTTCGAACCTGCCCGCCCCAGGGCCCTCCTGCGCTTCCTGAATATAGGCAATCTACTGCTTGCCTTGATCGGTCAATTCCTATCCGGCCTCTTTGCCCTCGGGCCTGAGCGCCTAGCCGGCATCCGCGTCATCGATATCCTCTACCCCTATCGCCTGGGTTTTCAATTTGTCATCATCGCCATAGGGATTTTTTGGCTTTTCAAGGTCTTTCGTGAATCGCGCCGCGGAGGGGATTACCGCGCCATGCCCATTCTCGGCGGCTTGGCTTTTTTTCTGGGTGTGAGTTTTGCCCAGATTTCCGTGGCTTTGCAAAGCGGCGGCAATGGGGCGCGAGGGAATATCCATCTGGGTTTTCTCGGCTTTCTATTGGCCTGCGCCTTTAGCTTTGGCCTCCGCCTTCTTCAGGAACGCCGCGAATACCGAGAAGCCCGGCTCAGCCAGGAGGTGTTTCGCAAGACCCTCCGCGCCTCCGTCACGCGGCCCCTCCTTGTCGTTGATGAGGCAGGGCGGGCCCTTTTTAGGAACAACAGTTTTCTTGCTCGTTATGGGGATTGCCCACGCTTGGACATTTCCGGCATTTCTGAAGCCCATGAGCTCTTCTGCCGTGAAAGCCCGGAGCTGGATATTGAGATAGAGATTGATGCTGATGCAGGCCGGAAGATCATGGCCGCCCGGGCCGGCTCCCTTGCCTTGGAAGGGGGCGGCTTTGCCCTCTATCTCCTTGAAAGGGCGGCTAGCGAGGCCCTACCCAAGGTATTCAATCCAGCCCTTAGCCTGAGGGAGGAAGAGGTCCTCTCCCTCGTCAAGGGCGGGGATTCCATCCGAGCTATGGCCCAGGAATTGGGAATATCCGAGCGCACCGTAAAGGCCCACCTGGCGGCCCTCTTTGCCAAGGCAGGAGTGGCTAATCGTACTGAGCTTCTTTCCCGCCTCCTCTCATCCGCAATCAAGGATGGGCAAGCTTCGGGGGCTGGTCTCCCAGGAGCCGGCCCCTTAGGGGCTGAGCCTCCTAAGCCAAGGCGACTTCTTTCTCCGCGCTAGCGGGCTCGGTAGTCTCCTAGCTTCCAATACAGCCCCAGGGAAAGGGGGAGCTCCCAGCTCTGGGCCGGGCGGAGGGGGAGGGGGCTTAGGTAGGCAGTCCAGCGAAAGCCCAATCCGCCTTCCAGGCTAAGGCGAGGGCCCAGTTCGCATCTGAGGCGGCTTTCCGCCTCTAGCCCAAGGATAGGCCCGGTATGGGGGCGGCTCAGAACAAGCCCGGCTAGAAGGGCAGCGCCGGCCCTCCATTCCCAGGGTCGATTATGGCTCAGGGGCAGGGCCGCGCCTAGGGAGACAAGGGCCTGACTTCCAGAGAGATCGATACCGGCTTCGAGCCCGACCTCAAGCTTAAAATTCTTCAGGTCGTGAGCGTAGGAAAGGGCGATGCTCGTGCCCTGGTAGGCCGGGTCCCAGCTTCCCGCGTAGACCGGGCTGGGTAGGCCAATGATGCTTAAGCCCAGCTCCTGGGCAGAGAGAGCACCGGGAAGACTCAGTATTCCAAGCATACAGAGGAGGGGGCCTAAAAGGCCTCGGGGCCTACGAATATTCCATAAAGCGTAAATCATTATCTGCCCCTATAAATTGGAGAGGATGTCTATGATGAGGGCGGCTACCTGGGCCTGTTGCTCCTCCCGGCTAATGCTGGGTATTCCGTCTCCATCCTGTGGACCGTAACTCCCAAAATAGGCGTGACAGCCGCCGGAGATAAGGCTGTACTGGCTGTCATCAGGCAGGCGGGGCCTACCCGCATCAATATCCTCAGCCTTTGTCAGCCCGTCGAACTCCGCGGCAATGGAGAGTACGGAGCCCTCCCAGGCTGAGAGATCGCTTGGGGCGGCCGGGTAGGATGCCATGAGTATGAGGGCTTGGAAGTTTTGAGGCTTTTCCCCAATCAGGGAGGCCGCCATCACCCCGCCGAGGGAGTGGCCGCCAATAGCCCAGGTTGAAATCTCCGGTATGGCCTGGCGCAGTCTGTCCGCGCCCTGAGGGTCTAAAACCGCGAGATTGGCCGGGACCTTGCGGATAAGGACGGGGTAGCCTGCCCGGGCAAGGGGGGCGAGGGCCTCTATATAGGCCGCAGGGTCAACAAAGCCACCCGGAATAAAAATGAGGCCGGAATCAGCCTGGGGGACCGATGCGGGCCTCAGCTCGATAGAGCCCCGAGTGTCTGTCACGATAACGCCTGCTGGGCTCGCGCTCCCCGCCGTGGGGAGGTAGGAGCAGGCGGCAATCAAGGGCAGGAGAAAGAGGGCAAGAATGCCTAGTTTGCAAAAATTTCTCATGAGTATAATCTAGCTAAACCGCGCTCGGGAATCAAAGGACCGTCAAAGCCCTTTGACCACGGAGAGTGCGAGCTTCCCGGCAAAAGAAGGGATTTTCCTTGGAAGGAGAGAAGCCTTCCCCCTTCCCAAAGAAGGCCGAATCGGGCTATACTATTGCTCCGCAAGGTGTAAATCCGTATCTGATAGATACTTGGACATATTCTCGCGCAAGGAGAACGCAAAACATGAAACGAACCTATCAGCCTAGCAAGGTAAAAAGGAATAGAAAATTCGGATTCCGCGCCCGCATGGCCACCCGTGGTGGCCGCTTGGTGCTTAAGCGCCGCCGCGCCAAGGGCCGCGTTAAGCTCAGCATTTCCGACGAGAAAAAGCCCTACTAGGAAGGGGTACTCCGGTGCCTGATGCTGGCAAGTCGCTTATGGCGGATGCGCAGCGGCCTGGAGGCGGCGGTTCTGAGCTGGGGAAGCCGGATTTCGGTTTTCCCACCTCTCTCCGCGTAAAAAAAGGGACGGAAATCCGGCGGATCCTCAAAACGGGGCTCTCCGTCGGCTGCAGGGGCATGAAACTCTCTTGGGAGAGGTCTTCCGGCGATCTTTGCCGGATGGCGATAGCCCTGCGGCGCGGCTACGGAAACGCGGTTCTCAGGAACAGGGCCAAACGCCTTATCCGTGAGAACTTCCGCCTGCTCAAGCCCTCGCTTCCCGGCGGCTATGATTTGGTATTCGTCGTTTTTCCCGGCTCTGACGAGCTGGGCGAACGCGATTCCCAGATGCGCTATCTCCTATCTAAGGCCGGCCTCATAGCTCGGAAAGGCTCATGAAGGCTTTACTCGTCCGCCTCATGCTCGGGGCAATCACACTCTACCGCCGCCTCATATCCCCCCTCCTCCCACCCGCCTGCCGTTTCCACCCGAGCTGTTCGCGCTACTCCTACGAGGCTATCGGTAAGTATGGCCCCGCCAAGGGCCTGTGCTTGAGCGTCAAGCGCCTGTGCAAGTGCCACCCCTTCCATCCGGGTGGCTACGATCCCGTTCCCTAACGATCTTTATGCTGCCAAGGAGAGTCCTTTGGACAAGAAAACGATTATCGCCATAGCGATAAGCACGGCGATTTTTCTCATCTGGATGGGGGTCGTACAGCCCCTTGTCACGGGCGGAAAGCCCTTTAGCTTCGGCATACCCGCCGCCACCCCCTTACCGCTTGAGCCCAGCCCGGCCCAAACGACCGCCCCGCAGACTATTTCGAGCGCCCCCCTGGCCTCGATTCAACCTGTGGCCAGCGCCAGTCCTATGGCGAGCGCAAAGCCCGTCATGGCCGCAAGCGGCGCCGCGAGCGGCACTGACATAAAGGTCCCCAATTACGAGGAGACCTACCGCCTGGAGACCGACCTCGTCTCGGCAGTCTTTACCAATAAGGGCGGACAGCTCCTTTCCCTTAAGCTTAAAAAGCACCGCGACAAGGGCGAGCCGGTGGAGATGATACTGGGCGGCGATGCCGGCTCCTACTTCTTCGGCACATCCTTCGGCGATTACGGCACCACGGTTTCTAACGAATTCATGAACGCCAAGATCCTGGATGAGGGAACCATCGAGTTTTCACGGACCTACTTTGCCCCAGGGGTAGAGGGAGAGTCCCTGCCCTTCAATTTCAAGAAGCGCTTTAGCTTCAAGCCCGGCGAGTACGTCTTTGAGTTCCAGACAAGCATTGAGAACTCGGTAAACGCCGTCCCCAACCTCTCAAACAAGGGCTATGCCTACACCCTCTTCTTGGGACCCCAGCTGGGCCCCAAGTTCGGCAAGATCTCCAACTACGAGGAGAGCCGCAAGTACTACACCTTCGCCAACGGCAAGCGCGGCTCGGTGGGCTTAAAGCCCAAGAGCGTCAAAACGGTCAAGGACAGGGTTCTCTGGGCATCCGTCGTGGGCAAGTATTTCTCCCTGGTAGCCATTCCGGACGCCACTGCCTACTCCGTAGTCTATAACGGCAACCTGGTAGAAGGCCTACCCACGGTTTCCCAGCTCTCCTTCTCCCGCCCACCGGTAACAAGCTCCAGCGTCACGGACACCTTCCGCTTCTACATCGGCCCCAACCAGGCCGGGGAGCTGGGCCGCTACAACGACTCACGCAAAAACTCCTATGGCTACAGCGACCTCAAGATCAGCCAGATCGTAGACGCCAACCCCCTCTTCGGCTGGCTTGAGTGGCTGCTCAAAAAGGCCATGGTCCTCTTCCATATGCTCATTCCCAACTGGGGTATCGCCATCATCCTGGTGACTATCCTGGTTAAGGTCGTCTTCTTCCCCCTGACCCTCAAGGGCTCCATCTCCATGGCAAAAATGGCCGACCTCCAACCCAAGATGGCCGAGCTCCAAGCCAAGTACAAGGACAAGCCGGACAAGCTCAACCAGGAGATGATGGAGTTCTACAAAAAAGAGGGTTACAACCCCCTCTCAGGCTGTTTGCCCATGCTCATCCAGATACCCATCTTCTTGGCCATGTACAACCTCTTTAACACCCACTTCGACCTACGCGGGGCCCTCTTCATTCCCGGCTGGATACCCGACCTTTCCCGCCCGGACACCATACTCAACTTTGACACCATCAATCTGGTGATCTGGAAGATTTCCGCCATCCGCCTCCTGCCCATCATCTACGTGGTGTCCCAGCTCTTCTACGGCAAGTTTACCCAAACCAACTCCACCGCCACATCGCAGAACGCCATGCAGATGAAGATGATGCTCTACGGAATGCCCATCTTCTTCTTCTTCGTTCTCTACGACGCCCCCTCCGGCCTCCTGGTGTACTGGATTACCTCCAACATCCTCACCATCGGCCAGCAGGTCATTACCAACCGCATCATCCACCAGCGGAAATCAAAGCAGGGGCTTACCCTGGTGAGCCCTCAGGGCAGCCTTAAAAAACCCAATCAAGGAGCTAAGCGATGATATACGAATTCGAGGGCAAGACTGAAAAGGAAGCCATTGACCGGGCCGCCGAGGCCCTGGGCCTGGCCAAGGACGAGTTTGACGTAGAGATTGTCGAGTCGCAGAAGAACGGTTTCCTCTTTAAGAAGGGCTGGGTAAAGATACGGGTTCACGTGGAGGGCTCCGAGCCTGAAGCCGCCAA
>JBGSOB010000182.1:0-12213 GCA_041739325.1 Treponematales bacterium
CCGTCCAAGCCTTGAGCTCCACCAGCGCCGCTTAGGATTTCCTTCATGAAGATAGCCTTAGGCTTTTTAGTACTCGTTTCGTCCCTCTTTTTTCTAGGCGCTAACCTAGCTGCCCAGGAAGCCCTGCCGCGGCTCGAGGCCGGCGGCCAGTGGTCTTGGGTTATCCATTACGGCAAGCTCAGGCTCGGCAGCCTGCGGCTCTCCAGCCTCGGCGGGGAAGGGGATGCTGGCGGGCTCGACAGGGAAAACCAGGGGCGGAGAGCCAGGTTTTCTCTTCAGGCACTATCCGACCCCCGCCTGCCCATTCCCCCCGTCGACTCCCGTTTTGAAAGCGAGCTCGATATGGAGAGAATGCGGCCCCTCAGCTTTTCCAGCCTTGCCCGTGGGGGCTCTGAGCTTTCATCATCCAGATACGTCGTAGACAGCCTCAGTGGTATTGCTCGCTATGAAAGTAGCCAGACAAAGAGGGGTAAGACGGAGCGTGAAGAGGGAAGCCTTGCCTTAGGCGATACAGCCTATGACGGCCTTTCCCTCATTCTATGGATGATGAGCCGCGGCCATCGCGAGGGAAGGGCTGAGCCCTCCTTCGTGGGCGACGCCAAGCTCCTTCCCTTGGATATCGAATTTTCAGGCAGAGAGGAAAAGCTATGCATACCGGGTCTGCTGGAAGAAAAAAGCGCCTATAGAGTCAAGGGTCGTCTCAAGGGCAAGGGCCTGGCAGGGCTTTCCGGCGACTTTATCCTCTGGCTGAGCGCCGATGAAAGCCGGATTCCCCTCAAGGCAGTTCTTAAACTAATGATCGGCGAGGTTCAGCTCGACCTTGTCCCCACAAAGCCCCTTATGGCCCTTAACTAGGGAGGTCCGACCCAGCCTTTTGGGGTACGATCTCCGCTTGTGCCTTTTGTTTTTTCAAGCCTTCTTTTTGTTTGACTTGTTTTGGCTCTTCTTTTTTAGCGTCTGCTTTGGGCGCTAAGGTCCGCGCGCTTGCCTTCTCGGCCGCGAGGGCCGCCTTTTGCGACTTCGTCTTTGCGTCAACTTCCTTACGAGCGCGGCGCAGGAGCTTGGAAAGACCGCTTAAGGATGCTTCCAGGGCTTTTTTCTTTTCAGTGTGCGACTCTTTGAGCCGCGCTTCTTCATCGGCTAGGGCTTGGGCCTCCTTGATGGCCTGACTGAGGGCCGTTTGCGCCTCGGCGCTTAAGAGGCTAGCGGCGGCTTCAATAACTTTAGCCGCTTTCTTTATGGGGTCTCCACTCTTTTTCTTGGACATAGCTCTTCTCCTTGGTTCTGCTCCACATGCTGCATCTACAAAGTCTATGTCTTTTTGGCCCTTCGTCAAGCTGGCTCAACCCTCCTAACAATTTCCTAACCGAGCTTTGCGCCATATTCTGAATTATTCCTTGTTTTCCCCCGCTTTTAGCCCTAGAATCAGCCTATGGGCTCTATATATAGCTTTAAACCACTAAAATCACTCCTTCTCATAGCGGCTCTAAGCATGGAGGGACTTGTCGCCCAAGATTTTTTAGACAGCCAGGCATTCGCCCCTCTCCGGCGTGAACTTGATCAAGCATGGTCTTTCAGGCTGGAAAAGAACATGCTCATTATCTTTAGAAAGGAAAATATCTGGATACTTGAAGAAAATAAAATCAACGCGCCCTTATGCCAGGAGAGGGCAGAAGAGCGGGAAAATCGGATAAAGAGCCTTGGGCGGGAAGACAAGATGGAAATCGTCTTCTCCCTTGAGCACCTGAAAAGTCTTGCTCTCCTTAAGTCTATCCCTCAGTTTCACGATGGAGCGGTTTCAGCCTACCTGTGCGGGGACTATATCTTGGCAAAGATCAAGGTTAGCGGTCTTGAGGATGAATTTCACTCTGTCTTTCCCTCAGATGGCTATACATGGCTCCGAGAACTCGAGGCAGCGTTCCAAAAGCATTGCCTCAATCTGAGGAGCCTGGACGCAGAGCCTCCGGCAGATCTTGCGGGAGCCCGTATTGCCCTTCGCGGTAGGATATCCAGCCTCATGCGCCAACGAATGACCGTCTTCCATCCCGAATATCCGGAACTTCAGTATCTGGATCTTGCCCAGGGACAGATCCAACTCTTGTTAAAAAAACCGATATCCTCAAAGGGGGAGGTCCTTGTGATAGGGCGCCTCGCTTTTAGCCCAGGTTCGCAGGGGCAGGCGGGGCGCAAGGAGATAGCTCCCGAAGCCTATCTTCTAGTTGAATCCTTTTACTGATTTCGCGCCGATATCAAGCCCTGCTCACGAGCGCTTAGACCCGCCTCGGCGTCTTTTGCGCCCAATGCCAGGATCACTCCGACCCGTCGCGCCAGAAAGGATTCTACGCGGCAAAGGAGGCTTCCCATACCCTCGTCAAGGCTAAACCCAGGCGGGAGGGCGCCCCGAGAACGGAGCTTAAAGGCATCGAGGGAATCCAAGAATCGAGACAGATCTTTTTTAAGCGATCCTAATGTCGTTTTCATGCCCCGACCCAGCTTTTCGAGCATGCGGGCATTGAGTATCTGTTCCCATTGCCCGCGCTGTGGAATGACGAGGATGGGTTTGCCTAAACGCATCGACTCGGCGATAATCTGGTGCCCGGCGGATGAGATTACTGCCTTGCACGAGCAGAGGGCTTCCTCAAAGTTCGCGCCCGGCTGGGGGAAGAGCTTAAAGGGAAGTTGAGGGTAGTCTCGGAGCACTTCACAAACCTTCCGCCGGAAGCTCTCTTTAAGGTTTAGCAGGATATAGCCCCCGTCCCGTGGTGGATTTCTGAAAAGGCTTTTTCGGTAGAGAGGGCCTGCTTCCCCTCCGTAAAAGGATATGTGAACCCGCTCATCCCAGAGCCCTTCCATGAGGAGGGCGCCTAAAACAGCCGGCCAACTGCGGGGATCTAGGCTTAGCTTTCGCGTAATGATGCCCGGATGGTTCATCTGAAGCACGGGAATTCCGGCCAATCTGCCGGCCCAGGCAAGATAGGGCTCAAAGTCGGATATCACCGCTTCAATGCCCAAGCGACGCAAGCTACGCGAGAGTTGTTTTACCCGCCCCAGGAATTCCAGGCTGGGCTTTACGCCCTTTTTAGCGGTACGGAAGAGAAGAATACGGTCTTCCTTTTTCTCAAAGGTAAAGCAAGGGATTGCATGGTAGTCCAGCTTCCCCAATTTTTCATGGAGAAAGGCCTCTAGGCCTATGGGAGCGAAGATGGAAACATCATGGCTGGCGGATAGTATGGGGTAGAGGGCCGCCATGCGGGCTGCGTGACCGAATCCCTCTCCGGCGCAGGAATAGGCTATCTTCATGCTGTTTCTCCTGAGGCTAGGATCGTAAGCCCCGGTTACATCGCCATGAAACGCGCGTCAGTATTCAGTTAATTTCTATCTGTGTTCAGCCCTGTTTAAATGCTTACGCAATACTCATCAAGCACTCATACTTCGCAATGATTATTGCATCATGAGATTATTCAACCGCTGGGATCCCTTGCGCGCCCCGCGCATGCTAGGCGCCCTCATACTCCTGGCCCTCCTTTCCTGGGGCCTGGCTAGCATCTCTTATACTTCTTCGCCTAAGGCAGCAAACTCAGTTTTCACAGTCCCGCTCGAGACTGCAAATCCATAGGAGTGATGGGCCGCGACCCCCGCTCTCCTCATCAAGTTTCGCGGAAAATAGCCTATTGCAGAGGATGTCGTAGATGGATGAATGGGCCCAGCCCCGTTCATCGCGGGTAAAGGCCAGTTTAAGAAGGCGGAAACGCCGTAAGAGGGCTAAAAGGATAAAGGTATGCATACCTGGGTATTCAGGGGCCGGGGTGAATACGATATCGCGCAAGGTTTGGCGTAATCTGATTTTTTGGGGAATGAATCCGCGCGTGCCCTTGGTGAGCAAAGTCGGAACGGCCTCACCGGCCCAATACCTGCCGCGATCGTCCTTAATGATGCCGGCATCGAGGATAGGCCTGAGCATGGTCCGTTCGCTTACCTTTTCGCCGATGCGCCGTATCCACGAACCGACACGCCTTTGCGCCTTGTGAGAGGCTATCGCGTCACGCATTGAGCCGAGATTCGCGTCTAAGTCCCCTGGCAAATTCGCTACGGTTTTTAGCCTTCCCCCTTCCTTGAATTCCAGCGCTTGCCTCAGGAAGAGTTCGGTCAATCCGGCCGCGGCCCAGGCTCGGCAAAGCTTTTCACAACCTAGAAATTCCACCCGCCGGCCCTCTTCCTTCAGGGCCAAAATGGCTAGCTGGTCTTGTAGCATGAATCTTGATTCTTCCATATTCACTTCCTGTTTACCAGATGCCACAAAGCGGCAATCGAAGCCTTTTTTGCGCTTAGGCCACGCTGGCCTTGCCCCTTCATGGAGGCCAATCTCTACGCTGTAGGTTAGGGTTTGCTTAGGCTTGGGTTATTTCTCACTACCATTGGCCCTCATCGGAAACTGACAAAGTGCAAACGACGCCCTTATCGAAACCACACGAGTGGGGGACAGAATGCCCCGCATTCAGTTTTCAGGAGGATTTTATGAAGCTTTTCCGGATAGCCGCTTGTGCGGTCGTTTTCGCCCTCGTTTCCGCAGCGGCCTTTGCCCAGGCCAAGTACGTATTCCTTTTTGTCGGTGACGGTATGGCCCTTTCACAGGTCAGCGCCGCCGAGATCTATCTCAAGGCCAAGGTGGACGCCAAGACCCCGGGCTTCGAGAAGCTTGGCTTTAGCCAACTCCCCGTCCAGGGCCTTACCACCACCTATGACTCAAGCTCTATCATTACTGACTCCGCTTCCGCCATTACCGCCATTGCCTCTGGCAACAAGACCCTGAGCGGGGTCATCAACATGGATACCGGAAAAACGGTGAAGTTCACGACGATAGCCGAGCTTGCCAAGCAGAAGGGTTACAAGGTGGGCGTGGTATCCAACGTCTCCCTCAACCACGCCACCCCGGCCGGCTACTACGCAAAGGTTCCCAGCCGCGGCGATTTGTACGACATTGCCGTACAGCTTGCTGACTCCGGCTTCGACTACTTTGGCGGCGGCGGCTTTACCCAGCCCAAGGGCCTCAAGGGCGATAAACCGGATGCCATCGAGAACATGAAGGCCAAGGGCTATAAGGTAGTGAACAAGGTGGCGGACTTCAAGGCGCTCAAGCCCACGGACGGCAAGGTTGTCGCCATCAATGAGACCCTCCAGGATTCCATGTCCATGCCCTACGATATCGACCGCAAGCCCGGAGACCTTTCCCTGGCCGACTACGTGAGCAAGGGCATTGAGCTCTTGGACAACAAGAAAGGATTCTTCCTAGCCGTAGAGAGTGGGAAGATTGACTGGGCCTGCCACGCCAATGACGCGGCCGCCAGCATCGGCGACACTGTTGCCTTCGACGCGGCCGTTAAGGTTGCCCTTGATTTTATGAAGAAATACCCCAAGGACACCCTCATCGTCGTTACCGGCGACCATGAGACCGGTGGTATGTCCATCGGCTTCGCTGGTACCCAATACTCAACCGCCTTCGCCACCGTAGCCGCGCAGAAGGGTTCCTATATCGCCTTCAATGAGACTGTCCTTGCCCCCTATAAAAAGAACACCAAGCCCGCCGACGCAAGCCTCGAGGACATGTACGGCCCCATGGCGGATTTCTTCGGCCTTGACTTCGAGTCCCTTTCCGCCACTGACATGGAAACCCTCTATCGCTCCTTCGTGCGCTCCATGAAGGGAGAGGTCATCAAGGCCCCGGTAGAGAACGAGTACCTGCTCTACGGCGGTTACGAACCCTTTACCGTCACCCTCACCCACTTAGCTAACCAGAAGGCCGGTATAGGCTGGACCACCTACTCCCACACCGGCGTCCCCGTGGCAACCTTCGCCGCCGGCGCCAAGGCAAACCTCTTCTCCGGCTACTATGACAACACCGCTATCTTCGGAAAGCTGGCGAGCGTCATGGGCATCAAAATAGCCAAGTAATAAGTTTTCCAAAAAGATAATTGAGGCTGCCCTTGTATAAGGGCAGCCATTTTTTAATCGCTTTCTCTTAGGAAGAATCCCCATGCAAAGATGGATGCGTTCATTGTTCAAACTCACTCAGCGCTACTTTGCCCACGCCTGGTCCGGGGCCCGCAAACAGGATGTCTTCTTTATTATCGCCCTGCTTGCCCTTACCCTCCTCCTTGCCCTTTTCCCCTCCGGTTTTGAAAAAAAGGACAGCGCCCTCCGCGGCCCGGCCTTGGTTTTGGACACCGATGATAGCGGGGTAAAGAGCTATGGGCCCCTCCTCCAAGGCGAGCAAAGCGCCAGGGTTCGAATCTTGTTCGGTAAATTCATGGGCACTGAGTATGAGGGCACGAACTTTCTTTTTGGCCAGATGAATCAAGATAAACTCTTTAGCCCCGGTTCAATCGCCTGGGTCGTTATAGACCCGGATGGGCAGGGTGGGATAGCCGCCATCAATCTTCAAGATCATTTTCGCCTGAATGCCGAGATCTTGTTAGCCGTCATTTTTGTCGCTCTGCTTCTCTTGTACGGCGGTTGGACGGGAATGCGTACCTTAGCCGCCTTTTCCTTTACCGCGGTTAGTATTTGGAAGCTATTCATACCCCTCGTCCTCTCCGGCTCGGACCCGCTCTGGGCCAGCCTCTTCCTTGTGTTTATCCTCATCATCGTCATTTGCTACGCGGTGGCCGGTTTTAGCCGCGCCGGTAGCGCCGCGGTCATTGGGGCCATCCTCGGTTCCGGAATGAGCTTTCTCCTTGGTCTGATTATGGCCGAGCCCTTCAAGCTCAATGGGGCTGTCCGCGCCTTTTCTGAAACCCTCGTCTACGGGGGCTATGACCATATCAACCTGCGCAGCCTCTTTCTTGCCGGAACCATCCTGGCTTGTTCCGGGGCCCTCATAGACTTGGCAATCGACGTGGCTGTGGCAATGGAAGAGGTTAAGTCAAAGCGCCCCGAACTGGGCTTCATGCCCCTGCTTTCCTCGGGGCTCTCGGTAGGGCGTAAGGTCTTTGGGACAATGACGACGACCCTCCTCTTAGCCTACTCAGGCGGCTTTATGGCCCTCCTCATGGTCTTTACCGCACAAGGCGTGCCCTTAGGTACTATGTTCAATCTGCCCTTCGTTTCCAGCGAAATATTCCACACCCTCATAGGCAGCTTAGGCCTTGTCCTGGTTGCCCCCCTGACAGCCATTGCCGCCGCCTTCCTCTTTTCACGGAAACGGGCATAAAAAAATGCCAATGCCGGGAAGAGCTCTTCCTGTCATTGGCTTTTGAAACATGGAATGGAGGCTTAGGACTCCACCAAACATCTCATCATTATGGATGTCGTTAAACTATTTCGAGACTCATGTATTTCATGGCAGGTTGGCTAAAGCCGTTTTTTAGGTAGACCCCCTCGCCCATAGGAGTCGCATTCAAGACAAGTTGGGTTATTCCCAGCTCTTTTGCGTCTTTAACGATGTGCTTCATCAATTCATCCCCCACACCTAAACGACGGTGTTGCGGGTAGGTGAAAAATGAAAAGACATGACCGATCTTCCTATTGGTCTGCCTGAGGATAGGCGGCATGACATAGAGGAGGATCCCGGCAAAGCATACGAGCTCGCTTGCCGCATAACCTGCGTAGCCGTAGTAATTGCCGGCTGTTGCGTTTTCAAGCGTCCATTGCCGCACATTGGACTCAAAGGCACTATATTCATCCTGCGTGCAGGGAGGCTTATCACGCATGCAGTAATCGATCCTGGATTGCACAAGGATATCCAGGTTTTCTTTTCCTATCCGTTTTATTGTCAAACCAGTCATAGCTTGCTCTGCTGTTTTACTTTGGCGTTTCACTGGGGCCCACTTCTTCAGTGGGCGGGGCTTCTTGCTTACCTATGAACATTTTTAAAACCAAGATGATGACAAGGGCAAGGATATAAAGATCCGCGGCGTTCATGACCCCGGTGCGAAGTTTCCCTATTCCGAAGTTGAGGAAGTCCGTCACCTGACCCTTGAAGATACGGTCTATCAGGTTGCCAAAGCCGCCTGCGGCCAAGAGGCTGATGATGGCTAAGTTCCGTAGGCTGGGCTTTGCCTTGATATAGAAGTAGGCAAGTGCGGCGCACAAAAGGATGGCCGGGAAGACGATAAGGACAATGACGCGCAAAACCTCTGGCAGCTTTGCCCCCATGGAGAGGAAGGCCCCGGTATTCTGGGCAAAGACAAGGATAACCACGTCTCCTAAAACCTTGATGATGCCCCGCCCCTGGAGCCGGGTTTCTGCAAGCACTTTTGTCCATTGGTCAAGGGCGATCAGGGCCCCGATGATGAGGACCGATGCCGGGATAAAAACTCTCTTCTTCATCGCTAAAAATCCTTTCCTTTCTGCCTTACTGGGCTGCTTCAAGCTTGGAGATATCGGCTACCAGGATGTCGGTCAAGGCGCGCTTGAGCTCGGCTTGGTTTGCCGCTTGGGTAAGCCGCGCGCCCTCCTGGGCGAGGCCGCCAAAGAGGCCGGAGTCTATGTCAAAGCCGACAAAGCTGACAAGGGTTCCTCGGGTGTAGACGGGGAAGTCGACTCTGGAGGCGCTGTTGCGGTTTTCATTGAGGGCCCAGAGAACCTCCGCCGGTTCCGGCCCGCTCGTATTCTCGCCATCGGAGACGATGATCATGCTCTTCATAACCGTGCCTGAGCCGGCTAGCATCTCCGCTCCCAGCTCAATGGCGGAACCGATAGCCGTGCGCCCCAGGGGCTTTAGGCTTGCCGGGTCGTTCAATCCGGCCCTTAGGGCGGCAAAGGCCGGGCCGTCCATTTCGCGCAGGGGGCTCAAAACCTTAAGGCCGTCTGAAAAACTGATGAGCCCCACCTTGAACTTCATCCCTGCCATAGAGCCGTCCTTGCTCATGCCCTCCAAAAAGGAGATGATCTCGCTTAAGGCTCGTCCGGCTTGGATGTATTTGGCTTGTCCTCCTGAGGCGGGCGGGTCGGCCATGGAGCCTGAGACGTCTACCGCGATAAGCACCGAAATGCCTATATCGTCCACGGCGTTTGCCCCAGGGTTAAAGTCCGTACCAAACTTGAGGATATAGCCTGCGCCGGAGAAGGGTCGGCCACCTGAGCCCTGGCCGGATGCCTGAGCCGTGGCTCCAGCGCTCGCTTGGCCCCCGGATCCACTATTGCCCGATTGTCCGGCTTTGGGGCACTGGTTGAGAACGATCATAAAGATGACGGCTCCGATTATGCCGACTAAGAGGGCCGGCGAGCCGCCCTTTTTTCCCTGTCCCATGCTGGGCCTACTCGAAGGAGAGGAAGCGGACTTCCACCCGGCGGTTGAGGGCAGGCTCGGCAAGGTCGATGGGCTGTTCCCAGCCCTTACCCTCGGTGACGATGCGGTCGGCGTCGCACTTATAGCGCTCCACCAATATCTTCTTGATGAATTCGGCCCGCTTTTTGGAGAGTAGCTTTGCCTGGGCTGACGCCTCGATATAGGCTTGTTGACCCTTAGCCTTGTATTCCTCAAGCTTTGAGGTGTCCAAATGCCCAATCAGTTTGACCACGGTAGTGCCGAGCACGGCCATCTGCTCGGTAATCTTTTCTAGCATCAGTCGGTTCTTGCGCATCTCCTCGCGGCTGGCGTCGATATCGAAGCTCACCTGCTGGGCGTCAAAGTAGATCTCCATGTCTTGGGCAAGGACAACCTTCTGGCTCTCCAAGTCCGCCATGTCGAAGGCGGCCTGCTTGTTGAAGGATGAAATAACCAAATTTTTCTGGTTCTTAAAGAGTCCCTTGGCCGCAATGGCCTCTAAGGCTTTGACGTTGATTACCGCCTCCGCTTCCATGTCCGCGCCCTGGGCCAGGGCTCCGGCGCTCTTATAGTATTCCTTGGCCATGTAGAAAATCTTGTAGGCGTTGATGGGGTTTTCCACATCAAAGAACATCTTCGTTTCCGGGAAGTTGGCTATGTGGACCTTGGCAACCGCCTCGCGCGCCTCTGCCGCCCCGCCCTCAAGCTCGAAGAAGGTGGCCATGGAGGCGTAGACCGGCTCGGGGTTGGCGGCAAGGAGGTCTGCGCCTTCCATCATCGCCTCCACGAAGGCCGTAAGCATTTCCGGGTGCTCGCGGGCAAAGTCAAGCCGCGTAAAATAGATGTCGGCGATAAGCTGGTTGGCGTCGCGGCTTGAGATAAGGCTGCGCGCGCCCTGGACGTAGTCCGGCGACTTAGGGTCGGAAACCCCTTCCAAGAAGGGGGACCAGGTAACCCAGGCATCTATATTCGCCTTGTTCTTAAAGGCTTTTAGGGCAGCCGGGCCGTCGGGGAGGTAAACCATCTTCACCTCGCTGGGGCTAATGCCGGACTGGGCGAGAAGCCAGAGGAGGAAGAAGTTGTTGGGGGTGTTGCCGGATGTCATCACCGTCTTGCCCTTCAAGTCCTTGGGGCTCTTGATGCCCGCCTTGGCAACTATTCCGTCGCCCCCGGTCGACCAGTCAAAGATGCCGAAGACCTGGGGTATGACGCGGCGGTCGCCGCGTAGCGCGTCGTAGAGGAGGGGGAGGGAATCCATGCTCGACCACAGGACTAAGAACTTACCGGCGGCGTAGCCGTCAAGCTGCTCTTTGGCGCTCTCGGTGCGCACAAACTCCACCGCGAACTTGCCCTTCTTGTAGAAGAGGGAATCCTTTGTGGGGGAAAAGCCGCCGTTGGCGGCAAAGATTCCGGCATAGCCGCCCCATGTGTCCAAGGGTATGCGGATAAGGGGAACCTGTTCACCCCCCAAATCGACCTTGTCGAGGCTATAGCCCGATGCTGGGGCGATCTCCAATTTCTGCGCCTTGACCGTTTCCGGCTCGGGGCCGTTTGAGCCCTTGAAGAGGGACTGGACAAGACCCTTGTCGGAGGCCAGCTTGTATCCGATAGCCCCAATTACGATAACGACGATCAGTATAACGCCCCACAGTTTTGACTTGCTCATCTAGGCCTCCGAAGAGCCATTTTAGGCCATCAGGCGCTTGCGGGGCAAGTAAGGGGAAAAGAAGGGGGATGTGTGGGGAGGAGGACTTTGCCTTGAATAGCCAGGCTTATTCCGGTATATTCATGCGGATATGAAGAGCCTTGCCCAGACATTCCTTTTGCTTTTTCTCTCTTCATGCCTCTGCCTTCAGGCGCAGGCCAAGGAAGGGGCTGCTCCCGCCAAATCCCCGAAGGCTGAGGGTTCTCCCGGCCTGGAGATCACTATCAAGGTGCCGGAGCTCCCTAAACCCTCCAAGGAAGCAGGCCCCTTCGGCCTCGGTCTACTCTTTGGCGAGCCGAGCGGCATCAGCGCCAAGCTCTGGCTGGACGGGCACAGCGCCGTGGACGGAGGCATCGCTTGGGCTTTTTTTAATCAGAGCCTTGCCCTGCACGCGGATTACCTTTTTCATTTTTTGGGAGTGGTAAAGCTCAATGAAGAGGAAATCCCGCCCTTTATCGGCGCCGGCGCCTATATGCGCATAGCCAATTCGGCAAACCGCGACCCCTTCCGCGCCGGAATCCGGCTACCCATAGGCTTAGGCCATCGCTTTTCAAAGATACCGCTGGAAATCTCAGGAGAGCTTGTCCCGGGCATCCAGCTTTCGCCGAAATCGGATTTTGTCCTGCAGGGCGGGATAGCCCTCAGATACTATTTTTAGGTAATTCAGCATCGCGCAACGCAGCCGGAGGAGAGATATGTACAAACCCGTGGACCCCAAGACCGATTTCCCCAAAATGGAAGAGGAAATCCTTGCCTTCTGGCAAAAAGAAGACTGCTTCTCGGCCTCGATCAAGCAGAGGGAAGGATCGCCTGAGTTCGTTTTCTACGACGGCCCCCCCTTTGCCACCGGCTTGCCCCACTTCGGCCACTTCGTCCCCGGATCTGTCAAGGACATCATTCCCCGCTATAAGACCATGAAGGGCTTTCAAGTCCAACGCCGCTTCGGTTGGGATTGCCACGGTCTGCCCATCGAGAACCTCATAGAGAAAGAACTCGGACTCAATTCCAAAACGGACATCGAGCGCTACGGCATAGCCAAATTCAATGAAGCCTGCCGCGCCTCGGTTCTGCGCTACGTCAAGGAATGGCGCGCCACCATGACACGCGCCGGGCGTTGGGTAGACTTTGACAATGACTATAAGACCATGGACGCGGACTACATGGAGTCTATTTGGTGGGTCATGAAGCAGCTCTGGGAAAAGGGGCTTTTATACGAGGGCTACTATATCCTTCCCTATTGCCC
>JBGSOB010000001.1:0-6161 GCA_041739325.1 Treponematales bacterium
CTTCATAGGAAGGTGTCCTTTCCCCGCTTATCTCATTCACGGATTTCTAAGCTCTACTCGATGACGACGGAGAGATTGGGCTTAGTCACCGCGAGGAGGGCGGCGTCGGCCGGGCCGCTAAGGTAGCTGATGGTATTGGCGATGTCGAACTCAAAGGCCATGCTGGCGCCTTCTTCTACTACGATCTCCTGGCTTAGGCTTGCCGCTTCGTTGATACCGGCGCCCCAGATATAGACTGTCTTATCCAAGCTTGCGCTACCAGTGCCGGAGTAGATTGTCCCGGCGTCGTCGATGGAGCCGTCAACGTTGAGCACCGGCCCGATAGTCAAACGCACGTAGGCGTAGGTACCCGTTAAGACGGGCTGGACGTTGCTAAAGCTGATAGCGCTGGCGATGTCCTTTTCCTCTCCCTCGGCGCTCTCCCAGAGGGTGAACTTGTCTGCTTCCGAATTCCCAATCTCCACCTTCTTAAAAAGGACGCGGTAGGAATCTATGGTGGTGACAGCGTCTCCAGGATTGACGGCCCGCGCGGCGTTCAAACCGGAAATATCGCTTGAGGCGCTTAAGGATATGACGACTTCCTTTTGGCCGAAGCCGGAGCAAGCGGAAAAAAGAAGGGCGACGATGGAGAGGCTGATAAGGAAAGAAACGAGTGATTTGCGAAGCATGGTATCCTCCAAAAAGCGAATCTTCGTGGCCGCACAAGCGACCCTACAGTAAATGAACGAAGGCTCCTCGTATTTCATTCGCGAATTCGAAAAAATAATTCCGCAAAGCTAGAGATGGAAGGTGAGGGAAAGACGGGGAGCAAGGTCGAGCATGGGAGACGAGCCATAGGCATAGGGAACGAGGTGGCTATGCAGGCCCAGGTTGAGGGATAGCCAGGCCTGAATATTCCAACCCAGGTCAAGGTTGATAGCAGCCTCAGGGCGGAGGTAGGCGACGCCGCGCGGGGAGACGTAGCCGGCAAAGAGGGCGGCGCCCAGCTGGGCTCCCAGGTTTACGCTTAAGCGTTGATGCGGGCGGAAGGAGCGCGATGCGCCTAAAAGGAGGGCGGTATGCAAGACGGTGATGCCTTCGGCAATGAAGATACCCTGTGCCCTTTGCAGGAGGGGGGAAGATTCTATAGCTAGAGAAAGGGCATAGCCTTTTTTGTTAGGTGGAAGTTTTGCCGAGAAAAAAAAGCGGGGGGTAGGACGCAGCCACTCTTCAAAGGATAAAAAGAAAAAGCGATAGTCGGCGCCCAGGGAAAGCTCGATGCCGGAGGGCGCGCGCACGGGACGCTCGACGATGACTTCCTTGTCCAGGTACAGGACTTGAGTCTGACGCAGGGGAAGGTCGGAGGCGATCCAGGCCGAAAAATCAGTGGCACTCTTTTGCGCGGCGTCGAAAATTTCCGGTCCCGAGGGGAGACTTGTAAAGGAGATGTGGAGGCTGCGCCCACTCTCGGTTTCCACCAGTTCTTGGTAGATGCTTAAGGCCTCCCCGCTTGATATGAGGTAGCCCCAGACAAAGTGGTCCGCCCCTAGGGCGAGGGCGGCCCTGATGAGGGCGCTCCGCTGTGAGGTATCGGGGCTTGCCAGATCCCCCTGCGCGGCGGCAAAGGCTCCTTCTACCTCGTCTTTTTCGCAGAGGGCAAAACGGCCTTCCGTGGCTATGCCCACGCGGAGCATATCCGGAACGGCGTAGGCGGCAAAGCCATGCTCGGGGAGGAGGGCCCCCTCCTTTGCCAGATAGGGAAAGACGGCGATAAGGCGGGCGCCGCGAGCGGCTTGTGGTGCCGGATTCTCTTCCCCTGCCTGGGCGAAGGCCCCAGCGCAGAGGATAACCAGGCTGAGGGCAGAGAGGAATACAAGGGAAGGTTTAATGCTAAAGAGCTTTATGCTAAAAGGTTTCATGGTTTTAGGCTCCAAGCAGATAGCTCGCCGCTTGAATTGAGGCTATAGAGCCTGCCATCCCAGGCTGCACCGGCTATGGCCTGGCTCTTTTGAAGGAAGTGGATCTCCCTCTTCCCCTGTGGCTCAGAGAGGAGATAGATACCCTCAGTGCTGAGGATGAGGAGCTCGGATTCAAGGGCCGTTACTGCAAGGAGGCCACCCTCTATGTCGCTTAAGAGCTCTGAGTTTCCCTCCGCGTCGAGGATGCTGACGCCACGGCCGTCTTGGTAGATGGCCAAGCCCGCTACCAGGACAGGCTGAAATGAGAGGGGACTTTGAAGGCTTGTTTGCCAGGCAAGGCTTCCGTCTTTCATATTCAGGGCGTAGAGCCTGCCCTCGGAGTCTGTGTCGATGACAAGGCGGGCCTCATCCATGAGGATGGGCCTGTCCCCGGAAAAGCGCCCCTGGGCCTTAAAGGACCAGGCAGTGCCTGAACCGTCCAAGCGCAGGGCGGAGAGCCTGCGGTCTACGTTGCTCACGATAGCCAGGCCATTGTGGAAGAGGGGGCGGCCATACATGCCGAGGCCGCCAGAGTCCTTGAGGGGGGGGAGGGCTCTGCCATCATTTTCTTGAAAGAGGTAGAGGCGGCCATCGGCAGAAGCAAGGCCAAGCAAACCCATGCCCAGGCCAAGATCGGCAAATGAAGAGGGGCCGGCCGTGGCCTTCCAGTCCTGCTTTCCATCAAGAGCCTTCAATGAGAGGATTTCCGAGCCCTGGAGAAGGAAGAGGGAATCCGAGAGGGCAAGGCCGCTGACGGATAGGCTCAGCTCGCGCTTATGAACAAGAGCCCCGCTTTGCGGCTGGAAGAGGGCAAGATTGCGGCCCTCGGAAATAGCCAGGCTTGTTGCGGAGGCTGCAATTCGGCTCCCCTTCCCCATTCCGCTCATGACCTTCCAGCGCTGGCTGAGCTGGATCCTAGGCTTGTCTTCCATCGATGGAGGCGCCGTGGCAAGGGATGAGGGGGCCCTTGAGGGAGATGGCTGGACGCTGGTGGCGGGGCTCGGGCTTATGAGTGCCTGAGTCTCATTCCCTGGGCTATAGATAAGCTCACTGCCCGCGTCGAGGCTTCGGGCGGCCGATCCGTCCCTGGGCTTAAAGAGGATGGAGCCCTCAAGACAACGCAGGGTCATGGAGTTTTGGCCGAGGATGAGCTCAAGCGATGTGCCTGCGGGAATGATCTTTCCATAGGGGCAGTCAAGGCTAAAGGCGGGCGTTCCCTCCTGGTGGGAGAGAATAAGGCTGCCCCGCCCTAGAGAATACTGGTAGCCCCTTTCTCCGCTAAGGAGCCGTAAGGGGTTTTGCTTGATACTGAGCTGGCTTTCCGGCGAAAGGCTGATGCGCTCGTAGGGGCTTAGGATATTGATGCTCTCTCCCACAAGGGTCTTTAGGCTCAGGGGAGAGTTGGAGGACATTGTCTGTCCATCGGGATCTTCAAGGCTCGTGCGAGATACACTGATCTGGGAATCCAGCCTACCCGATCCGCGGATAGAAATGACTCCAATGCCTAAGCCGATGAGGAGGAGGGCGGCAGCGGCCAGGATCGGGCCGAGGAAGGGCCTGGGCCAGCGTTGTTTTTGCTCGGAGAGGCTTCCCGCCCTGGCAAGGAGGGCATCAAAATCCTCCCGCCTCATCTGCGGCCGCTTATAATCCGAGAGGAGGGCGTACATGGCCGCATCGCTAATTTCCCGCGTTTTTTTCATGCGTCTACACCTCCCCCTGTAAAAGGAACGATCCTGGAGGCCGATTCATTCGCACTTTGGCCTGCTTTTATGAATTCTTTCTTAAAAGCAGCCTTGGCCCTAAAAAGGAGGGATTCCAAGGCCTTGATGCCAATTCCCATCCGCGCCGCCGCCTGGGGATTATCCAAGCCCTGGGTGAATTTGAGCTCAAGGACAAGGCGTTGCTGTTGTGGCAGGGCTTCCATGGCCAGGGCCACGAGGGCCTGCCGCCGTCTATCCTCAAGTTCGCGCTCCAGGCCTTCGGCGGGGCCCGCTTCCCCTGAGGGCAGTGACGCAAGCCAGGCATCTGCCTCTTCTTCCGTGCGAAAGCAGAGCCTACGCGAGGGAGAAGCGGCCGAGCGATAATAGTCGCGTATTTTATTGAGGGCGATGGTAACCAGGTAATTCCTTAATTTTTTAGCGTCGCTAAAGCGGGGCCGAGATCCGGAGCGTAAAAAGGCAAGGTAGGTTTCCTGCAGGATATCCTGGGCTAGGTCATCATCGCCGAGCTTGTAGACGAGGAGGGCAAGGAGATACTGGTGTTCATCCCATAAGGCCTTACTCAAGGCGGGGTCAATGCCCTCGCCTGAGTCCAGCTCAAGGGCAAGACAAAAAATCAAATAGGAAAAATGCGGATCCATAGCTTCCATCGGTCTTATAAGCATCTATTTATTTAGAGAAGATTGTCAACCGCCCTTGAAGCGATCGGTTTGCTCAGCCAGGCCGTCGCTAATCCGCTTAACCTCCCACGCACTCTCGGCAACCTGCTGGAATGCATTTTTAATATAGCTCGTTCCGCGTTCCGTTTCCTGCATGCCATTGGTCAAGTCAACCGAAAGCTTTTGCACGTCGGCGTTGGATGAATCTGCATTAACGGCAGCGGCCGATATGGATGCGATTGACGAGGATGCTTCCTGGTTGAGTTGCGTCAGGCTCAACATCAGCTCGCGGATCGCCGTAGCCTCGGCGCTGGCGTTTGAAGCCTCGCCTCTTATGTCAAGAAAGGCTTTATTTGTTTCCTTAATGCTCTCATCCATCGTTCGAAGCACGACCCGAGTGGTTTCGGATTGGGCCATAGTTTCTCCGATAAGACGATTGATGGTTTTTAAGCTTTGATTAATGTTCTTAGAGTTTGCGTTTGAAGAGTCTACCAGTTTCCGTATTTCATCGGCAACCACGGCGAATCCCTTGCCTGAATCTCCTGCATGCGCGGCCTCGATTGAGGCGTTCATCGCTAAAAGATTCGTTTGACTCGATATCTTATTGATGAGCCCCAACATCTGTGATATTTCGGCTACTTTCTCCGTCATCTCGTGAACCGAGCGTTTAGTCACTTCCATACTCTCCACCCCTTGAGCGGAGGTTTCAGTCAAGGAGCGAGACAGCTCGCTAACTCGCGATATGGAGGAATTAATTCCCCCAACAGCTTTCACCAAAGAGTCGCTTGAAGTGGATGATTGGCCGATAGCAGCTGACTGGCGTTGCCCGTCTTGAGTTAATCGTTGGGTAATTCCAACAACCTCTGTGCCAAGCCTCCGTGCAATCTGGATTTTTTCTTCTAAGGTTCGGATGAAGGAAACCATAAATTCAATGTTCGAGCTAATCTGCATAATACCACTCGACGCATCCTCGGCGCTTGAGGCTAAGCCGCTTTGAATCTGACGCGCTTGATCCATCAGGCTACGAATATTAAGCACGATCTCCAACATTCCTTGGGCAAAATCATTATAATTTTCGGATAATTCCCCGATTTCGTCGTCGTATTTTTTTTCCAGTCGAATTCCAAGATTGCCTCCCCCGCGAGCTATCTTTGCCAAAACCGCGTTCGTTTTAAGGATGGGCTTACTGATAAGAATTTGGGTAAGCCAAACGCTAAAAAAGCCAATGGCGAGTGCTAAAGGGACGATCTGAAAAAACATAATTGAAATGATTTTTGAAGTGAAGGCACGAATGGGGCCTACGTCGAAATCCGCGCCAAGCATGCCAATAAAACGCCCTTCCATGGACTTAACCGGAATAAAAACAGAGATGAAGGTCCCGAATTCATCTGTATATGCCTTTTTTGTGAATATTTCCTTGTCTAATTTATAGGCTTGATACAGTTCATCGGGAGCTTGCTTATACGCGCTAAAGAGGGTTGTCTCTTCCTCAAGATTGCGTGGGTCGGCAATGGTGTCTAGCACAAAACGGAATTGATCCTGCTCAGGGACCATGAGGTAGATACTGGAGAATCCAAGGGTATCTACCAAATTTTTTACTTTTTTCCAAACTCGGTACTCAGTTTCTTGCGCCGCGCTTTGACGGTCAAGCGAAGATAAATCAAGATCTTGTGTGAGTGCCGCCACAGCATAGGCCCCATCCCGCAAGCGGTCCTAAAAGGATCATACTTTACACTTTTTCCTTACACCAGTGTAAAGCATGATCCTTTAGAACTGGTACTTCTCCAGGTCATACACCTTCATGGTTCGCTCGCAAAAATAGCCGAGCGGCACATGACGGTAATACA
>JBGSOB010000097.1:0-6014 GCA_041739325.1 Treponematales bacterium
CCTGGTTCCAGCTACTCATCCATGGCCCAGGCGCCCGTTGCCGCCGGCGCCCGCCTTGCCGACATAGCCTCCGGCCGCCTCCTTTCCGCCGGCGGCAAACGAAGCGCCACGGGCCGCTTCAAACCGGGAAGGAAGATCGCGGTCAATCCCCAAGACTTCTCCTGGGAAGATCTCTGCGGAACCCTTGTGATTGAGGATTTCTCCGAGCTTACCGCCCGGCTCTCTGAACTGCCGCCCTCCGCTCTCAGACCCCGCACGGCCACCGAGGATTTTTTCGTGCTCAAGGCCGCAGGCTATGAAAAGCCGGCCTTTGATCCCCTGCGGCAGGAACTCTCCTTTTCCATTCACGACTCAAGCGGGAACTCAGCCCTCCTCTGCCTGGATTATGAGGATGCGGCGGCCCCGGGCTTCGAGCGCTTTTTCCGCATCATGGGAGCCATGCCCGTCGCGCTCTTTTTCGCGGGAACCCTCTCACTCCAGGGAGGAAGCCTGGTGCTCAAGCCCGCGTCCGTCGTCATTGAGAAAAATGGTAGGCGAGAGCTTCTTCTCCCCTGGATAGACGTGGAAGAAAGAGATGCCGGGATCGCGGGCAAACTAATGCCTAACATTTCAGATGGAATGGATGGAAAAACGAACGCGCATGACATACCTAAAAAAGCTCAGCCATCCTTTGAGCGTCGCTGGCTGGATGAATGCCGCCTGGCCCTGGGCGAGCTTCTCCTGCGCGGAATCGCGCGAAACCCAGAGGAACTGCGCGCTACCTGGCTGCAGCTGTCGGACTCAGCCGCGCGCGGAGGCTTTTCCCGGCTCTCCATTCTAGCCCAAGGCATCGCAGATTATGCCGGCAGGCGCCTCGCTTCGGCCTCGCCGGAGTCAGGCAGCGCCTGGAAGATCGTCCGCCGTATCCTTGCCCTCTGCCGCCTGGCCGCCGACATTCCTGAGCCGGTTCTTCCAACCATTAAGGCTTGAGGGCATAGCTTCCCCGATCCCAAACATCTATTTCTTGTACGAATTGAGCACCTTGTCGATAAAACCATCGGACTTCATCTGGGAAAGGACTTTCGACATTTTTTCCGCCAAGCCGGGCGGAATGTCTTTATTCGCTTTGGAAAAGGCGATGTAGAGAAGGGCTTCCATGGCGATGAAGGGATGGACGCTAAGCTTGTCGACTACGGCTAGCTTGCGCGCAATGTCGAAACCGACGAGATCGGACGTTATGGCGGCATCGAACCTTTTGCCGATGAGCATCTTGATCAAAGCCTCCTGATTGTCCACTTCTATTTTATTAAATCCTGTTTGAGCGTCAAAGTCGGGGCTAATGCTGTTACCCCTGACTACCCCGACATTAAGCCCCTTGAGATCAGCGTATTTGGTAATGGTTAATTTAGAATCCTTCAGGGTGAAAAAGACTTTCCTTTCAGCGTTGATAGGGACAGCGGGAAAATCCATGACCTTCAGGCGATCGGGATTTTTTGAAATAGAGAAGATCGCGGCGGAAGTTCCGTCCGTTACCTCTTTGACGGCTCTCACCCAGGGCAATGATGCGAATTTCGGGGTGAGACCTAAGCGCTTGAAGGCTTCCGTGACAATCTCGAAATCCGTTCCGGACATCTTTCCATCCGTGGAAAATTCATAGGGCGGCCACTCTTCAAATACCACGGTAATGGATTGAGCGAAGAGCCCGGCTCCTCCGGCCATGATAAGGAGCATAAAGAGCAGCCAGCGCTTGGACCTGTTCATTGCTTTAAACATTTGAGTTCCCCCTCTAACTATTTTAGTCTTCATAAAATCTTTATGCAAATTTCGCATGTTGCGAAATCTTTCATTTTTATTGATTTCCACAGTGGCTAGACCAATAACTTCAGCCAGCGACACTCCTTCATATACTCTACCGGCAAGAACCCGGATAATATCGCGCTTGCGAGAATTCGCTTTGCATTTTTAGGAAAAGCAGCTAGAGCATGCTGTAGCCTCATGGCTCGCCTATGCGAGCGCTCTTACTCCCCCGACAGGCGAATACCAGAGGCCTGAGCTGACAAACAGCGCAAGCTGGTAAAAATCCATCTGTATCGCGCCATCGCCCAAGCCCAGCCCCCTTCCCTCACCCACCTATCTTTTTCCCATTTTTACCAAAGGAAGCTTTACTCTTGCGCCTTCCCGGGCCTAGAATGAAGGGGTGAAGCACTACCTCCTTGCGTCTTACAAAGCCGACTTCTTCGGCTACCTCCTCGCCGTCCCCCTCTTGGGGACGGTTTGCGTCTTCGCCTTTCCCCAAGCCCTGGACTACCTTACGGAAATCGTCCTCATCGTGGGCGGGGTCGTAGTCATTTACAACGCCATCTATCCCTTTGTGCGCTACCTCCTTTTCCGCGATGTCGGGGCCTGGGCCCTGGGAAGGTCTATGCCGGATTCCGCTGTCCTGGGGCGGGGCATATCGCGCATCGTGCTTTTTGACGCCATCCACCCAGTATGGCGCTGGATACTCCATGGCAATATCTGCGCCGCCGCCTACTTTATGCTTACGGGCGACCCGACGGCCTTTATCATCAACCTCAGCTTCGCCGCCTGCGGCATCCTCACCATGCCCCTCTCCTACCTCATTTCAGACAGCGAGTTTTCCCGCATCCTCGCGCTGCGGCCCTGCCCGGGGATCAGCGTCAAGCGTTTAGGCATTCAGGCAAAAACGGCCCTCTGTATCAGCTCCCTCGTCAGCGGCACTATGCTCAATTTTTTACAGATTAAAGTGATCGAGACGGCAAAAGGAAGTTTTTTAGATTGGTGGATCACTGGCCTCGTCATCCTGGTATCGGTACTCTTTTCCATCCTTGTCTTTATAAGCGTTTCACGCTCCTTTAAGACCCACTTCACAGACTACCGCAAGATGGTGGAAAGCCTGGATTCAGGCGCAGGCGACCTGCGCCGCCGCCTGGATGAAACCTACCGCGACGAGTTGGGTAACATCGCCCAACGCATCAACCACTTCCTCCAGGAACTTCAGAGCGGGATAGCCGGGATTCAAGCGGAGATCGAACCGCTGGAAGAAGTAAGCGTCGATCTAGCCGGGGTGGGGGAAGAAACCGCTGCCGCCGTCGCCGAAACCCAAGCGACGGTGCAAAACCTCTCGCGCCAGTCCGAGCGTTTAGACAGCCAAGCCCAGAACGCCTCCCGCAGCGCCCAGGCCGCGGCCGGCGACGCGGACATGGTGCGCGGCAGGATCGACGGCCAGATCGCCTCCGTCACCGAGGCGGCCGGAGCCATGGAGGAGATTTTCACCAATATCGAAAGCGTGACGGGGATATCGCGGGAGCGCTCGGAGGCGGCGGAAAAGCTCAAGACCCTGGCCGACTCGGGTCAAGCACAAATGGGCGACACCCTGAGCGCGGTTAAAGAGATCGCCGCTTCGGCACAGCTCATCCAAGACCTCATCAAGGTAATCAACAAGATAGCCGGTCAGACGAACCTCCTCGCCATGAACGCCGCCATCGAAGCCGCCCACGCCGGGGATTCCGGCCAGGGCTTTTCCGTCGTCGCCGACGAAATCCGCAAGCTCGCCGAGCAGTCGGCTAAAAGCTCAAAGGAGATCGGGGCAAACCTCAAAAAGATCCTAGCCTCCATCGAGCACACCCAGGTGGTGGCGGGCGACACCGGCAGAACCTTCGGCACTATCGTCGGCGAGGTAAGCGGCCTCTCCAGCGGCTTAGCCGAGATCCGCGGGGCAATGGAAGAAGTCGGCATCGGCGCCAATTCCGTCATGCGCTCCCTCATCAGCCTTAAAGATGAAGGGGCGGAGCTCTCAGCGCGCGCAGGCTCTATCGCCGCCGAGGCCCAGGGCTTGGACAAAACCTTTTCCGAAACCGCCGGCCTTATGTCGGAAAGCCGCGACGGCATCAGGGACATCGCCCAGGCTATGGACGATGTAAACGCCAACCTGGGTCTGGTGGCGGAGGCGGGCAAGAAAAACAAGGACATGGTGAGCCTGCTCAAGGGCAGCCTCTCCCGCTATCGCGTCTAGGCCCCCAGCACAAGCCTCCAAGGCGCGGGGCCCAAAAACACTAGGCGTTTGCCGCGAATATCCCCTTTTTTACCGGAACCCAAAAGGTAAAGCCAAAGAAGAAAACCATGAGGGCCGCCTTAAAGCGCGGGTAGGCCCTCATTTTTTCAAGACCCAGGGCAAGGGGAATCTCGCAGATATGGAGGAGTGCCACCGCGCCGGAGATGATGGCCCCCAGCCAGGGCCTACCTAGGATTGCCGCCACGGGCAAGGGCAGGAGGAGGCAGGTAGCGGCGCAGGCCATAGCAAAAAGCCAGGGCAGGCGCCGGCGCAGATTGAGCAGGGGCACGCCGGTAAAGAGGGAGAGGAGGGCGGCGGCTTCCAAAGAGAGGGCTTCCCTCTTTTCCACCACAGAGAGCGGCGGCAGGGGGCTGGGAATAAAGGCCTTCTCTTTATCCTTTTTGGAAAGCTTTTCTATCTCTACGATGCTGTTATCGCTGGAAAGGGCTACGTCCATCCTCTCACCGCGGCGGATCATTGCCATGCGTCGCGCGCTGGTGGCAAGGCTCGCCCAGAGGAGGGGTAAGAGATTGCGGTTGCGCAGTCCCATGACTCGGCAGGATGTCCCGCTTATCTTGTGCAGGAGCACGTGCTGGGCGTTGGGAAAGGGCATACAACCCCCAATACGCGCTATCCCCCGGCCCGTGACGGCCTTGGCGCAGTTGCCGATGGAAAGTTTGCGCTGGGGCAGTTTAAGTATCTCTTCCAGGCGATAGCCCCTACCCTCCCTGTCGCGCCAGATGCCGTCAGAGCTTGAGCCCAGAATGAGGCAGAGGCCGCGCTTTATCCGCAGGCCTTCACGCTCTAGCATCTCAAAGGCAAAACGCGTTGAAGGCAGACAGCCCCCATGGCAGGGCCGGCCGGGGTCAGAACCACTGAGCACGAGAACGGTGGGGAAGCGGGCGTGAAAATCATCGCTCGTGAGGGAGGAAGAAGCCGGCCTAAAACGCAGGACACGGCAATGCTCGGGAATACTGATATGGGTGGCAGGATCTCCAAAGCCCAGCTCGTCTGCCAAGCGGGTGAGCTCCACCTTGCCCGGATCAAAGCCCATGAGGCGCGTAGCGACGCGGTCGGTTTCCAGCGCCTGAGTTCCGGCGATAATGAGGCGAGAATCCACCGGGTCTACCGGGGCCGGGCAGTTTCCCTCACCGCCCACAACCCCGTCAATAAGGCTAAGGTCTGGCTTAAAGAGGTAGAGCAATTCCACCAACTTGCGCTCAATATGGTTGGTATGGTTGCGTTGGCGCATATTGTAGGGCAGGCAACCCATGGCGTTCTTAAAGCCAAGGGTCACTCCGGTATAGAGGTTTGTCTTGAGCTTGGGGGCGGAAACGTAAAAGGCCCGGCCCTCGACCACGGCGGCAAAGAGCCGCGGTATGGCAATCTCTCGCTGAACCTTTGCCTTGGGCAAAAGGTAGCGCAGAACCGGCTCCTCCTCAAGGGCTACCAGGCGACAGCGACGGAAGCGAGCCAAGCGGTCAAGGCCGGCAACAAAGAAGGAACCGCGGGTGGGCGCCCCGCGGCCGGAAGACTCGGCAATGACGATATCGGCGTTTGAGCGCCCTAGCCATTCGACTAAGGCGTCAAGAACGCGGGGGTCTGTGGTTTCCGGGTAATCCCGCTCGGTAAAACCCATATCGTGATAGACCGTCACCAGGTTGGGTTTGACGATAACCGTTTTCCCCGCCATGGCAGCTCGTATGCCGGCTACGGCATCCAGGGCGTCTAGGCATTCAAAGACAGCGGCGCGGATACGGCTTACGTCCTGGCGCCTAAAGTAGGCCGCGCGCGGATAGGAAGGAGGCAGGGATGTCATCCCATCACGGTAGTTTCCCTCAGGCAGGCTTTGAACTTGTACTGCGCTTTTCATTCTTCCTTCCCCGCTTCCATGACTATGGCAACCACCGGGCAGGCGCGCTCGCAAAAGCCACAGCCGATGCATTTCGCCCTCTCCAAAACC
>JBGSOB010000121.1:0-11958 GCA_041739325.1 Treponematales bacterium
AGAGTGACTACACCGACCATCATCAGGCTGGAGATAAAGGCGGCAATCTGCGTGACTCCGGCCCCACCATTCATGAGAGCGGCCGCGGCGGGAAAGGCGACAAAGCCGGGGATGAGGGTAACGGCGCCCACCAGGGCAGCGAGGAGGACTCCAACGATTCCCGTTTCCTTTCCCAAGATTGAGGATATCGCTTGTTCGTCAAGCACTGCCAACATGACGGAGACAAGAAGCAGAACAACTAAAAACTGGGGCAAAATGCCCTCAAAGGCCTTAAAAGCCTTCTTCAAGGCCTGGAGGGTCTTCCCCTTGTCCTTTATGAGGGAGACAAGCAAACCTAACCCCGCGAAGGCGTATAGCACATAAGTTTCCACCGCCACCTCTTGTTTCCATTATCGGAAACTTTGAACCATTTGTCAAGCTCGCTGGCGAACGGAGACCGGGCCAGCTTGACATTGTTTCCACACTTTGCAACAATAAAAGGGTGAAAAACTCGGAATTGAATAGACTGGAAATTACCGCGGAGCTCTTGCGCGCCCTTGGCCACCCCATGCGGCTGGCAATGGTGGAACTCCTCAAAGACGGCCCATGGTGCGTATGCGAACTGGCAAGCAACCTGGGTCTGGGAAAATCAACTGCGTCAAAACATCTTTCATTACTGCGCGAGGTAGGGGTAGTCGAGATGGAAAAAAAGGGCACGCAAGTACACTATAGTCTAGCGACCCCCTGCGTAGTTCAGCTGTCGCGCTGTAGTTACGAGGCCTCAATCAGGCAAAGAATGAAAAGGCTCAAGCCCCCAAAGCAATCGGCGGTTGGCAGGGGATAGTATTCTTCATTTATTACCTGATCAAAGAGTCCTAAGGGTGATATACTCCCAACGGGGGTACGGGGATGAAGCCCAAGAAAAAAGTGGAAAACCAAAACCTTAGCAAAGCGAAAAAATCGAAATTGCCACCGACCCAGGAATTGCGAGACCTTTTCCTAGAAGCCGCAAGTAGCATGGAAGGGCTGGCCTCAGATATTCGCCACCGCGACGCTCAGGGGGGTGCCGGCGGCCTAGTTGAGCTGGATCCAAACCTACCCTGCCTGATACTGCCGGACCTCCATGCGCGACCGGCCGTTCTCGAAGCACTCATGGAAACCCAAGCACCCTTTGAAGAGCAAGACCTAGACGTGCGAAGCGGACTTGAGCAGGGTCTGCTGCAGGTTGTCATGCTGGGAGACGGGCCGCATAGCGAGGGGCGGACGGGAGCCGAACGTTGGCAAAAGGCCTTCCAAGAATATCTTCACGGGTGGAGCAAAGACGAAGCCATGCGCCTGGAAATGGGTCTGGCTTTTAGGGCCATGGAGCTTGTGGCTAGGGCCATCATCGATTTCCCCGACCGCTTCTTTTTCCTCAAGGGCAACCATGACAACATAATGAACAAAGAGGGCGGGGGCGATCACGGTTTTTACAAATTCGCGGAAGAAGGGGCAATGGCAAAGGATTGGACTGAAAAGGTGATGGGTCCTGAATTCCTCTGCGCTTACGCGGGCTTTGAGCGGGCCTTCCCCCTGATGGCTCGTGGCGGCGGCTTTTTAGCCTGCCATGCCGAGCCGGCCTTTCCCATGACCGAGGAAGAAGTGATAAACGCCCGTGAGCGCCCGCTTATCATCGAGGGGCTTACCTGGACGGATAACGAGGCATCGGCGCCGGAGGCGGTGGAAGAAACCCTCAAGGCATTCCTCCCCGAAGGATCCCGCCCCGGCCTCATCTTCGGCGGCCACCGCCCGGTAGCGGACAGGTTCAAACTCCGCGCCGGAGGTCGCTACGTTCAAATCCACGAGGTGGGGCGCATGCAGGCAGCCTGGGTCCTTCCGGGCAAGCCCTTCGACCCCATTAGTGGAATCATAGACTTAGGCCGCCCGGAATAATTTTTACTTCTTTGTCTTCTTGGTTACCTTAGTCGTTTTCCCCATCTGGGTGAGGCCGGGCTCGGCGTCGTCGAAGACGGCGATTGTGCCGTTGAAATTGATGACGTCTCCCGGCTCCAATACCTTCTTGGTCACGGAGCGGTTGTTCACCGTCACGGCTTCTTGGCTGATAATGGTAAAGCGGCCGCTTTCCGGGTCCTTTACCACGGTAACCGGGCTGGACTCCAAGCGGCTATTGCCGGTAAGGGTTATGTCTGCCGTGGCGTCGGAACCGATAACCGTCTTATTACCTACCGCGAAGACCTTGGTGCCGCGCCCCATACCCGGCGCGTAAAGGAGAGAGAGGTTGGCGGAGATCGAGGGCTTCTCGAATTTCAATTTCGCGATGATAAAGAGACCGAGCAAGGCTAGGGGCACAAGGAGGAGTATCCATAGGGATAAGCCCGCGCCGCTACTGCCAAAAACCGTGCCGGTATAGTAGTAACGAGCCTTTGCGCTGCCGGCGCTCGGAGCCTCAAAACCGAGCCAAACCCAACGCTTGTCCGCCGAGAACATAGCGGCGCGATACTCAACTAAAAGCTCGGTGAGTATGTTGGCGCGGATGACAGAGTAGATTCCCGTCAGCTCTTCCGCGTTGCGCGCGTCGAATACGTCGCCACCGGATTTAAGGGCTATCTCCGCCAAACGCGAGTCCTTCTGACTACCGAAATTGACGGCAAAGATAGTCACGCCCTGACGGATAGCCTCATCCAAGGATTCCTCGGCGCTGTAGGTCTTGGTGCCGAACTCCGGGTTCGGCTTTGCCAATTTTTCATAGAAGGGAAAGTTCTCCCCATCCGATAGGACGATGAGGGCGCGTCGGCCCTTGCTCAGGCCAAGATCTTGGCTGGCCCGGTTCAAGGCGGCGTAGAGCTCGGTGTAGCCGTCATCGCGATCCGGCTTTACTATCTTTCCCAGCGCCTCGCCCGTCTTTTGCCTGTCTCGTACCGGGCTCTGGATGAGGGCGTAGCGGGTATTGAAGGCCGCTAGGCCAACGGCGTCTTTGGAAGAGGTTACGGATAGAAGGAAATCCGAGGCCGCTTTATTGGCAGCCCAGGCCCGGCTTGCCTCGCGGTTCTCCGTGGGGCGGCCATCGAGGTCGTCATACATGGAGCCGGAATTATCCAACAGAAAGAGGAAGTTGATGCCTTGGTCGCGGTTGGCGGCGGGAATGATGCGCGGCTTGCCGACTTCCTGGAAAGACAGCCCGTCCTGCGACTCATAAACCTTGAGCCCCTCCGCCTCCTTGCCCTCAAGCACCCTGCCCTGAGAATCTATGACGTGAGCGTAGAGGCGGTTTTTCTGCAAGGCCATGAGGCGGGAAGAATCGATCTGGGTTATCGACGCGGATTGGGCGTAGAGGCCGGTGGCGGCCGCCAAGCAACAGCAACCGAATATCAAGCCAAAAAAAGGGGCGGCCGGGGACATTTTCGAAATCTTCACATGTATCTCCTTATCCGAAGTAGCCGTAGAGGAATTTTGCCGATCCCAGCTGAATGACGTCATCAAGCTTGAGCTTTTGCTCGCCGGATTCTTTGTCGTTGATGAGAACCGAGCCGTCCGTCTTGCTCAGGTAGAGTTCGCCGCGTTTGGCCTTGAGGAGGGCATGACGTTGGCCGATACCGCGATAGCCCGAAAGAACGATATCGCAGGCGCCGTCCGCGCCCATGCTGAGCTTGCGCTGGTTGACAAGGAATTCCTTACCCTTAAGCGGTCCATTTAAGGCCTTGAGCGAGCCTATGGCAAAGCGACGCTCCAGCAGGGAATAAAGCAGGGCTATCAAACCGCCCAGGAGCATGAGAGATAGGAGGCGCCCGACGGCAAAGGCCGGCCACGCCAGGGAAAGCCAGGTAAACAGAAAACCGCCCAAGAAACCCCCGCTGCCGCCGCCGATGGCGCCCAAGAGGATCTTCTTGAAGGACTTTGCGCGCAGGCCCTCAGCCACGCCGATGGCGGCGCCCACGACCAGCCAGCCAAGGGAACGGGCCAATACCAGGCCGAATCCGATACGCCCGTTATCTGCCTGGAATATCCGCTCTCCGACCCAGAAGAGGAAGGCCTGGGCCACCAGGGCGGAAAGCAAGCCGCCGACGGCGCCGGCTACGGCGCCCTGCCAGGCCCCGCCGAGAACCTTCTTCCAGGATGAATCCAAAAGGCCCTCGGTTACGGCGAAGAAGACGCCAAGGATGACGCCGACAATACCTCCGACAACCGCGGAAAAAAGAAAATAGGACGGAAAGGATGCCTGGGCCGATATGGCCGCCTCGGCCAGGGGCCAAGCGCAGAGACCGCCAAGGATGCCTATGAGGATAATGAGGATTCGCTTGATGAAATTTGTCACTTCTGACTCCTTGAACTAATTCTTACTGATCTTGAGCCGCAGGGCCTTGGACGCAGGATCCTGCGCGAATTCAGCCTGCGTTCGCTCTCCGGACTCGAGCTTGAGGCTTTCAGAAATTTTTCCCTTACCACTGCCGGCCTCTAAGGTATAGCTGCCCGGGGGAAGCCTGAGTTCCAAGGGCTTAGCCCCGGCCAGATTGAGTTTTTGCAAAACTCGCTGACTGTCGCCTGAGAGGACGGCGCGCTTTCCGTTAAGGCTGAAGGCCAAGCTGGGCATGCCGCATTTAACTATGAGAATGGCCGCCTGGGGCACCATTGCCGCCTGAATGGAGACTTCAGTCTGCCCCGGCTCAACGCGGATGGAGAATTCCTTACGGAGGTAGCCATCGGCTAAAACGCGGATGCGATAGACACGGCCAGAGATAAGAAGATCCGGTTCGATCTCCTCATAAGAGACCCAAGCCCCCGTTCGCGACTCAAAGAGTACGCGGCTCTTATCCTTAAGACTCTGCCGTAAACGTTCGTCTACGATGTCGAAATGGAAGCTTACCGGTTTTGGTATGGGGTCTCCCAATTGGTAGCTTAAGGAGAGCCCTTCTTCCCTACCCGCCTGACGTTGAAGAACCAGGGGTTCAACGTAAACGCTATCCCAGAGGAGCTTATTCCCGGACTGTATCTTCAAGCGGTAATTGCCGGGCTTGACGTAGACGCTGTCCGTTCGCAAGCCGGGGGCGCTTTTTACCGGGGCTTTAAGCTTAGCTTGGACAAGAAATTTATCCACCTTGAGCCTGATACTCCTCCAGAAACCGGGCAGGTTTAGGCTCCGTAAGCGCTTTACCTCGTCTTTGTCGTCGGTGAAGAGCTGGACGGATACGGGCATGGCGTCCTCTACCGAGGGCGGGCGCACGACGCGCAACTCGAGCTTGCCCCATTCCTCAGGGTCCAGCCATTCGTGATAGGCGCCGGAATCGATTTGCCAATAAACGATAGGTGAGATGAGGGCGGCAAGCACGATGGCAGACCTCAGAAATATCCTTGTTTTTCTGCCCTTGCGCGGCTTTGCTTGGAAGGGCTTGCCGTGCATGCTGGCAAGCAGGTGTTCGTCCGCCTCGGCGATGTCGTCACGCTTGAGCCGTGCCTTGAGAATCTTGATGACCGGCCCGAGATCTTGAAAGCGCTGGCTTTTCTTGGGCTTGATCATCTTGCCGATAAGGCGACCCACCGTGCCGTCGATACGGGGATTGTGCTTGCGCACCCGCAGGTAGCGGCCTTTCTGGATCATGTTGATGGTGTCCGGCGCGAAGTTGCCCGGGAAGGGCTTTTTGCCAGTCACCATCTCGTAGAGCACCACGCCCAGGGCGTAGATGTCCGCGCATTTGTCCACGCTTTTTGTGTCCTCAAACTGCTCCGGCGGCATATAGGAGGGCGTGCCGAGGGTCATGCCGTGGGTTGTCAGGGCCTCACCGTCCGGCTCTTCCTCGTAAGCGGCTATGCCGAAGTCCACCAGTTTTACCTGGCCGGCCTTGGAGATGAGGACGTTTGCCGGTTTGATGTCGCGGTGGATGACCCCAGTGTCGTGGGCGTACTTGAGAGCTTCGCAGATTTCCAGGAATATCCGCATCGCCAAGATGGAATCCAGGGCGCGTTCCCGCTTAATAAGCTCTTCAAGCGAGAAGCCGTCCACGAACTCAAGGACGATGAAGTAGGAATTGCCCTCTTTGAAGTGGTCGAAGACCGTCACGATGTTGTCATGCTTGAAGTCCATCATGATTTTGGCTTCGCGCTTGAAACGCTCGATGAACTGGGGGTTTCCCTTTACCGTGAGCTTTTTGAGAATGACCGTGCGGTTCAGGGTAGGATGGACGGCTTTGTAGACCGCGCCCATCCCGCCCCGCGCCAAAAGGCCCAGAATCTTGTATTTGCCAATGAATTCGGCTGCTTCAGCCATGAGATACTCCTGAAAACCGCTTTAGGCGCCCGCCGGGACTCTAGCGGATAACCGTCTTATTCACTTCCACGAAGCCGTCTGCCAGTATCTGCGTTACCTCGGAGAGTTTTGATTCCTCCACCTCGGGGGCAAGCTTTTTCTTAAAGCGCGCGATTTTGAGGATAGGGCTGGTGCGGCGTACCGGGCCCTTTTTGAAGGAAGCCACGGCGTCGATCTCGAAATCTCCCTCAAGGGAGCTCGCTTCGTCAGACGCGGTTTCCGGAACGTCCTTGCGCAGACCGATGGAGGCGTAGGCGCAATTGCGGGAACCCTCCACGAGGGGACCGATGTTGAGAAGGGAGCCGGAATAGGTCATGATCAAGCCGCCCTGCTCGTCCTGGGCGCCGAAAAAGTCGATTTCCTCCATGCCCTGGGCCGCGACTTCATCCTCGAAGGCCTTCTTTTTCTCAAGCCAGGCCGAGGCGAGGGCCTCAAGGGACTCGTCCCCATCCGGCATGCCGGAAGACTTAAGAAGCTGTTTTACGTGATCCTGAATGAAGCTGTCCAGAGATTCGAATACTGCTGCCATGTTGCTCTCCTTGATCGGACAATTTTGCATAAGTATACCACGCCCGGCCGCCCCTGCCCAAGAGAGCCTGAGAAGAAAAGAAAAAAGTGCGCATAAAGGAATTGTCAGCCGAGCCGGGCGGGAGTATCATATGAGGATGGAAGAGACCGTTCACAAGCGAAGCCCCAAGGCAAAAGAAGCAAAGCAACGCAAACTCGCCCTCAAATTCCGTAATCGTTCCATTTTCCTGCCAAAAAAATTCCTTATTGGCCGCGACGAAGACTGCGATATCTCCCTGCCCCTGGACAGCCTGGTTTCACGACGCCACGCCATGATCGAGTTTTCCCAGGGGGAATACGTCATCAAGGATTTAGACAGCACCAACGGAACCTTCATCAACAACCGCCCCCTGGCAAAGGGAGAAAAGCGGATCATCCAGTGCGGAGACAGCATATTGATTGGAAAAACCGAGATCACGGTATCAAATTACGAACCCGGCTTCTAGCCGGACGGTTAGGAGCCGGCCGGCTAAACACCGGAAAAAAGGGGAAAAAGTATGGACAATTCAAGCTATGACGATTTACCGGAAGAAATCCGCGCCCAGATCGACCTGATGGCAAAGGCACAGGACGCCCCGTCCACGCCCGAGTATAAGGAGACCCTGGCAAAGACCTGGAGGGATAAGTACAAGCTCTTCAGCTCACAAACCAAGCTCTTGGACATGCATGAAACCGAGACGCTCGAGGCAGGAGACGGGCGCGGCTTCATAGCCCTCACCTATTCCGGCTCGCTCATCAGCGCCGGCCCGGCCATAGACGGCCAACGTTGGATCGAATATGCCTCCATCAAGCTGCGCAGCGACGTTCCCGACATCGTCTCCGGTTCCGGCGCCGTCCTTTCAAGCCAGGCTGCGGTGGGCCAGTACCTGAAATTCTCCAAGGGTCCCATCGAGTCGACATCCGCCCTCTACCGCATCGCCGTATGCGAAGCCTCTTTAAGCCAGGGCGAGCAAGACCGCCGCATCCGCGAAGCGGCTATCTTCCTGACCAACGGCTTTATGAAGCTCAACCGCGGCCTTTCCCAGATAAAGGAGCCGGGGGCGGACCAGTTCACCTTTGCCGGGCTTGCCCGCTACGTTGCCGGTAAAAACGGCCTCTCCATAAGCCAAACCAAGCAGGTGCTGGAGGATTTCTTCTCCACCGTGGAATCCGGCTTTCTGCTGGGGGAGCGAGTTTCCTTTGGGCGGCTTGGCCACATGTCACTCAAGCTCAAGGCGGCCCAAAAGCCCCGCGTAGTCAAAAACCCTCAAACAAAGGAAGAGATCCTCATACCCGCCAAGCCGGAAACCCCCATGCCGCGCATGACATTCTCCGCCGCCGCCAAGGACAAAGCGGCCCTGGTGGACCCGGCAATCCTCAAAGAGGCAGGCGCGGAAGACAGCGACGAGGATTAAAGCCCGCTTATGGAAGAGAGGCGGCCTGCTATGGAATACCGCGAACGGGGCCTGGATAAGGCCTATGAGCTTCTCAACTGCGGCGGCCTGGTTTGGGTCTGCACAAAGGCCCCGGCGCCGCAGGGTTCAGGCCGCTACAACCTGAGCCCGGTTGCCTGGTCCTGCCCCCTCGACTATGAACCGCAGACGAAGGTTCTCTTTGTCTGCGACCCGCGCCATGCCTGCCACGGAAATATTCTTGCTCAGGGCTCCTTTGCCCTTGCCCTACCGACCCCGGAGCAGGCTGAGCTTGTATACAAAACCGGGGCCGTTTCCGGCAAAGACGTGGATAAGTATGAGAGCCTGGGGATTGAGGCATTCAAGGCCGAACTTTTAGACCTGCGCATACCTCAGGGCGTAGCCGGCTGGCTGGAATGCCGCCTTATACGCACCATCTCCGAGGGCTCGGTTTCCCTTGTCTTTGGCGAGGTGATCCGCGCCAAGGCTGTCGAGGATGCGTGGAAAAAGCGGCTGCATTATGTTTCTGAAGGCCTCAGCTATGCGCCGGGACCCAGGCTTGGCTCATCCTCAGACTAGCTTAATTCCTCTCTATTCCAGGATATTCACCGGGCTCCACTCGCGCCTATGATCTAGAATTCAGCTTAATAAACAATTAAAGCGAATAGGCAATAAATGCTAAACTAGCTGTGATTTGCTTCTCGTGCAAGGATTCTGTCTTTTTGATTTTCTTAAGTTAGAAAACTCTAATATTATTGACGAATAGTATTCTAATAGAATACATTTGAAGCAATCAAGGGAGACGTTTTATGTCTAAGACAATAACAGTTCGGGTTGACGATTCAGTGTATAACATTTTTAAAATGGCGGCCGAAGGCCAAAAACGGACAATTTCTAATTATATCGAATATGCGACATTGAATTACACTGTTAATGAAGTGGTTGTGGATGATTATGAGATGGAAGAAATTCTTTCCTTTGAAAAAGACCTTAAAAAGGGTTTACAGGATGTTTCCGCCGGAAGGTACAAAGTAATTGGCTAACTATAAAATTGCCGAAACTGATACCTTTGAAAAAAAGATAAAATCAAATAAATACAAACAGTTGTATAAGAAGATTGTTGGCTACGTATATCCAATTCTTAGGGAAAGTCCGTTTTTTGGGCCAAACATAAAAAAATTGAAGGGAAATTATAAAGACGTGTATCGTTATAGAATTGGGGACTACCGCTTGTTTTATAAAATATCGGATGAGACAGTAATTGTGTTTATTCTCGATAGTGAAGGTAGAAAAGACGCATATTGAATCAAAGAACGCATCACGGATCTCTATGTTATTGCGCGAATTCATGAGCGTACTTTTGTTGAAGAAGAACTGACTGGTTATTAAGCATAGTCTCGTGGTCGTCTTGGTCAGAATTGTTTTGAACACCCAAGCTATACCCTCTGTATATCTTTATATTATATTAATTTAAGTTAGTAATTAGGAAAATCAACATAGACAAATAATACGGTAGTGTCATTTTCAATTTTAAGCTATACTCCTCCCATAAAGGAGGCTTAGGCATGGGAGAACTCTTTCAGGGTATCCGCGAATTCAGGGAAACAGACTTTCTTGAGCACAAGGAACTCTTTAGCGACATAGGCAGGAAGCAAGTGCCGCACACCCTCTTTATCGGCTGTTCCGATTCCCGCATCGTTCCCAACCTCATTACCAAGACCCTGCCTGGGGAGCTCTTCGTAATCCGCAATATCGCAAACTTGGTGCCCCTCTACCGCGAATCCTCCGAGGTTTTAGCGACTACGTCCGCCATTGAATACGCGGTGCAAATGCTCAACGTGGAGAACATCGTCATCTGCGGCCATTCCAACTGCGGCGGCTGCGAGGCCCTCTACTTTGACGACGAAAGCCTCAAGGACCTCCCGCACACCAGGCGCTGGCTGGAGCTGGCGCGCCCCGTGGCGGATATGGTAAAAGCAAAGATAGACATCAAGGCCGAGCCGGAAAAACGCGAGTGGCTTACCGAGCAATTGAATATTGTCCAGCAGATAGAGCACCTTCTCTCCTACCCCTTTATCCGCAAGCGCTATGAGGCAAAGCTCATCAATATCTACGGCTGGTACTATATCATCGAGACCGGCGAGATCTATAACTTTGATTTTGATTCTCGGGTATTCTTAAAAGTGGAATGAGCTGACTAAGAAGCGTATAAGAGAAACCACAGATGCCTCAGATAGGCACTGATGAAGAAATATTCGAGGGGAATTATAAAACGGCAATGCTCTGCTGATAAAAAAGGGGCTGTCCCAAACGGACAGCCCCTTTTTTATTTTTGGTTTTTTATTTTCAGGGGCGGGTAGCGAAGAGCTTGCTGTTAAAGGCCTCTACGTAGAATTCCTGGCCGTTGGCGGCCTTGCTGTAGCTACGGGTACCGCTATCCACACCGCCGTTGGAATTGAGGAAGCTGAAGCTGAAAGCCGTAGGGGCGTCCTTGATGGTTGCCACCCACCAATGGTTTCCATTGATGTAGCCCTCGTAAGCAAGGGCAAAGGTTCCCGGAAGGCCGTTCCAGCCGCGGAGGCTGTAGGACTGGGCGGCTTGCCACTCGCGGAAGTGAACGATCACCGTGTTGCCCAGGGCGTTTGAGGCGACATCTACCTGGCCGTAGCTGTAGTTGATGTTGCCGTTCAGGCTGAAGGTATATTCAGCGCGGAAACGCAGGGTTCCGTAGTTGATGTAAGTGGAAGACGCGGCCTTTACCTGGTCCACGACTACGCGGTAGTTACCGGGCAGGGCGGAGTTAAAGCGGAGCTCGGCCGGGGGCTGGGCGTAACCGCCGCCAGCTACAACGAAGGCCACGCCGCCGGGAGCGAAGATTTCGCTACCGTCACGGTAGACGCGAACCGTCAGGCCGCGAAGCTCGGTGGACATCGATGAGGGATCGCCGTTGAGGTGCTTGAAGTAGAGTTGGACGTCGGCAAGACGAGTTACCGAGTAGGCCCGGGTGGCGTCGTTGAAGCGCACGCGAAAGTTGCCGGAAGAGGGAATTACGATGTTGGCGCCGTTGACATCGGCATAGCCGTCGGCGTTGTTGTCGCCCCAGTTCTTGCTCCAGTTTCCCGTGGCGTCGAACTTAAAGGCGTCGGCGCTCCCGTTAAAGCCGTAGAAGCGGACCGAGAGCTCCCAGGTATTGTTGGCAACCAGGCTCATGGCGGTGGTGGACCAATTATTGTTCGTTCCGCGAAGGTACATGCTGGCGTTGTTGGCGCTAAAGCCCCTGGATGCCCCATCCTCGCTTGAATCGCCGGCCTCAAGACCGGCCCCAAGGGGAAGGGAACAAGCTGCCAGGGCGAGGGCCGCAAGGCAGACTACGATGAAACTTTTGAGTGACTTGATCATGACAATACTCCTTAACTTGTAAAGCTAGGCCAAGGAATACCGGTTTCCTGTAAAAAGATCAATAAGGAAAACGATTTTACTTGACAGATTCACAAAGTCGTGTTTGAAATCTAACAAAAAATGTCTATTATCACGAGAAAGTCTTACAATATAAAGAGAAAGTATTTTCCCAACCACGAAAAAACACCACTAAACCACCTCCTACACTTGCCAGAGATGAGTGAGAGCCCCTAGGGGAGAGAAGGAGCTGGTTCTGAATGTAAGGAAGAGGGGTGGCGGGGAAAAAACAGAGACAGGCTCATTAGCCGCTTGCGGCGGTTGCCG
>JBGSOB010000146.1:0-27809 GCA_041739325.1 Treponematales bacterium
TTGGCGCCATAAATTTTGGTGATAACCCGACAGGGGATATTGGCTTAAGAGGTAATATTGGCCTTCAGCTATGGCCGGTGCCGATGCTAGAACTCTACCTTGATATCATTCCCGCCGTCAGTTTTATTCCTACTCCCAATCCCGGTATTGGCTTAGAGGGCGGTCTCCGCTTCCATTTCTAAGAATAAGGATGAGGCCCGGGATCTATCCCGGGCTTTTCCATGAATAAAATAATCCTTTTTTTAGCCATTGGGTTTAGCATTCTATCTTTCTCTTGCTTGAGCGCCCCGGATAGGAAATCCCTTGCCTTGGATTATGCCGCCCTGGGGGATGGTTTTTTTGACCTAAAAGAATACGATAAGGCTGAAGCCTATTTTGCCAAGGCTAAGCTATATGATCCTGAGCTTCCCATAAACAGCTATAAACTTGCCCGCATCTTTACGGAAAAAGGGGAATTCCCTCGGGCCTTAGCCCTTACCGATGGTCTGCTTTTGCAGGAAGCCCAAAACAGTCACTTTCTCAGCCTCAAGGCCTATATTCTTTTTAAGTCCGAAAAACACGAAGAAGCGCAGAAATATCTTGAAGAGGTATTAAAGGCATCTCCCTACTCAAAGGATTGTCTTTTTAATCTTGGTCTTCTCTGGTACTCAGGTGGAGACTATGCCCAGGCTAAAATCTATCTGGATCGATTGATCGAACTAAGCCCTTCAGACGATGAAGCCCTCTTTCTTTTGGCTAAATCCGCCTTTAAGACGGAAGATGATAAGAAAGGCTTTGAATTGCTCGAAATCCTCATCGAGCTAAAACCCGCAGAACCAAGCTATCTGCGTCTGAAGGCCCAACGCAGAAACGAACTACGGGAATATTCCTTGGCTCTTCTTGCCTATGAAGAGCTTGTGAAGAAGGATGCGAATAGGGCTGAGGATTGGTTTGAGCTTGCAAAACTTGCGATGATGGCCGCTGAGGACAGAGAAAGGGCCGCCGAGGCCTTAAAGAAGGCCTTTGAGCTTGGTTTTTCAAACAACGAGGTCCTTGAAGCCTTTTTGACAGCCATCCCTGAAGAAGATACTGCCTACCTACGCGCCGCGATTCCCAAAAAAGACGCGGAAAAGGAACCCTCCGCGGATGCGGCGAATGCTACGGAACCCCCCGCCGAGCCCAAGCTCGAATAAAGACATACTCAGGAATTCCTGAATCCTACTCAGCACCCGGAAGTGGCTTTTTATCGATTTTGAACTAACTAGAGCAAAAAAAAACCACGGCCACTAGGCCGCGGTCTGTGAAATCCTGGATTTCACGCATGGGAAATAGTCTTTCCCCGCGAGCTGCTATGCTGGGATTAGGAAAAATCCCTGGGCCGCCTCTCCGTTCGTTTGCATTTATCGCATTCGGCAAGATTCTTAACCTTTCCGTTTTCAAACAAGGTCTTCATCTTGATTTCGCCGCCGCAGCTGCATACAAACTTATGGGTGCTGACCGTAGTACGAGCGTTTTTACTGGCCTGTGCCATGGCAATGTCCCTCCGTAGCAGTCAATTTACTAAAAATCATCGGGACTGTCAACCTAAGGCCCTCTTCGCCTAGCCTTGATCCTTCCCGATGCTGCGTTTTAACCATTTTTTAAAGCGTTCAAAGGGCCTTTTTCCGAAGATATCCGCGTATTTTTTTACCGCTTGCTCTATGGGAACCTGTTGCCCCATTTCTCGTTTGAGTGAATCCCAATAACGGATTATCCAGACATAGAGGTCTGAGTTCGTTTTACCGGGAAAGCGGTCCAGTATCCTCTCGGATTGGATAAGCTCATTGATGGGGAGGTAGAGGTTGTCATACCAAGATTTAATGGCTCGCCCGAGGGGTATCTCTTGGCTGATTCCCTGGTTGATGTAGTACTTATGGACAAGGATGTGGTTGTAGACGATGTCGTATTGGCCAATCATGGAGAAATTGAGGTCGTAGCAATCGGTAACCAAGCCAAAATAGGTTTCATCATAGAAGAGGTCTTTTTCATAAGCGATAACGGCCTTAACCAGTTCACCCCTTGTCATGCCCGGGTCAAGTTTGATCTCTGAGTTGAGAGAGGTAACCTCAGCGTCTATATTGAGGACGCCCTGCATGCGGGCAACTGATACGCGGTGGTTTCCGTCGCGGACAAAATAGACACCACCTATTTCATAGAGGCGGATGGGCGGCAATGAGACATCCTGATAATGGGCCTTGTCTATGGAAACCCAGCGTGTGCGCAGGTACTCGTGCTTGGGCAGGAAGGCCTTGTTGAAGTCGTGGTAGCGCCCCTCTGATCCGGCGATAAGGGAGACGGCTACGGCTTGCATGCCTCTATATGTCTCGCCTTTGGGGCGGATGATCCGCCGCACTTCCTGAAGAGAAAGAAGCTCCTCGCGGCCTGGATCGAAAAAATGCTGGATGCGCGATACGAATTCTCGTTGCCGGGCGGTGCTGAAGTCCTGCCCTGCGATGTCCTCATAGGCGGATTCGGGAATCTTATTCATCATTTCTGCCTAAATCTAGCACGAAATGGCCAAACGCGTTAATAACCGTCGTACTGAGATAGTTGGAAACGCGAACGTCATTCATGTCGTAAAGGTGTATATGTCCATGGATAAGGTATTTTGGCTTAAAGGCCTTCATCATCCACAGAAAGGACTGAAAGCCGCGGTGGCAGATATCTTGTTTGTCGTGTATGCCCAAGGGCGGGGCATGGGTAAGGAGGATATCCAGGAATCTGCCGTAACGCAGTTTGTTAATGAGCAAACGTGGCACCAAGGCTAGGCTCATGAGCCACATCTGAAAATCCGTATATTGGTTTTGCCCTCGGTTGTAGCGCATGCAACCGGAAAGCCCGGCAATGAGGAGCCGCCCCTCTTCCTTTGTCGTGGAGCCTACGTTGATGGCTCCATGACTATCCCGCGACATCCAAGCGTAGCCGCTCTCCGGCGAGGTAGAAGCGCATAATTGTTGCTCATTGTCATGATTACCCAGAACGAAATACAGGGGCTGATTCAAGACCGAAACGATGAAGCCAAGATACTCTGCCGGTAGGTCGCCCGCGGAAACGACTAAATCAACATCCTTAAAGCGTTCCTTCATGGATGTGGAATAGATAAGCGGGTCGATTTGGTCGGAAACGCACAGGAGCTTCATTTTCTTTTCCGATTGAAGAAATCCGCCTTATTGAGAAGTTCTTGGAGGTGATCCTTGGTGAAGAGTTCTAAGGGCCGGTTTTCTGCGAATTCGCTGGCGGTTCGCGTGAATCCAGAGCTTGTGAAAACGGTTGCCTTAACCACGCCTAGTTTTTTGCTATTATCCAAAAGGCCGCGAACCGTTGCCTCATCAATCACGTCGGGGGAACGCAAGAAGCGGTAAAGAACCGGCAGTTTTTTGGTGCCTAGCCATTTCTGGTTGTCTGCTTCCACCGCTATGATATCTACCCCGTTGGGGATCTCCGAACTGTCGCGAACGATAAGGCTCATGGCGCTCGTGAGGATCGAAGAACAGATGAGGAGGAAGGATTCCTTGTCGCAGGTGATGTAATCCTTCATTTTGTCGTCGGTGCGGAATTCCTGGTACTGGGAGAGTTTTTCCGCGACGTCACGAAAGGACGTCTTGCGGCTGTAGATTTTTTCCCATTGCTCGATGGCGCGGTCGATCTCCCTCTGTTTCTCGTAGCACATGGCAAGAAAGTAGCGGCCATAGAGGGCTTCATTGGAGGATTCGTCTTTTGCGGACTTAACGGCTCTTTCGAGCTCGGGGATGGCGCGGTCTAAGTCGGATAGACTCATGTAGCAAGCCCCACGCTCAACTAAAGCCTTGGATTTGAACTCAGGGTTGCGTACGGCTTTTTCAAAGGAGAGCAGGGCTGCGGTAAACTCGTTAGCCTCTTTTTGGAGTTTGCCCAGATAGTAGTAAGCCTCGGAGTTGTCACCGTCGTACTTGATGGCTTGGCTTATTTCGGTCTTTGCCTCCATTGGTTTCTTGTCTCGGTAGAGGAGCATCCCCAGCTCGAAATGTGCGCCGGCATGACGGGGGTTAACCTCGATGGCTTTGCGCAAGTAGCCCATGGCGTTGTCTGACCGACCGCGGTCAAGGAAGAGCTTGCCGGCCATGTAGAGATGCTCAGCTTCATTGGGCTGAAGCTGCATCAGCATCAGGTATTCCTTGAGTGCTTCTTCGGCCTGGTTGAAGCGGTTGTACAGGCTGGCGATTTTGCTCCGGAATTCTATTTCGGGAACCTCAGGGCCAAATTGAGAAATTTGATTGACGGCCTTCATTTCCATCAAGGCTAGCTCACCCTTGCCTTCAGCAATGTAAATGAGTCCGAGGTAGTAATGGGCGCCGGCGTGGCGCGGGTTCTTGGCAATCATGGCGCGAACCGCTTTTTCCGCCGCTTGAACCCTGCCGTTTTTAAGGAGTTCGGCAATGGCGGGGATCTGGCGGGGCAGGAGGAGGGAGCGCATCAGGAATACGGCTAAAAAGCCTATTCCAACTAAGAGTATGCCGATAATCGGAATAATAAAAGCCATCACAAACTACCTTTCGCCTATCCTTTTCCTCTGCCCTTGAGGTTGGAAAAAAGGTCGGCGAGCTTTATTTACAAGTCGATTCGTGGTATGTTCATAGTAAGAGTATATGCTTTCGTTTAATCTGTCAAATCGGCAGGGGGGAAGATGGGCGATTCAAGGCAATTTTTAAGGTCGATGTCTCCTTTTGCCTTCCTGCTTTTGATCGTTTTTCAGGCAAGCCTCAACGCGGACTCCTTTTCCGACGGGGAAGCTCTGTTTATGCAGAATAAACCCGCTTTGGCCATTCCACCCTTGGAGCAAGCCCTAAGGGAGCGGCCGGACGAAGAAAAGGCCTACCTTTACCTTGGTATATGCTACCAGCAGCTCAAGCGTTTTGATGAGGCAGTTGCCATTCTCCGCCGTGGTTTGCCGCGCTCGAGCTCCCTAGCCCATCTTTTTTATTTTAATCTGGGAAATTGTTATTTCAGCCAGGGGAAGAGCGCCTTCGCTAAGGATATGTACGAGCAAGCCATCAAGGCCAGGCCCGACTTCGGTTCCGCCTACCTCAATCGAGCCAACGCCCTTATGAATCTAAAGGAATACCAAGCCGCCGTGGTGGATTACGCCTCCTATTTGGGATTGGTCCCGGATTCCAGCCAAAGACCGGAGATAGAAAAGGTTGTGGCTATCCTTAAGAAGAGCCAAGCTGAAATTGAACAAGCAAAGGCCCTTGAAGAGGCTCGGCGAGCCGAGGAAGAGGCCCGGCGCTTAAAGCTCTTGGATGATGTAGCCGCTTCTCTACGAGACGCCGCGGCGGAAACCCAAAGCATGTCGGCTGGGGCTGAGGGCGCCCAAGGCTATAGCGATGAGTCAGCCCTCGCGGATTAACAATGTTAAGGAAGGATGTGAACATGCCTCAAAAAAAAGAAACTTCTCCAGACAAGGATAAAAAGCCCCAGGCTGAGATTTCAACGGACAGCAAAAAAAACACGAGTAAAGGCACCCCGCAAAAGGCTCGTTCCCTACGTGGGGTGAGCGTTGATAATTCTGAGCCGAAGGCAAAGCTGCGAGAGAGTCCTTCAAGCCAGAAATCCGCTAAACCTGAGTCTTCCACCTCCATCTTAGCCAAAGCGTCGCGTAGCCAAGCGGAAGGTGCATCGGAATCGCTAACGGAAAGGACTGTACCGGACAAGGCTCAAGACCAGCGGAAGCCTCGCAAAATGGGGGAAAAGTCTCTAGCGATTGCCATTATTTTTATCATTGCCATCGTGCTTGGAGTAGGCGCTGTGAGTTTGATTGGGAATGAGATGAGGAAGGCAAGCGCCAGGGAGCGGGGCAATATGCTTTCCCTAGCTCGCGACTATTCATCCCGCTCTGATTTTGATCGCGCCTTGGATATTCTGGACAAGCTTCTCATCCGCGATTCCTCAGACAAGGAAGCTGCAGAGCTTCGCGACGAAGTGGTGCGGCGCAAGGGCGAGACCGCGGAAGAACGCGCCGCGCGTGAGGAGCGAGAGCGTCGGGAAGGTCAGCAGAGCCTTGAACAGTCCCTGAACAAGCTTGGGAACCAACTTGGGAATCAAGATCGGGGAAACTCCGGCACGGTAACCCTTACTACAACGCAGACGACTACGCAGAACTCTTCTCAGGATGAACTTGCGTCCTCTAACCTTGCCGCGCGCGCAGAGGCTGAGCGTTTGCGACAGGCCGAGGCCGCGGCGGAAGAAGCGCGTAGAAGGGCCGCGGAAGAGGAACTTAACAAAAAATCCAGGGAAATACAGGAAAAAATGAGGCAGGTAAATGCCCTCATCGAATCCGGCAAAGATGAGGCTAAAAAGGGTAACCTTACTAAGGCTAAGCAGGATTTTCAGGCCGCCGTAGAAAAATTCCCCGAGGGCGAGGATAAGTTTGCCGCCCAAAAGCACTCGGATATCGGCCAAGCCTATTACGACGCCTATAAAGCGGACCCCGACGGGCCAAGCGGCCAGCAGGCCCTTAAAGACGCCATAAGCTCTAGTCGGGAGGCTATCAAAAAGGATGCCAGTCTCGCCAATCCCCATTATACATTGGGGAAGATCAACGCGGATCTTAAACAGTGGGATAACGCCATCGTCGAGCTTAAGGAAGCCAATCGCTTGGACCCGAAGAACTGGACCTATGTCTATGAGTTGGGTAAGGCCTACTATATGACGCGCCGCTTTGAGGAGGCTAAACAGTCCTTCGCGTCCGCGGTGAGCATGAATTCCAAGTACGAACCCGCGCTCTACAACCTTGCCTTGAGCCAGCGGCGCTTAAACGACGCCCAGGGAGCCCTTAAGTCTCTCAAGCAAGCGGTACAGGTGAAGCCGGATTATATTAACGCACACATAGAGATGGCACGGGTTTACTCTGGGCTTAAAGACAGCGCCAACGCCATCGCATCTTATAAAAACGCCCTCAAAATAGACACGGTGAACCCCCAGGCGACCCGCGAATTGGCGGTTCTCTACTTTGATACCGGTAACTTCCGCGAATCCGAACGCTTGCTTGAATCCGCCATCGCCACAAGCGATGACGCGCAGACCAATTACAATTTGGCAAACGCGAAGATAGCCTTGCAGAAGGGTGCCGAGGCCTTAAAATACGCAAAGCGCGCGGTTGAGCTCAAAGCCAGCGACCCCATCTACCAATACACCTTGGCTCTCGCCTCCGAAGCCGTTGGCGATGCTGACGCGGCCATGGCTGCCTACGCCCAAGCCGCGAGCCTGGATAAGGAATATATCAAGCCGCGCATCAACCTCGGACGCATCTATCTGGAAGCAGGCTTTGTGGATAAGGCCCTGGGTTTTTTGGAAGAGGCCTATAAGATAGACTCGCGCAGTTTTGAGGCCAACAATAACCTCGGTAACGCCTATAGCAAGAAAGATCTCTACGAACGGGCCATCCTTCATTATGAGCGCGCCCTTTCCATTAGCCCGCGTGAAGTGGGTACCCGGCTTAATCTAGCTAAGGCCTACGTTCTCTCGGGTGCCTTGCAGAAGGCGCAGGAATCCTATGGAGAGATAATCAAGCTTGATGGGACTCAGTGGGACGCCTACTACGAATTAGGCAAACTCTATCTTTCCCTAAAAAACCCCGAACAAGCAAAGAAAACCCTGAACGAGCTTTTAGCGAAGAAGCCGGATTACAGCCAAAAAGCGGAGATTATGAGGATACTTGAGGGACTCTAGCTTCTAATCGATAAGACGGAGACAGCGTCTGTACAACTCGTCTCGGCCCAGCCTTACAAGGATGGGCCGGCCGTGGGGGCAGTGTTGGTCGGGAAGGGCCAGGGCTTGTCGAGCCAGCTCTTGGGCGCTCACATTGTCAAGCAGCTCGCCTTCTTTGATGGCGGAGCGGCAGGCGGTAAGAGCGTTGAGCGCGCGGCGCATTCCCTGGCCAGAGTCCCTCAGTTCAAGGATCTCCCGCACGACATGGGCCAGTTTTGCCTTTAGGCCCTCGGGGTGGGATATCAGGGACCACGAACCGCCCTCCGTCTCCTGGAAATCGAAACCGGCTAAACTCAGTTCCTGGCTGCGTTCCTTAAGGAAATCTCCATCCGCCTGGCTTTCCGGTTCGAAAACGTAAGGCACAAGAAGTTCCTGCCGCCGGATGGGGCGAGACTCAAGGGCGTCAAAAAGAATCCTCTCATGGGCTGCGTGCTGGTCTATCAAGAGGACTTCATCATTACGCTCGACGATGATAAAGACCCCAAGGGTTTGGCCAATGAGGCGGAAGGGCTCATCTTCAGCGCTCGCAGGGTTCAGGCTTGGCCTGCTTTCCGCGACTGCGCGAAAGTCCGCGAGCGCGCGAAAGCCTTCGATATCTATTTTTTCCCCTGCCTGGGCTCTTGGGCTCCAGCTCTGACTTGGGTAAAAAGAGCCGCCGTTTGAGGCCTTGCCCTGGCCCTTGCCAAAATCGAAATCCATTTCCCTCCGGTCCGTATCCGCCCCGTTTGGGAAGCTTGAATCATCTAGCCTAGCTGGTTTTGCGATGGGGGCACTGCATGAGCGCGTAAGCGCCTCTTTGACGCACTTGATGAGGGCTGATTGCAGGGCGGCCGTGTCCCTGAAGCGAACCTCTTTTTTAGCCGGGTGGATGTTGAAATCTATCTTCGCTGGGTCTAGCTGAAGGAACACGAAGGCAAAGGGATAGATTCCGCCGGGAAGGAATCCTGAGTAGGCGATCTCTAAGGATTTTTGTAGAGAGAAGTCTTGAACCCGCCTTCCATTGACAAAGCATTGGATGTGTCGCCTGTCCGGTCGGTGTATTTCAGGATTTCCAAAAACGAGGGTATAGGCGAACTCAATGTTTTTACCCTGCGCTTCGTGAAAGAAGCTTTCCGGTTCCTCACAGCCGTAGGCAGAGAGAACCCTAGCCTTCATGCTTGAGCGGGGAAGGAATATTTTAGGCTTTCCATCTACCGTCAACCTGAATTCAATATGGTTATGGGCGAGTGCGCGGTCTATGAAAATCTGCTGAACCAGGGATGTCTCGGTTGCCGCGCGTTTAAGAAAGCGTTTGCGGGCCGGGTAGCTTTCAAAGAGGCGGAAGACGGCTACGCTTGTCCCCTTTCTTCCCGGCTGCGATTCTAAACTGGCTTGGCGATGCGGGCGAGAAAAATACTTTCTGGCTCCCAATCCGTCTTGGGAACTGAGAATTTCAAGATCCGCCACGGCAGCTATGGAAGAGAGGGCTTCCCCACGGAAACCGAGGGTTGAAACGGCTAAGAGGTCATCCTCGCAGACAATCTTGCTTGTGGCATGGGGTTGGGCTATGACATCGAGGTCTTCCGGGGGTATGCCCGCGCCGTCGTCAACGACGCGGATGGATTCAATACCCCCGGCCTCGATATTCACTTCTATGCTTGTAGCCCCCGAGTCAACGGCATTCTCCATCAACTCGCGGACTACGGAAGCGGGGCGCTCGATCACTTCCCCCGCCGCGATCTTTCTCGCGAGCTCCGGGGGAAGCCGTTTTATATGGGCCGCCATCCCCTAGAAGTGCAGCCTCGTCTCCAAGGAGAAGACGGGGGCCATCTGCGGCCTGAGTCCTGCCTCGTCAACGAAGATGAGGTCTCCCTGGGCGTCACGCGCCGGGGCTGTGCCAAAGAGGAGGGCGATATCGAGCATCGGCGCTTTGGGAACCGGCAAGACAAGCTCTCCCTTGAAGGATGTGTTTTCATCAAAGAGCATAGCCATGATCGAGTCGGTCGGAAGGCCTGATGCCAGGGAACTGGCAAAACCGCTACGGTCGTAGCTGATGGAGCCGGAGATATCAAGCTTGGGCACAAGGCCTTTTTTAACGTCTAGTTGGGCGTGGAGCTTATCCTGTGAAAGGACGCCCATCTGCCGCTCAATATCCAGGCCGTACTCAGGCGACCAGGGCCAGAAATAACCGAGGCTGAACACGAGCTTTTCCTTGAGGACGGAGAAACCGCCTTCGCCATAGACACCCATAACCTCGGGCAGTGCCGCGGCGACGCTTGGATCTGCAATCATCGACGCATAACCGGCGGCTATCCGACCGCGGTTGGCGTCATAATTTCGATCAAAGAAGTTGTGGGTAAAGGAGCCGTTCGAGTAGCGCATCTCCAGGCGCCAGTTGAATACCGAGGCTACCGTTCCCAAGGCGCCGGCAATGGCTCCCCAGTTCTGCACCTTGGATTCTTGGGCGTTCCACAAGAGGTCTACCTTGTAGCCGGGGCTGACAACATTGGCACCTATTGCATACTCGCGGCGAACATAGGGCGCTATGGCGCCGGCGTCCGCAAAGAGCTTAAACGCGGCGAGATCCGTATTGAGGATGGGAATATCGATGTCTATGCCCACGCCGGAAATAAGGGGATCGCCGAAAGATGCAGATACGTCGGGGGCGGCTTCGGTATTTAAAATCGATGCCGGTGCCGTGTCCACGATGCCGGAAAGACCGATGGCTAAGGATGAATTCTTGGCAGGGCGGATGAGGATTCTCCCGCCGAAGATCTGCGGGGCGGAGAGGTCATTTGCCAAGAGCTCCATGCCGAAGGGCTTCTTGTTCGCGACGTTAAAGCCGATATTGGCACCTACGCGACGAATGACGGGGAACTCGGCATCGTTGGCGTAATTCTGCATGAGGAGGCCGTGGCCGAGGGTGAAGGTTGAGAGGTTGCCCACCTTGATGAAGAAGGGATCAAACTGCTGATCGCCGTACTCAAAGAACTTGATCTTGAGGGCCAAGTCCTGTGCGGCGTCGGTAAGGGCGCCGAGGGTGTTATTCTGCCAACCGATATCGGTACCGAAGGACCATTCGTCATTGCCCTGGGGGTGGTACCAGTCGGCGGGGTCGAAGAGATTGGTTTGGTAAATGATAGGCAGGTAGAGGGCGGTTCGAGTCTTGCCCAGCTCGATGACCGGTTGGAGAACGGCCTTGGAATAGGTGACGTCATTGATCTGGATGGCGCCGATTTCCGCATTCATGAATTCCGCCAACCACTGGAGGAAGGGATTGGGCTTCTGAGCCACAGAAGGGGGAGGCGCTGAACCGTCGGGGATATCCCCTGTTGCATCGGGTATATTCCCGTCCGTGCCGCTTGAACCAGAAACGGGCTTCGGCTTAGGGGTGGCTTTTGGTTTAGCGCTGGGCTTGGGACTAGGGCTACTAGACTCGGTCGGGCCTGGAGTTGGGCTGGCAAGGGCCAGGGGACTTGAGCTTGGTTCAGTGCTGGAGCTTGCTGTGGCGGAGGGTGAAGGGCTTTGGCCTGCTGAAGGAGACTCAGTTGCCTTCGGGCTTTCTGTAGGGGAGGGCGTGGCTGACGGCGATGGGCTAGCCGACGCCAAGGGACTTGCCGTCGGCAAGGGACTTGCAGAAGCAGAGGGGAGGGGACTGGCTGCCGTATCGTGACCGGGAACCTCGGACTCACTGGCACGCTGGAATTCCATCTCCTGATAACCTTCATTGATGATGTCTTGGCCGGCAGCCAAAACGGAGAAGAAGCCCTGGCCAAAGGCGTCGACATACTGCCCTGTTCCGACTGAAACCTTGGATCCTAAGTCTTCACTCTGACCCATGAGGCGCCAGAGATCCACAAGGCCCTGTTTAACCAATAAACGATCGGGTTTACCAGGGCTGGCAGCAAAGGTAAAATCGGTGCCGCGAACGCCGCAGACCGCGGTTTGGCCGCGGATCTTGAATTCCTCGGCCCCGGAGATACGCGCGGCTATGGCCCGCAGCTTTCCAGAGGCTAAGCTCATGCTGGTAGATCCACCGCCTCCCGGCGTAGCGACGCTTTCTAATTTGAACTGAGAACCGCGTGAAAGCTTGATGATGGAACGGTTGGGTTTGATGCGCAATTCCGCCAATGTCTTGGGGCCGGTTTTTATCATAGCGCCGACGGGTATGAGGTCTCCCTCATTGATACCGCCCTTTTTAAAGTCAAAGACAGTGCCATCGGCATAGGTAACGGTGAATTCAGCACCGTCCACATAGACAAGTTCAGCCCCAGTTAAGCCGGCCGTGTTTTGCGCGGAAAGCTGAAAACTGAAGAGTAGCGCGATGACGAGCAGGGTCACAAAGTTGCGTTTCATATCCTTACCCTCTCCTTAATAACTCAGGGATGTCTGGAGGCTGGAGGTGATATCGAACGATTCGGTGGCCGGATCGTAGCGAAGGTTGTAAAGGAGGGATATCAAGGCTATTCCGGATTTGTAGCTCAGGGTAGCGTTGATCTGGGCATCGTTGGCAGAAATAAGGTCCGACCAGAAATCGGTTGATCGGCCTAAGAAGAACTTGTCATAGCTGCCGGAGAGGGAGAATCCGCCGATAAGGCCCTCTTGGGTAAAGAGGACGGCGCGCAGGTGGGGGTACTCAGCCGGGTTGTCCGAGGCGACCGTGGGATTTCCCGCGAAGGGTCCGTCAACCTGGGCGCTGAAGACTACCTTTTCCTTAAAATTATAACCGGTTTTAGCGTACCAGCCGGCTATGGTGCTTCCGTCGCCGGGGAGGAGGAGGGCTTCGTAGCGCTGGGCCCGGTAGGTGTCGTAGCTTGAATCGAAGTAGGAGGGCATGAAGCCGTTATTCAAAATTCTAACCTGGACGGAGTAGGGGAGGAACGCAAAGAGCTTGCCTGAAAGACCAGCCATAGCTCCGCTACGCCCGCCTGGTTGGAGGCTGTAGTCTGCGTAAGCTGTCATGGGGAAGATATTCCCGGGGATGATGGGGAGGCGGGCATCGATGCCCCACAGGAGTGTCTGGGCTCCGGCAACCGGCTCAAGACCTGAGTAGAGGTAGGGCTCGCGATCAATGACCAGCTCGCCACCGAGTTCAAAGTCGGGGATTACCGGCAGCTTCAGCCATGCCAGGGGACGCACGAAGAACCTACCGCCGAAGACATCCATGCGCGCGAGGTTGCCTACGGCGAATTCAGCGCCGATATAAGGGAATTTAAAGAGTTCGCCGTCTATGCCGGCGCCCAAACCGAAGATTCTGGTCTGGGGCATAAAACTCATATTGGAGTAGCTTCCCATGATAAAGCCGTTGCCAAGGGTCAGGTCCTCTATGGACCCGAGTTTTACATAGAGAGGGCTGTTTCTCTGTCCATAACGTATATAGAGGAACTTAGGAAGGTAGATGTCCCAAATGGTGGTTCCATTTCCCATGTAGTTGGGTATCCAATCAGGCAGATAGATTTGGAAGGGATCATCCTGACCAAGGGCGATCTTGGCGCGTAAGAGGATATCCAATCCGATGCCGAACTGCCCCAGGGTGAGTTCGGGGCTAAAGCCAAAGCGTTGGTAATTATCGGTGACACCATCCTCGGCTCCGGGCACCTGCAAGGTATCGGTTCCGAGGCTGAAGGTGAAATTGAAGGGATTCTCACCAGTCAAGCCGGCTAAGCTTGCGCCGGGGTCGGAACCAGCATCCGGGCTATCGCCCGACGGAATCGTATCATCTTGAGCGAAAATACCGCCTACGATCATTGTAAAGAACGCTATGATGAGAAGCCAAGGCTTGGCGCGCATACAGACCCTCCTTAATGGGGGATAGGCAAATATCGACCCCTACAGAGAGTATACAACTAAATGAGTCGAAAATCCTAGAATCCTGTAGGCGATTTTTCTCCTTGAACATCATTCGTCCTACGTGCTAGCCTAGACGGGTTGGAGGATAACACCCATGAAGGATTTTTTTACGCGACTGGAAGAGTCTTGCCGTGTCAAGGATAGCCTCCTCTGCGTGGGCTTGGATCCGGCTCCACCTAAGGACAGCAAAAACCCGGCCCAAGCCATCCTGGATATGAACGCCCGGGTTATCGAAGAGACAAAAGACTACGTTGCGGCCTATAAACCCAACATGGCCTTCTACGAAGCCTATGGATCAGAGGGCCTCAAGGCCCTTGAATCGAGCCTCAAACTCATACCCAAGGATACCCCTGTCATCTTAGACGCCAAGCGTTGCGACATCGGCAACACGGCCAGTGCCTACGCCCTCTCCCTCTTCGGTCATCTTGCGGCCGACGCAGTTACCTTGAGCCCCTACATGGGGCGAGATGGGGTGGACCCCTTCCTCTCCTACCCTGGGCGCGGAATCTTTTTGCTTGCTCGGACATCGAACCCCGCGGCAAAGGAGATACAGGATCTGCGAGTTCAGCCCAGCGGTGAATTCCTGTATCAAGTCGTTGCCCGCCAGTGCCTTTCTTGGTCAGAGGCTATCGGCCTCGTGGTTGCCGGCAATGACTACCCAGCCCTCTCCCTCCTGCGTTCTGAGCATCCACGTGCCTGGTTCCTTAGCCCCGGCATAGGCGCGCAGGGCGGGGAAGCCGACAAGGCGGTAAAGGCTGGGATACGCGCTGACAGCCTAGGCCTTTTAGCCGTTGTCGTGCGCGCGGTGTGCGAAGCCCCTGACCCAGGCAAGGCCGCGAGGGAATTCCGCGATCTCATGCGAGCTTCAGTGACCGCAGCCCTAAAAAAATAGGGCTGCGCCTTTGAAATTTCCCCAGCCATGCACGAGACTGTTTTTAGCGGGGTGAATGGATGGAAAAATTAGCCATAGACGCGCAGCGGCTTAAGGATATCCAAGGCATTATAGCCTTTAGGTTTCTCAAGGATGAGGAGATCGCTAAACTGCTTGAGACAGCTAGTCTCTTGCGCTTCGGGCAAGGCGAGGTCCTCATTGAGGAGGGCGAGGTTTCACCCTTCATCTACGGCGTCGTAGAAGGCACCCTCACCGTTTCCGTCAAAGAAGCCTCGGGCAAGCAGATTTATGTTTCATCCTTAGGCTCAGGCGAGGTCTTCGGCGAGGCGGGAATCTTCATTAAGGTAAAGCGGACGGCGAGGGTATGCGCGGATGGCGAAAGCCTCATCGTGCGCATCCACCGCCAAGATTTGATCGACTTTATCCGCGCTCAGCCGGAAGCCGGGAATAAGTTCATGTTCGTCATCGTTTTTGGCCTTTTGCGCAAATTACGGGTAATGAACCTAGAGTTGGCCTTTGAGCGTAAGGACGAGGTCGGGCAGGAAGATATAGACGCTATTATGGGGAATTTCTTTAAGGAACAGGGAATGTAGGATTTCAGCCTAGGCTGTTAGCCTTTGCGCAGTTCCCATGCCCGATGAATCTTTCTATCCCTAAAGTCCTCATCAAGGCTTTCGTCGCTTATGTCGCGGCAGAGCCATTGCGGGTAGTCTTCCGGGCGAAAGCGCAATTTCCTTGAATTGCTTGAAAAGTAGAGGACTCCCCCCGGCTTGAGCAGTTTCAAGCAGCGGTGGATAAGCTCGGGATGGTCGCGGTTCAGGTCTAGGTCGCGTTGCATGCGCTTGGAATTTGAAAAGGTAGGCGGGTCTAGCACGATGATATCGAAGGCCTCGCGGCCGCGCATCTTCTCTATCTCTTCGAGAACGTCGGCGCGGCGGAAATCGATAATACCGGGGAGCAGGGCGTTTGCCGTCGCGTTGCGCTCGGCCCAGTCCTGATAGGTGTTCGAAATGTCAACTGAGACTACCCGCGTCGCGCCGCCGGCGGCGGCATAGACGGAAAAAGAACCGGTGTAGGAAAACAGATTGAGGACATCGCGCCCTTTGGCCATGCAGCGTATTTTTTTGCGCAACAAGCGGTGGTCTAGGAAGAGACCTGTGTCCAGATAGTCCGCCAGGTTGACGATAAAATTAAGACCATCTTCCTGTATCGTTATTTCTGCCTTGCTCTTGCCCAAGCACTCATACTGATCTTTCCCGCGTTGCCTTTTGCGCCACTTGAGGAATACCCTCTCAGCGGGGATGGAGAGCTTCTCTGCCGCGGTTTTTCGCATGATGTCCAGCCAGACTTCTTCAAAGGCATCTTCTTTATTGTATGGGCGCTCGTAGAGGGCCATGTGGAGATAGCCCTCATAGAAATCAACCGCCAGGGGAATTTCGGGAATATCATTGTCAAAGAGCCTGTAGCAGCTCACTCCCTTAAGTTTTGCCCACTTTCGCAGGTGCTTAGCGCGCTTGTGGAGTCGATTGCCGAATATGATTGCCTGCTCGGCGTCTTTATCACTCATGGGAAAGACTGGTGTCCGCGTATTTGCGGATCATTACGCACAACAGTGCGTAGCCTGAAGAGAGGTCTTCTCTCTGAACCATAATCCTATCGGGCAGCTTTAATTTAACGTTGGTGAAATTCCAAATGGCTTCAATGCCGCATTCAACAAGCAAATCCGCCGTTTTTTGCGCCTCAGCGGAAGGCACGGTAAGGATGGCTAATCCGACTTTGAGCTCTGCCAGGCTTTGACAGATGTTGTCCATGGCTTGGACCTTTACCCCGTGGATATTCATGCCGACGCGTTTGGGATCAAGGTCAAAGGCCGCTAAGACCTTGAGGCCATGGAGGCGGAAGTCTTTATAGCCTAAGAGTGCCGAGCCGAGATTGCCCGCCCCGACAAGCACCGCGTCCCTAACCCGATCCCATCCTAAAAAGGATTCGATGGCGGCAGTGAGCTCTTCAATGGGATAGCCCTTCTTGGGCTTGCCGATAATGCCGGTAATCGATAGATCCTTGCGAACTTGTATGGGCTCCACATTCAGTTCTTGGGCGATGATAGTGCCCGAGATATAGCTATGCCCTTCCGACTGAGCCTGCCTAATGATGGTCAAATAGGAGGGAAGGCGGCGGATGGAAGGGGCTGAAAGGATTTTTTGGGACGGCATGGTGGAATTAGAATATCTTTTATCGATAAAAAAGTCAAGAAAGCCTCCTCCATTGCTTTTTTAGGGCTTTTTCTCTACAGTATCGCGAAATGAACTTGGAAGCCTTCATCCTCGGCACGGGTGGTATGATGCCCCTGCCTCACCGGCATTTGACATCGGTTCTCTTACGGCGCGAGGGGGAACTCTTTCTCTTCGATGGGGGGGAGGGCACTCAGGTATCTCTGCGCCGCCTCAATCTGCGCTGGAAAAAGATATCCGCAATCTTCGTGTCCCACACCCACGCCGATCACGTGACCGGCTTGCCGGGCATCCTTATGCTTTCTTCCCAGGTGGACCGCGATGACCCCCTCTATATAATCGGTCCACCCAAGATAGCTGAGTACATAGAGATGAATCGCCGCGTTCTGGACATGTACATAAATTATGAGATCATCGTAAAAGAGATAACCGAGCCGGGTATCGTGTATTCCGGTGAAGGCTTTTCCGTTCGCGCCTTTCCCCTGCGGCATACCAAAACCTGTTATGGCTACGCCTTTGAGGAAGAAGGCCGCCCCGGCGCCTTTTTCCCGGAAAAAGCGGTTGAGCTTGGGGTTCCGCGCGGCCCCCTTTTTTCCGTGCTTCAGGGCGGGCAGAGCGTCACGCTGGAGGGCGGCAAAACCGTCAGCCCGGAAGAGGTGATGGGCCCGCCGCGCTCAGGGCGTAAATTCTCCTTTGTCACGGATTCACTCTACTTTCCCGAAATTTCCCGCGAGGTGCAGAATTCCGACCTTCTGATTTGTGAGGGTATGTTCGAGCGCGACCTCCTTGCCTCCGCGGTGGAAAAAAAACACATGACCGCCGAGCAGGCGGGCATTATAGCCCGAGACGCCGGCGGCGTAAAAAAGATGGCCCTTATCCATTACTCGCCGCGCTATACCGAACATGAGCTCAAAAAACTCCTTGTTGAGGCGCGCGCTATTTTTCCCCAGGCGGAGCTTGGCAAGGATAGGGCGGTCTACCCCATAGAATACGTGGAGTGAGGAAGATTTTTATAGAAATACTTGTAACCATTCTAGTTTAGATAGGTTATGTGGCAAACGAAGAGGAGGCTCTCATGATCGAAGTTCGGGACCTTGCTAAGGCATACGGCCCCATCAAGGCGGTAGACGGCGTCAGCTTCCGCGCGGACAAGGGTGAGATCGTCGGGCTCTTGGGGCCAAACGGGGCCGGGAAAACGACTATCATGAAAATTCTTACCTGTTACCATTTCCCCAGTGAGGGCCAAGCCCTCATTTCAGGGATAGACGTGGTAGAGGATCCGCTCGAGGCTAAAAGACGGGTCGGGTATCTGCCTGAGTCGGCGCCCCTGTATCAGGACTTGACGGTTGAGGAATACCTTGCCTTCATGGCCGAGTCGCGCGGGCTAAAGGCTGAAGAAAAGCGCATGCGTATCGCCTACGTAGTGAGCGAGTGCGGTTTGCAAGATGTCTATACCCGCCCCATCGACCAGCTGTCCAAGGGGTATAAGCAAAGGGTGGGGCTTGCGCAGGCCATCATCCACGATCCGGAAATTTTAATTCTCGATGAGCCGACGACAGGTCTCGACCCCAACCAGATTCTGGAGATACGCGACCTCATCAAGAAGCTCGGCAAAGAAAAATTAGTCATTCTTTCCACCCACATCCTCCAAGAAGTGGAGGCAATCTGCGGTCGGGTCCTTATCCTCAACGCGGGGCATATAGCGGCCCAGGGCACCACGGAGGAGATTGCCGGCGGCTTCAAGGGCGAGGTGCTCTTTGACCTTTTGCTCAAGGGTGGGAGCCCGGTAGACCAGGGGAGCCTTTCGCGCGAGCTTCCCGGCTGTTCCCTTAAGAAAAAGGGCAGCGAGGGCAAGGATTTGCAACGCTTGGAAATTTCCGCTCCCGAGGGCTCGGATGGAGAGGCGGTCTTTGACTGGGCCCTGTCCCGGCAATTCAAGATTCTGGAAATGACTAAACGCAAGATCTCCCTGCAGGACATCTTTGTCAGGCTTACCAAGGAAGGAGACAAGGAATGAATTCGATGCTCCCCATCTTCAAGAAGGAACTGAAGACATACTTCAATTCCCCGATCGCCTATATCGCGGTGGTTTTTTTTCTCATCTTCACCAGCGTGTGGTTCTTCTTTTTCCAGCAATTCTTCGTGCAGGCTGAAGCCAGCCTGAGGCCCTTCTTCAATATTATTCCGGCGGTCTTCGTCATACTCGTGCCGGCGATCACCATGCGCAGTTGGGCGGAGGAAAGGAAACTTGGCACCATTGAGCTTTTAGCCACCCTTCCCTTTTCCGAGTGGAAGCTGGTGCTCGGAAAATACCTGGCGGCCTTTGCCCTGCTTGCCGTCATGGTCCTGCTTACCCTGCCCATTCCCTTCATGGCTTCCCTCTTCGGGCGCTTTGATTCAGGCGAGGTCTTAGGCGAGTATCTTGGGGTCTTGCTCATGGGTTCGGCTTCGGTGGCCATCGGCGCCTATATCTCAAGCCTTACCAAGAACCAGATATCCGCCTTCATCATCACGGTTTTAGTCCTGCTCTTCCTTTCCTTCAGCCTCCAGCTGACCATGATGGTAGGCGCCTTTGCCTTCCTGCGGCCCTTGCTGCGCTGGATATCGATGAACGAGCACTACGGCAATTTTGCCCGCGGCGTCATTGATAGCCGCGACCTTGTTTATTTTCTATTGATGACGGTCTTCTTCCTCTTCCTGACCGTCAATAACCTTGTTTTCCGGAAGTGGAGGTAATGGTGAGCGTTAAAAAATTTCGCGAGGAGAACATCCTTTCACTCCTAGTCATCGCGGTCTGCGTCCTGACGGCCATCGCATCGTCCCTTCTCTTTTTCAGGCTGGACTTGACCCAAGACAAGAAGTTCTCCATCTCCAAGATAAGCCGGAATCTATATAAGGAGATTCCCGAGACCTTAAGCCTGACCTATTACGTCTCCGGTCGGCTTAACAAGGACCAGTCGAACCCCAAGCATATCGAGGACCTCTTGCGCTCCTACGCGGCGGCAAGCCATGGAAAGATTCGCGTTCAGGTAAAAGACGCGGACGCTAGCGGAGAAATTTCCGCCATGGCGGACTTCGGCATTCCCAGCCAGCAATACCAAGTGGTGGAGCGCAACCAGCGCAGCGTGGCAAACGTGTATACCGGCATTGTGGTGGAGTACCTGGATCGCTTTGAGACCATTCCCCTTGCCTGGGACCTCACCAACCTCGAGTACGAATTGACCCGCACCATCCGCAAGGCGGTCAGCGGTTCAGGCGGCGTTCTTGAAGTGCTGGTAGGCGATGCCGACAAGACCTGGGCCAATGAGTATAAGCTCTTGGCTCAAGCTCTCAAGCAGTCCGGTTGGACAGTGCGCGAGCACAAGGCCGGCGCCGCCGTCGGAGACGACGTTGAGGTTATGTTGGTGCTGGGTAATTCCAAGCTCGACGATTACGACCTCTACCCCGTAGACCAGTTCATCATGCGCGGCGGCAAGGTTTTCTTTGGGGTTAAGGGCGTGGACGTGATGACCACCTACGGCATGTACGCTCAGGCCTTGAGCGATAATGCCACCCTTAAACTGCTTAAAACCTACGGCGTGGACATAAAACCCGAGCTTGTACTCGACGCCAACTGCTTGACCATTCCCTTCCAGATGCAGGATCAGGCAAGCGGCCAGCTGGTTTACTCCTTGGTACGCTATCCGCATTGGCTGAGCGTCAACCAGAAGTTCGTGTCTGCGGAAAACCCGGTCACCAGCCGCTTTGCCGGCTTGGATCTCTTCTGGGCAAGCCCCCTTACCCTAGATAGCGTTGCCGGCCTCCAGGCGGAGGTGATTGCTAAAACGACTACCCAGGCATGGAAGTCTACTAAGGACTTCCCCATCAATCCCCAGCAGGAAGCATCCTTTTACCTAGAGAGCCAAGAAACCTTAGGCCAATATGGCTTGGTAGGCTCCATAAGCGGAAACTTCCCCTCCTATTTCAAGGCGCGCAAAGCCCCGACCCGCGAAGGGGAAAAAGCGCAATGGATGGAGCCTGTCGAGTCCAGCGCCGAAGCCAGAATCGTCGTTGTTTCCTCGGCCGACTTCGCCACTGACTTGATCAATTACTCCAAGAGCGAATTCAACGTCAATTTCGTCTCTGCCTGCGCGGACTGGCTTTCCTCGGACTCCGACCTTGTTTCCATCAAGACTCGCAGTTACAAGGACAATCGCCTCAATAAGATCGAGGACGAAAAGCGCAAGAACAGCCTTATTTTCCTCACCTATCTGGTTACCCTTGGCCTCGTGCCCTTGGGCGTCGTAGCCTTCGGGGTCATCCGCTTCGTGCGGAGGAAGCGCCGGGCGAGCGTAGCCCGCGGAAAGGAGATATTCAATGAAATTTCAAACTAAGTTTATTGCCCTAAGCGGAGCGGCGGGGCTCTTGGCCCTCACCATCGTTTTAGCCTTAGTGTTTTCTCCGGCTAACAACCAACGCCGTTCGGCAAGTGCCAGCCTGCTTTCTGACAGGAACCGCGCCAAGGTAGGCGAAATCTCCCTTACCGCCGAGGGCAAGACTATCTCCATCGTCAAAAATGGCGAGCAGTGGAGCTTGAATCTTGACGGTAAAAGCTATCCGGCATCGGCTGACAAGGTGGATGATTTCTTTACCGCCTTGCAGTCGGTCAAGGAGCTCTACAAGATCAGTTCTAAACCTGAGTCTATGCAGAGCTTCGGCCTGGCCCCAGTGGGAAAGCGCGTAACGCTAAAGGACTCAAGCGGCAAGGCCATCTTGGACATCAAGCTGGGGAATCAGGACAAGAGCGGGAAAAATATCTACCTCGCCTATGAGGGTAAAGACACGGTCTTAAGCGGCAAGAATAGCTTTGCCAGCTTTGTGCGGGTAGACGATCGTTCTTGGGCAGATCTGCGTGTCCTTCCCCAAGACATTAAAGAGACCGATATCCAAGAGCTGGAAGTCTGGGCCGATATCGCCGAATCCTCCGGCATGGAGGGACGGAAATTATCCTATGCCCTCATCCGCGACGCGCGCCGCGGATGGAAGGTCAAGGGAGACGACGTGGTTAAACTGGATGCAAGCTTCGTAGACCAATACCTGCGCGCTCTTCTCAAGTTCGAGTCTGATTCCCTGGTGAGCGAAGACCGCGAGGGCGCCGCGGCCCTTATCGCCAAGCCCTCAGCCCGCGTCACCCTTAAGAGCGGGAAGGGCGCTGAGTACGTCATCCTGGCCTCAGCCCAGGACGGAGAAAACCGTCATGTCATTAAGGAGGCGGGACTGGAGCAGATGTTCTATACATCCGCGTGGACCCTGCGTAGCAACCTCCGCGAACTTGAATCTCTCAAGCTGGTAGAGGCTAAGGAAAAGAAATAAGGGCATAGCTTATTCATGAATGAGAAGGGGCCGTCCACAGTAAGGACAGCCCCTTTTTTTTAGCCTTCGCAATCTCCGATCATCTTTTCTAGATTCCTTAAAATTTCTTGGTAGTAGGCTCCGAGATCGGCTATCTTGTCCCGTTCAATCCTAAAGCCTACGGCGCCCGGATGTCCTCCGCCGTTTTCGATAGACAAGGTCTTCAAAACATCTCTCAAATCAAGCCCGGTAAAGGCCTTGCTGCGGCGGAGCCTGAATTGCACAAAGGGAGAAAGGGCAGGGTCGTCTCGATAGGCAACCAGGCCTAGGTAGCCGGATTCTTCGGCAAGCTGGTCGGTGAGAGCCTTTGAAACAGAAACGAGGGTGTCCGCCCCAAAGTTTTCAAAAACCTTGGCTGATTGCGAGTCGTCCAGAAGGGCATGCTTGATCTTGTCTAGGCTTTGAATACTGCGTGAAAGAAAATCAAAACAAGCTTCCTCCAGCCCGCTCAAGGATGCCAAGGCCTTAAAGAGCTCTTCCTTGGAGGAGAAATTGCCCGAGCCCTCCCGCGTCTTGCGCACGAGCATGCGTTCGAACATGAGGCAGAAGTGATCATAGAAGAATCTTTCTTTCCTTGATTTGAGGTACTGCCCCATGTGAGAGTCCGCGATCATGCCGGTGAGTATGGAAAGGATCATGTTACGCTGAAAAAGGTCTTGGAGGTTGTTGCGCTTCATGAAGCCGGAGTCGGCGGAAAGCTTATAGAGCATGTAGCCGATGAGTTCGCAGGTTGAGGAGGCCGAGGCCACCAATTGCAGGCCCTCGTCCCCAATGTAGGTTGAATCCCCGCCTAAGTGGTGGTCTATCTCAATCTTGCTTACTTTAGGGTTGGTAAATATTTTTTTATAGAAGGCCCGAGTGCCGATCATCTCGGGCTTTGGCGTGTCGAGGATGAAGATGACGTGGACACCCAGGTCAGGCATATCCTGCCCTTCATGGACCTTGATGGCATTATAGCGGCAGATATTGAGGAGGTAGCGGAACTGTTCCTGGAAGGAGGTGGAAAGATCTATCTGCACCCTTTTGTTCATCATGGAAAGGAGAAGGCCGATGGACACCATGGAGGCGATGCAGTCCTCGTCCGGGTTTTCATGACCGATGACGAGAAAGCTATCATTCGTCTCCAAAAGACGCGCGATATTGGTGACAATGCGTTTTTTTTCCGCAATTGTCCGTATGTCATGCTTGATGGCGGCAGTTTCCGACATAATCCGCTCCCTGTCCTCCTGCTCTGGCAAGGCCATTCTAGCATGACTGGGGGCATCGTGTGGAGATATCGGAAAAAAAGGCGGGGTTTGGGAGGGGCTTCCCAGGCAGGTCTTCCGGGGGAAAACCTGCCTGAGCCGAGAGCTAGATCCCGGGGAAACGCTTAGCTAGACTTCTTGGCGTCGATGAAGGCGATGAGCTCCCCGACGGTCGTCAGGCTGGCGATCTCGGAATCCGGGATCTTGACGCCGAATTCGGTCTCGATCTCGTAGATCATCTCGTACATATCCAGGGAATCCAGACCGAGGTCGGTGAGGGCCTTGGCCGGCTGAACATCGGCGGGATCGGTATCCAGCTTTTCCTTGAGGATCTTCTTGATTTTTTCGAGGCTGTCCATGTAAATCTCCTTTCGCCTAAAAAGGCGTCTTCCAAGTGTAGCGTAGGCAGGCTCTAGGCCTGGCCTTCCGAATAGTGGCCAATGGCCCGTATCTTTTGTTTTCTAAAGCGTACCAGGGCCTGGAGGCTCCGCTTCTCAAGCTTCTCAAGCTCGGTAAGAAGGATGGCCTTGATAGCCTGGGCGACCTTTGCCGGGTCGTTATGGGCTCCGCCCTCGGGTTCGGCTATGATGCCGTTTATAACCTTAAAGGACAAGAGGTCGGAGCTGGTGAGCTTCATCATATTCGACGCGTCGCGCGCCTTGGAGGCGTCCCGCAGAAGAATGGAGGCAAAGCCCTCCGGCGAGATAACCGAGTACCAGGCGTTTTCGAGCATGAATATCTTGTCGCCCACGCCGATTCCCAGGGCCCCGCCGGAACCGCCTTCGCCGATGACGAAGGAGATGATGGGGGTCTTGAGACGGGCAAATTCCTTGAGATTGCGGGCAATTGCCTCTCCGATGCCGCGTTCCTCGGCGCCGAGGCCGGGGTAAGCGCCCATGGTGTCGATGAAGGTGACGATGGGGCGGCCGAAGCGCTCAGCCTCTTGGGCCAGCCGCATGGCTTTGCGGTAGCCCTCCGGGTTGGCGCAACCGTGGTTGCAGCGGATGTTTTCCTTGAGGTTCTTGCCCTTGCGGTTGCCGATGAAGGTTAGGTAGCGATCGCCGATACGGCCGATACCGCCCATGATGGCCGGATCATCGGCGAAGGCTCGGTCGCCGCAGAGCTCCATGAATTCGTCGCAGATGAGGGCAACGTAATCCTGGGTGCCGGGGCGGCTCGGATGGCGGGCCATCTCGACCTTCTTCCATGCGGAAGAATTGCGCTGCTCAGTCTCAAGCTTGCGCTCGATCGACTCTATGGCGTCGCCTAGGTCGATGGAGTCGGCCTTAGCCAGCTCCTTGAGCTCTTTTAGCTTTTGTTCAAGTTCCGTGAGTGCCATGCTACTGCCTCCTTGCGTGGGAGTCGATGAGGAAGGCGAATGTCTTGCGCTGCTTGTCGCGCGGGACAATGGCGTCCACAAAGCCGTGGTTGAGTTGGAACTCGGCGCGTTGGAAACCCTCCGGGAGTTTTTGCCGGATAGTGCCCTCGATGACCCGTGCTCCGGCAAAGCCGATAAGAGCTCCCGGCTCGGCCAAAATCACGTTTCCGAGCATGGCGAAGCTGGCGGTGACGCCGCCGGTAGTGGGGTCGCAGAGGACGATAAAGAGGGGCATGCCCGCTTCTTCGAGGTCTGCCGCGGCCGCTGATGTTTTTGCCATCTGCATGAGGGAGAAGATCCCTTCCTGCATGCGCGCCCCGCCGGAGGTGGAGAAGATGAAGACCGGCAGGCCTTCCTCGGCCCCACGCAGCATGGCGCGGGTTATCTTCTCTCCGACAACCGAGCCCATCGACCCGCCCATGAAGCGGAAGGACATAAGGGCGATGATGGCCGGGCGACCCTCGATGGTGCAGCGTCCGGTGACGACGGCCTCTTTTTCGCTTGCCTTGGCTTGGGCCTCGGTAAGTTTTTCCTCATAGCCGGCCATGTCGATGGGGTTCAAGGATTGGAGGGTGTCGTCGAATTCCGTGAAACTGCCTGCGTCCGCCAGCCAGGCTAGGCGCTCGCGAGGTTCCAAGCGGGCGTGAACCGAGCAGGAGGGGCAGACGCCCAAAGAGAGGGCCTCGGCCACGGCCGGGTTTGTCTCGTCGAATTCGGATTTGCCGCAGGCGGCGCAGCTAAATCGCTTCTCAGCCATTGGGTAGCTCCTTTTCAAGGATTGCGTAGAGGCCGGTGCCGAAATCTCCGGAACGGAATTGCTTTGATTTGAGGATGGCAAGCTGAGAGGCGATGTTGGTCTTTATGCCCTCAATGACAAGTTCGTTGAGGGCGCGCTCCATGCGGGCCAAACCCTCATCGCGGCTGCGGGCGTGGACGATGATCTTTGCCACCATCGAGTCGTAGGTGGGGGGCACCGTGCACCCGTCGTAGAGGAAGGAATCCACGCGAACCTCGGGGCCGCCGGGGGTGTTGAATTTTGTCACCTTACCGGGGGTAAGGGCGTTTACCCGGCATTCCAAGGCGTAACCGCCGGGAATGCTGATGCCCTGCTTGCCTTCGGCGGCAATGGTGACGAGGTCGCCGTTGGGGCATTCCATGCGATTTGCCAAGGCTACCAGGATCTGTTGGCGGATGAGGTCGTAGCCGCAGATCATCTCGGTAACTGGGTGTTCCACCTGGATGCGGGCGTTGACTTCCATAAAGAAGAATTCACCGTTTTTCACAAGGAATTCTATGGTTCCGGCGCCGGCGTACTTAAGATTGCGGAAAAGGTTGCCCGCGTCGCGGGACATGGCCTTGCGCATCTGGTCCGTCACCTGGGTGGAGGGGCTCTCTTCAAGAAGTTTCTGGTGGTTGCGCTGGACGGAGCAGTCGCGCTCGCCCAAGACGCAGACATTGCCCATGCCGTCGGCCATTATCTGCAGCTCTACGTGGCGCGGATTCTCCAGGTAGCGCTCAAGGAAGACCGTGCCGTCGCCGAATGCCTTGAGAGCCTCGCTTGAGCAGAGGGTGAGGTTCTTCTCCAGCTCGGCAAAATCGCGGACGATGCGCATACCCTTGCCGCCGCCGCCGGCCGCCGCCTTGATGATAATGGGCAGGCCGATACGCTTTGCCTCTTCTAAGGCTCCCGGACCGGGCTGAATGGCACCGGGAGAACCGGGGGTGATGGGCAGGCCGGCTTCGAGGGCGGCCCTGCGCGCCTTAACCTTGTCGCCCAAGAGGTCGATCACGTCCGGGTGGGCGCCTATGAACTTAATGCCGGCCTTGTTCACCTGGCGGGCAAAGTCCGCGTTCTCGGAGAGGAAGCCTACGCCGGGGTGGATAGCCTCGCAGCCTGAGTGGAGAGCGGCCATAATAAGGGCCTGCTTATTGAGGTAGGAATCCTTAGCCGCCGGGGGACCGATGCAGACGGCCTTGTCGGCCATCTTCACGTGGAGAGCGTCCTTGTCGGCGGTGGAATAAACCGCCACCGAGGGAATGCCCATCTCCTTGCAGCTGCGGATGACGCGAACCGCGATCTCTCCGCGGTTGGCTATGAGGATGCCGCCCTTCATACCCTGCGCACCTCGAAGAGGTTTTGACCGAACTCCACTAAGCTGCCGTTTTCAGGCAGGATGCGCAGGATTTCGCAATCGAATTCCGCTTGGAGCTCGTTCATGTTCTTCATCGCCTCAAGGATACAGATTGTCTGGCCGGCTTTAACCTTGGTTCCCACTTCCACGAAGGACGGGGAATCTGGGCCGGGGGAGCGGTAGAAGGTTGCAACCAGGGGGCTGGCGATAGCCTCGCCGCCTGAAGAGGCGCTCTTGGCAGGCGCGGCTGACTCGTGGCTGTGGCTCTGGCTAGCGGGGGCAGCCGGGTGGGGCAGGGCTGCGGGGGCCGCGACCGGATGGGGGGCGGCAGGGTGAGAAACCTCTACCTGGCGCGCGTAGCGGCGCAGGCTGAGCTTAAGACCGGCCTGCTCGATATCGAGCTCGGCGATGCCGGAGGCGGAGAACCCGTTTAAAAGGCTAAGGATTTGCTTGTCGTCCATGGTATACCTCACGCGTAAGATACGGGCGCTTCATAATCGACGCCGGGAACCCCGAAGCCGTGCGCCTGCAGAAAGTCCTCGCGGAAACCGGCGAGGTCGGTAATTGCGCCTAAGTTCTCCTCAGTGGCCTTGGCCATGAGGTCGTCAACTTCTTTTTGCACATCGTCGCGTATCTCCCAGTCGTCTATGCGCACTCGGCCCTCGGCGTCGACCGGAACCTTACCGCCGGCGGCGTAGAGGCGGTCGCGGTAGAGGCGGTCGATCTGCTCGATGCAGCCCTCGTGGAGGCCCTTGGCCTTCATCACCTTGTAGAGGCTCATGATGTAGAGGGGGATGGCCGGGATGACGGCGGAAGCGCGGGTTACCAGGGCCTTGTTGACGGAAACGAAGGCCGAGCCGCCTATGTCGCCGAGCATGGCGTTGATGTTGGCGGCGGTGCCTTCAATGTGTTCCTTGGCCTTGCCGATGGTGCCTGAGCGGTAGATGG
>JBGSOB010000153.1:0-9437 GCA_041739325.1 Treponematales bacterium
GGAAATCTTCCACTCGCCCCCAGGCTCTTAAAGCCATCCTTTCTCATGGGGAAGAAAGCCTTGAACTCGCAGTTGCGGCTAATCTAGCCTTTGAACCTAAAGGGCAATTGACATCAGCCCTAAATATCATTGACCGACTCAAGCTTATAAAAAACCATGCGGAAGGCCTTGGGTTCCATATGGGTTACCAGCCGGTTCAAGATATTTCTCTTTTAGGGCATATCGAACAGCTAATCTTCTCCGGACCTCGTATTTTACTCAAAGAACGGTCGTCCTCGGCTTTGCTTGAATCAAACCCATCTCCCTACCCGGATTCAGTCTTCCTCCAGCGCGACGAAGCGGCATTTTTCTTAAGGCAATTGGGCGGCCCGGCCAGGGAAGGCCTAGAGGGTCGCGGAGGACTTCCAGATATTCTGGCCAAGGCAGACTTTGCCCTTGGCTTGGGAGTTCCTGGAAGCCCCCTGGGGCTTCTTGCCTTTCGGAGCCGTACGGAAATGCGAACCCGACAACTGGTAGATCAAGCCCTTGTGATTTCTGCTTTTTGCCAATCCTATGTTTTTCGCAGCCTTCCAGGGCAGGATCCTGGCATCTTGGATTTTAGACCAAGCCTCCTCATTCTTTCCTTGCCATCTCAGGAGCCAAAGTTTGAGTTTAAATCAAATGAAGAGATACGACTCTTTCTTGATTTTGGCCGAAGATCCTGTCGCTTGTCGGGGCGAATAAGCGGCAGCTATCCGCGTGGCGGGGAAAATATCATCACCTGCAACCTGAATCCTACGCAACCGGAGGATCTCCGCTTCCTCTATGCGTGCAGGTTCGCCCTTTCGCTCAACCAATCCGCCGCCGCGTATTTTTTGCCATAAAAAAAGCCGCCCCTTGAGGCGGCTTTCTAAAAAATCAAAACTTCCTTGGGCTAGCCGTTATCAATATTGATTCCATGGCGTTTTTGAGGGAAATTCTTGAGCATAGCGACGGCATTGCGCTTTGTGTTGTAAACAAAACCGCCATTCCAGTACTCAAGGGCCGCAAAAAGGGCATTACCCCCATCCGTATCGTCGGACTTTAGGGTTCTAAACGAAACATAGTTCCCTAATTCATCAAAATTCTGCTCTGCGAGGAACTGGAGGCGTTTCCGGTTAAAATCATTCCAGCGCTCCAAATCCTTAAAGCCATCGCCCTCATCCTCGACAATGAGGTGGGCGTGACTGGGTGAGAAGGAATACCAAATACGTACCTTCTTCTCAGGGTTGCACTTATTACCGTGCTTAACCGCGTTTTTGATGATTTCAGAAATCTGCTGCTCAAGCAGATTGATTTCCTTGATCTCCAAGGGGGCAGATTGCACGATAAGAAGGGTAAAATACCTGATTTGGCGGTAATCTGAGGGAAATTCCTTATACAAAAGGTTTGACTTGTCAAAGAGAGGACTGTTCTCATTGACCTTAATTTCCTTGATCTCGTTAAGATAGGTATTTTCCATCGTCTACTCTTCCATCTGTTGGATTGCTTCTTCAATGCTGTTGGTAATGGGGAAGTATCCCATGAGCTTAGTAAGCTCAATTACCTTTTTAACGGAACCATGGATATTGGTTATGTGGAGTTTGAGATTCATCTTCTTGATGGTCGAGCAGATGTAGATGAGGGCGCCAATGCCTGAGGAGTCGATGTAATCCACATTCTCTAGGTTAATAATGAAACGCTCGACCTTCTTTTCGAGCATCTTCATTACTAATTCCTTAAGCTTGTAGGAATTATACAGATCCATCTCACCATTCACATCTATGATGTAGTTCTCGCCGTTCTTCCGGATCTTTAGTTCCATATTCCTAGCTCCTCTCCTCTCAGGTCTTCATTTTCATAATCAACAACGACTGATCGTCGTGCTGACGGGCTTGGCCCACGAAATCCTGAACATCTTTCCGCACCGTTACCGCCAAGTCCTTTGAAGACTGGTTCATATTCCTCATTATAATATCACTTAGGCGTTTTTTGCCATATTGTTTTCCCTGAATATTCATCGCTTCGGGAATTCCGTCCGTATAGAGGACCAAACTGTCCCCAGGGTTCAGCTTAAAGGAGCTTGAAGTATACTCTGTTTTCCGCTCCACGCCGATAGGTACGCTTTCAGCCTCAATAAACTCCGTTTCGTTCTTCTTCTTCCGAATAACCATGACGGACTGCTGGTTGGCATTGGCGTATTCCACGTCACCGGTCTCGGTGTCTACCGAGATGATGGCTAGGGTGGCAAAATGATCCATTTCGATCTTGCCGGTTATACCCCGGTTAACCCAGGTAAGGATAGTCGATATGTCCTTACTGGTATTGGTTGTAAGATGAATGAGTGCTCGTATCATTACCATGATGAGTGAGGCTTGGATTCCCTTGCCGGCAACGTCGGCCATGACGAGAATAGCCTTATTCGAGCGGCTGTAGATGATATCGTAATAATCCGAGTAGACGCCCCGAGCCGGATTAAGGAAGGCACCGAATGTCATCTTACCGGTATCCACGAGTTTTTTGGGGGTCAAGGTCTTTTGGATATCGGCGGCGATGGCAGCTTCTTTCTCAATATTGGATTTTTCAGAGGCTTCCATAGCCGACATCAGGTTGCGAATGACTATGGTTCCAAAATCCGCCAACATCCTGCAGCGTTCGTACTCAAATTCGCTAAAGGGCTGAGTATTGACTCCGCGACTTAAAGCTATAACCCCTATAACTTTATCGCCCATGGACAGGGGAACGACAATAAGGGAATTATAGAAGAAGAAGTCTTCTTCGCCATTCACCGCAACCCGTGGATCGTGGGCGGGATCGTTAATAAAGATGCTTTGGCCGCTTTTTGCCGGCTCACCTAAGGCGGTTTCACCGAGTTTGAATTGGGCGTGCTTCATAAAGGCCTCAATTCGGGCCTGTTTACGGGGAAGCTCGCTCGGGATCTTGAAGGGGGGAGGGAAATTCCCTTCTAAGACCTTTACTGCCAAAATATCGTCAAATTCGTCCACCATGGCGATCAATGCCCCGCTCGCCTTTGTTTCCTCGGAAATGGATCTGACGATCTGGGTTAAAAGCTCATTCATGTCGGCAGAATTCTTAAAGGCCGTTCCGGAGCGTTCCATGAAGGCATAGATGGAATCTATGGTGTTGGTAAGGTACTCCCTCTCGCGGTGCCCCTGCTTCTCCATTAAGGCCAGCTGGGTAAGGGAAAGTGGAATGAAGAGGCAATAGAAGATGGGATAGAGAAGGCGCTGGATCAATTCATTTTGAAAGCCGAAAGCGGCAGTTAAGCCAAAAAGAACAAAGAAGGCAGAAGCCATAAGGATCCAGGTCTTGGCGACGACGAGCTCAGGGAGGGTTTCCCCGCCCTTTTTGGTAGCAAGGACGCAGAGCAAGAGGAACCACAGCAGATTTATTCCAAGACCTATAGAGTACAGCCGCGGAGAGAAAACAGGCAGGAATGAAAGCAAAAGGTTGGCGGCAAAGGCAATAAGAAGGGCGGCATTGACGCCTAAAAGGACGAAAGCGTTCACGCGTTTTCTCAGGAACCAGGAGTAAACGAAGGAAATAGACACCAAGGCCAAAAGATCGGAAACGAAAACGATCTCTGGGAAGGGGAAGAATTGGAGAAGGATATCCCTTACCAAGAAAAGCCCCAGGCTTCCTAGGTAGACGGTTGAGACGTTTTCCAGATCCCTTTTCCTCACAAAAAGCAGGACCGAGAAGGCAAGCGCCTGCACGATCAGCTTCGGGATGAGGGGTGTACTTATGAAACGCACGATGCTGTCTAGATCCATGGCATACCCTTTGGTATGATTATCGGCATTTTCAGGCGGTTTCTCCAGTCTCAAAAACGCCATTTTCGGCGGGGATAATTGGACAAAATTGAGTTTAACACCATGCCGATTCTGCCGTCAAGCGCTTTCAATCGGTCATTTTTCCACTTAATTCAAAAGAGGGGATAAATATAGAGGGAGTTTTGCTCGATATATGAGGTAAGAATCTCGCATTGGAGAAAATCCGGAATGATTTCACTGTATGTGGACATCTACTACTTCGCCCAACTAAAACGCACAGACCCCTCAACGATAGAGGCCCTTGTTGCCAGAATACAGCAAATTCTTTCCAACGCGAATGGTCAATCGCAGAGCAAACACGCACCGTTTTTGTATACCTTTGACGAAAATATCCCCGGAATCAGGCTTCAAGCGGCCCAGGCCTCGTTTAGTGTTTTCTCTGAGCTCAAGACCAATCATGAAAAATTATTCGGTTTTGTGATGGCCCTCGATGAAACGGATGAAAAATCCGCCGACACGGCCCTCCGCGCCTTCAAACCCCTTGTTCTCTCCCTTCAAGCGGACAATAACTTCCTCGTGGGTGGGGGTTTGGCCGATGACTTCTCCGAATATTTCAGCTATATCGATTCCGGCGGAATAAAGCTTGTTGAGGATTTCCGCTTTACCCATCCGGTATCGGCCGATGAAAACCAAGCCTTCTGGGAGCGCCCGAGCATGATGCGCTTTATGCTGGACGCACTGGATCCTTTCTTCTCCGGTGATTCCCGCAAAGATTTCGCCCTCTTCAGGGGACCGCGTCGCGGGGCGGCAATGAGAAATCTGGAGCGGGCGCTGCGCCCTCTAGCAGGAACCGCCACCATTCCCTTGTTTAGAAAAAACGCCCAAGCAAGCAATCCCTACGCGGAAATCTGCTTGAGCATTCCCGCATCAGACCTACCGATAGCGGCGGCTCGCTTGTATCGCAGCGAAAGACAGGTCTTTGAATCTTCACGAAGCGCCTATGAATTTTTATTAAAAACCCCATACAAAGAGAAGATTCCTAAGGAGATCGAACGCCGTTTCATCAGCTTTGTAGGACTTTATGTTCGAGGATTCGTTCGAGACCGCTCTGCCCGTGGCCTGCCGGCCCTCTTATTAATGGAAGACATTGACAGCTTTAGCAAGCAAAGCAAGGAACTTGCCATGCGTCTTCCCTCCTTTGTAGAGGATGGGGCCCGGCCCTTGGTCGTGGGAACCCTATCCTCAAAGGCGAACGCCGGGTTTGACCTGGAACGGGTAAGCATAATCGACTTGCCGGACTTTGATAAAAGCGAAATCGAGAACTACCTCAAAAATATACATGGCCTAGACATCGGTCATGGAGACGATAGCGCCGCGCCTGAGTATGGCCAGATGATGGAAGCATGGATTGAGGACCCGCTAGCCTTTTACCACGCCTTTCTTGCCGGTAAAAACTCAAGAACCCCGACAAAAAAATACCTGGCGACCCTACCCTCCGAACTCTTGGAAATTCTCTATGTGATCGTTATATCAGACGGAATTTTGGATAGGCACTGCCTGGGAGAATACCTAAGCCAATCCGGCAGGAAGCCGCAGAGCCAGCAATTGGCCTTCAAGCAACTCTACCAAATGGGTTTTCTCCTCTCTCAAGAATCAGGGCAACCGAGTCTGGAGGGCTTGGATGCCATACTTAAACCCATCCTGGGCCAGAAGGCCGATGAGCTAGATCAGGAGTTCTTCCTTTATATAGTAAAATTGGCGGGAAAGGGCGTGCTGCAGGAAAGCGTTGAATTGTACCAGCGCGCATGCGTAACCTTAAAAAAAGTCGATGTCAGGGCATTAGCGCGAACCCTCTCCGGCGAATACGCTCAAGACAACTGCGCAGCCCTTACCGTAGCGCGAGAATCCGGCTTTTTCAAAGGCATTCAAGCATTGGAGTTACAAGACAGGTTATGCCTTGACCGCTGGGCAGCCTTCCTGGCAACCTTTGGGAGCGCTGCGGAGCTGGAGAGCATCGTGGAGGCCTTGAATTCAATGCCCAGTGACGATGAATGCGCTCTTCTAGGCCAAAAAAATATCAGCAGATTTTACTTGGAATACGAGCATGGGCGCTCACGCGAAGCGCTAAACTGGGCTAAGAAGGCTTTACTGAGTTACCAAAGGAGCCAAGACGGCCTGGGTGAGGCTCAAGCCAATCGCGCCCTCGGCCTATGCTTCCTCCGCAGCGAGCAAATATACGACGCGATGGATTATTTCTCCAACGCCTACTCGATAGCCGAAGGGATCTCCAACGATTTTGAGGAATTGCTTAATTCCTATTATGAGGCCCTGGCCTATTTCCTCCATGGCAACTATTCTCGCGCCTCGCGGTTGGCCCAGCGAGCACAAGAATTGGCAAGCCGCTGTTTCCGCAGCGATTGGGAAATTCAATCGCTCTTCTTCTTGGCTCGTATCGAATTCGAATTGGGGCGTTTTGAAAACGCACTAGCGCGGATATGCCAAGCCTTAGCCGTAGATAGACTTTGCCAGATCCCCGGGTGCCGGCAGAGGCTTGAGATTTGGCAAGCGCGAATCTTAAATAAACTCTATGAGCACGGGCATGCCCAAGCATTGCTCGATAAATACCCCAGCGACAGAGAAGCGATGGCCTTTCTCGCAGAAACCTATATTGAGACCGATGAGCCGGAAAAGGCCTTAAAACTGATTGCTGCCGCAATTGATGGCTATCGCCCCAGAAAGGCGCACTATCCGGAAAAGCCCCTCTTCGGCTCCGGCTACGAACTTATCGAGGACAGGGCAATCGGCACCGATGAGCGGGAAAACGCCTTCAGCCTCTTCCTCATTTCAACCCAGGCGGAGATCAAGCGACGCTTGGGGCTTGCCCGGGAAGCGTCCGAAGAGCTGTACCGCCTTACTCGGGAGCTCAAACCATCGGAGAATGACCCAAACCTCCATGTCTATCTCTACCTCTACTTCCTCTCCATTCCGGAATCCGGCCAGATGAGCCGCGATCTCTCCGGTTTTCAAACCGACCGCGCGACTATTCTCTCCAAGGCTTTCAAATATTTGCAGCTACGGGCTAGCCGGATTGATACCGCGGCGGATAAAAACTCCTTTATGAGCGCAAATCGCATCAATCGCATGTTGCTTGATTCCGCCAAACTCTATAAGTTTATCTAGGGGTTTCGATGAAAGATGTGGATCTCCTGCAAAAGCCTTTTACTGGCTACCTGGCGTCAAAAGACTATCCGCAAAACCTTGAAACGGAAATTTCAGGCGCAGATATCATCATTGACCGCCTCTATCTTAAAGAGGGCCCGAGCTTGAGCCCGGCCTGGGCGCAGAACATTTGGCTCGACCCCCTCATCATCGAGTACGACTCTATTTCAGACGCCGTACGCAAACTCAAAGCCATTCAACGCAATTGGGCGCTCCTTCCCAATATCCTTCATAGACGCGCCCAGCTTATTAAGGATGCCCTTCCGCACATAGGGGAAAAACCGAAAAGCTTCCCCTATCCCCTTCCCGCCCTGCCGATGGGTTCTTTTACCCTCATAGATGAACATAGGCTTATTGCCAGCCCTTCCTGCGCAAGCCCCTTCGCCCATGGGGAGATAGAATTCGAGGAAAACAAACTAGATCCGCCGAGCAGGGCCTACCTCAAGCTCCAAGAGGCTCTCTGCGTCTGTGGTAGCCTACCCGGGCCGCAGAGCCGCTGTATCGACGCCGGCGCCTGCCCCGGCGGATGGACTTGGGTATTAACGCTCTTGGGAGCCCATGTCACTGCCATAGACAGAAGCGAGCTCGACCCGCGATTAATGGCTCATCCCTTGGTGAATTTTTCGCGTCATTCGGCCTTTACCCTCAAACCGGAGGAATTGGGCGCCTGCGATTGGCTTTTTTCTGACGTTATATGCTACCCGGCTAAACTCTATGAATGGATACTGGTCTGGCTCAATTCCGGTCTGTGCCGGAATTTTATCTGCACCGTAAAAATGCAGGGCGAGCCTGATTGGGAAACGATGGCCAAATTCAAAGCCATACCCGGTTCCAGACTCCTCCATCTGGGATATAACAAACATGAGCTTACCTGGATGCTTCTACAGGGAGATAACGCCTCTGGGGCTAAGAGCGCGCCGCCGCAGGTATAAGCCCGGCATCAAACAGGAACCTTAAACCGAGCCTTCATCCTGGCAAACGCGTCCGCGACTTCTTCTTCTTTAAGGGGCTGTTCGGCCTCTACCACTTCCAAGAGATGCTCCGGGATTTCTGCGATAAAGGGACAGGGTTGACTCTGGACGACGCTGTTCATACGACGCCGCGTGAGCGCGGAGGTAAGAATGAGCTTTTTCTTGGCGCGGGTTATGGCCACGTAAAAGAGGCGCCGTTCCTCTTCCAGGTTACCGTCAGATTCCTCCATGCAGCGCGCATGGGGAATGAGACCATCCTCGCAACCGGCAATAAAGACGACATCGAACTCCAGCCCCTTGGCGGCGTGGATAGTCATAAGATTGATCTTGCCCTCCTCTGCCTCGTCTAAGTCATCGCGGCTTATGAGGGTGATGCGGTTTAGGTAGGTATAGAGCCCCGGGTCCATGTTGTCTGGGTCTTTTTCCCAGGTTTCTATGGATTTAATAAAGCTTTCAACGTTTAGGAATTTCCAGCGCGCGGCCTTCTCGCTCTTTTGGTTTTCCCCTATCAGGTAGCCCCAATAGTCAATCTCGTCGATTAAGGCGCGCACCTTGGGCGCGAAAGTTTTCTTTCCAAGCATTTCACCTCGGTAGACTTCTATCAGGTTTTGAAATTCTCCCAAATCCGTTTTTTCCCGTTCGCTGATTCCGGGAATGTCGCCGTAGCGGGCAGCGGTGATGGCGTGGAAGAGCGAGCATTCCTTTTCCGTGGCTATAAGGGAGAGATCCTCAACCGCCTTGCGGCCTATCCCGCGACGCGGGGTATTGATGATGCGCAGCAGATTGACGTCGTCATCCGGGTTGGAAATGACACGCAGGTAGGAGATGACGTCTTTGATTTCCTTGCGTTGGAAAAAACTGGTGCCGCCGGAAACCCGGTAGGGAAGGTTATCCGCCAGCAAGGCTTCCTCTATGTGCCTGGTGAGGGAATTGGTGCGTATCAAAATGCCGAATTCCGAGAGCTTTACCGAGTCGCGGATTTTAAGCTTACGAATTTCATTGGCGATAAACTCTGCCTCATGCACCTCGTTTTCCGGAAAGCAGAGCTCTATGGGCTTGCCGGTAGACTCACCCGACCAGAGGGCCTTTTCCTTGCGGTTCGTGTTGTGTGCGATAACCCCGTTGGCGGCTTCAAGAATGGTTGATGTGGAACGGTAATTTCGCTCCAGCTTAATCTCTACAACGTCGGGGTAATCGCGTTCATAGGTTTTTATATTCTCGTAATTCGCCCCACGCCAAGAGTAGATGGATTGGTCATCGTCGCCCACGACGCAGACGTTGCGGTCTGCCAGGAGTTTCATCATGCGGTACTGAATGAAGGATGTGTCTTGGAACTCATCCACCATCAGGTAACGGTAGCGCAGACGGTAAGAAGCCAGGCACTCCGGGTGCTCGTCGAAAATGCGTATGGGTAAAACGATCAAGTCATCAAAGTCAACCGCGTTGTAGGCTTTGA
>JBGSOB010000175.1:0-5101 GCA_041739325.1 Treponematales bacterium
ACGCCCTGCGCGCCCGGGTCAATTCCGCCATTACCGCCTTTGAGACGGAGAAGTTCGAGCAAGCCATTGCGATATTCGGTTTGGTGATCAAGGAGCTGCCGCGTCTGGCGGGCATGGACGAGGTGGTGCTTTCCTACCTGCGCTCCATCTACGCCAATTACGCCTCCTTGGCGGCCAGCTTTACCGAGGAGCTGGAGCGCGACGTACAGCAACACCTGGACTCCATCCTCTCCCTCAAGGATAGGGAAATCTATAAAAGCGTCACCAAGCAATACGAGGGCTTTGCCAAGACCCTGGAGGCGGCGCGGCTTGAGGTTCGCAACCGCAAGGCTATCTGGTACCGCTTGATTGCCGCCTGCGGCGACGAGCTGGACGTGAGGATCAACTCAAAGAAATAGGGCATGAAGGCGAGGCAGCTCCCGAGCGTGCCGCGGATGGTCGATGCCCGACGGCCGACGGATGCCGTCGGGCATTACAGGAGTTTTAGCCCGTGTTTTTCATATAAACCAATGAGCTCGTCACTGCTTATTAAGGTCAAGCCATTTTTTATCGCTTGCCAAATTATCGCGCTGTCAAAAGGGTCCTTATGCTCAATGGGCAATCTATAACTTGATATGAGATCATTGTTGTCTATTTTTTTACACTGATAAAAGCTTGATTCGATTTCATCGTAAAATTGCTCCGGCGTCATATTTTTTAACGACAATTTCCCGAGTCCGTATTTAATTGATATTTCCCATAAGCTAAACTGGCTAAAATATATGGTGTTATTGGTATCGAGTATCGCTTTTTGAAATTTCCCCGACAATTTTTCTGGATTCACGAAGGACCAAATCAATATGTGGGTATCTACGATATAGTTCATGAACCTAGCAACTCTTCATCCGTCATCTTGAAATTCTCGCTAAAGACGGCTTCCATTTTTCCTATGAGGCTGCCAAGTTTTCTTTTCTGGTTTTTTTTATATTCGGAAAAGGGAATTATCACCGCTATTGTTTCTTTTTTCCGGCCAAAGGAAATAGCTATTTCTTTGCCGCCTTCTACTTCCTTTAGGAGCGAGGAAAGGTGGGTTTTTACCTCTGCCAGGGGTACTGTTTTCATATCACTGATAATAGCAACATTGACCAACTTGGTCAAGTTGTCCGGGACGCCCTGCTAGCCTCTATGCGCCTGGCAATCCTGGGCTATTTTTTGCGCGCGGATATAAAGCAGCTTGAAGCCTCAGCCCCGATTAGCGCCACATGACAACAGAGGTATAGCCCCATGTTCCCAAAGAGAGTGGAATCCGCTTGCGCGCCAAGAGCCGCGTGGTCAGGCTTGCCGGTTTGCCAGACTTGTTCATAAGATAGCCTGTAAAGGTTTTTGCCGCGGAGGCAGAGTTGTCAATAATCTCAATGTAGCTCTCTGCCTTGCCTGAGCCCGGCTGTGTTTCTTCTATGTGGTAAACGAGGTCTCCGATATAGACGATCTCGTCACTGTCCTCAAAGTCAAGGAGCGGAGGGGGAAGGGGATCAAGCACTCCGAATTGCCAGCCGCCGCCCTTCGCCTCAAGCGCAACCTCCCCGCGCCCGAACCAGAGTGGCTTGTTTTTGGGTACGAGCATGATGAACCATTCGCCCCAGGTTGCCGGAATCACTACGCCGCCCTTGGCGTCGAGGTACATGGGGCGGGTTTGCGCCTCCGGAGAGAGGCAGATGGCGACCATGGTTTTCTTTGTTTGGTAGGCGTCGCCGAGGGTTTGAAGGTTTTGCGTTATTTCAGGCTGGTTGCTGATCCTGCCAACTATGGCTAGTTTACCGGCGGGTATGCGCGAACCACTATCCGGCATCTTGGGCGATGTAGCGCAGGATAGGCTCAATGCCGTTATGGCTAGGCAAAGACTCGCGAACGAGACCGACTTTGTGAACATTTTTCCTCCATGTCAGGGTATGACGGAGGAATGGTAGTTCCCTTAGTCCTCTTTGTCAACGTTACAAGGGTGATTCCTTTTTTAGCTAAGCGATAATCAAAAGGGCTGGAACGCCTTCACTTCTTTGGAAAGGGGGGCGCGGGGGGAAAAGCCTTTCTTGGAAGAAAGGTTTTCCTCCCGCCTATTTTTGGATTGTTTTCAGTAGTTTAAACCCATTAATGGGACACCGAGTGTCCCGCCAAAGCGGAAAGCTAAAATGGGAAATGGGTGCGTTAATCCATACCCTGGAGCTCGGTTTGATTGGGTTTTCTCTTTATTTAGACGAGTCTCCGCTAAAAAACAGGCCTGTGCGCGCAAGATAGGGCCACAATCCCGTGATATACTCATGGGGCTGCCTTAGCGCAAGGATGGTTTATGAAAGTATGGATAGCCGTTTTTCTCTTATGCCTCGTGCCGGTTCTGGCCCTAGCCCAAACTGCCGCGGACAAGCCGCGGGTCGCGCTTCTTGACTTTGGGGTGAGTAGCGACAACCCTGCCTTCAAATACCTGGGCAAGGGACTGTCTGAAATGCTTGCCGGGGAACTGTCTCGCTCCGGCTTAATAAGCGTCATAGACAGGGAGAAACGCGCCCTTGTCCTTGGGGAACTGGAGTTTTCATTTGAGGCGTCTTCTGAAGAAAAGACGCAGAAACTCGGGCGACTGCTTACGGCCAGCTATCTCTTGAGCGGAGAGGTGGTTGATATGGCCGGCTCAATCCTCTTGACCTGCAAGCTCATCAGCGTTGAGACCGGGGCTATCGTGTGGATGGGGCAGAGCAGCGGAAGCCTCGCGCAGTACGAGCTTATCGTAGCTGAGATAGCCCGCGCTCTCATGAGCCAAGACGCCCTGGGCTTGGGTAAGGACGCTCTAAAGGCGGCGGCCAAGCCTGCCGCCAAGCCTGCCCTTCCCTTTGTCTCAAGCCTCAAGGAAAGGGCCATCTCCGCTTACTCGGCCGCCATAGACGCACTGGATAAAAAAGACTACCCGCGCGCCTCGAGGGAGATCAGCTCTGCGGCCTTGGCGGATCCGACTAACCGCGAGGTAAGCCGCCTCTTTGAAAAAATAGTCGCCCCCAGCCCCCGCTATCAGAGCGATGTTGAATTCTACGCGCCCCTTTTAAGCGGGGCTAACGCCGCACTGGCGGATAGGGGTTCAATAGGTATCTGGAACGGTTATGGCTTTAGCAACCTGTATTCAGGTATTTTATCCGCGAGCGATATCTGGTTTTCAAACCGCCTTATCCTGAGCCTTCCCCTGGGCAGAGAGGGAGGCTTGATTGCCGAGGCCTTCCTAGACTCGCGCGGGGCTATCATCACTTCCGAGCAGCAGCTCCTCTTTGACGGGACGAGTAGCCTCAACGCCCTTGGTCTCTATGAGGTGAATAACTCCCTGGTGGCCTCATGTGGGCGGCTGGGCTTGGGCTACCGGCTGGGAGGAACCCTTGCCCTGGGCGCCTCCGTCTTGGCCGCCGGGGTGGAGCCGGTGGCAAGTTCTACGCGGAACGCGGACGGAACAAGCAGCACCCTCATAGCCAGCGAATACGAAAAGCTCAATCTGGGAACGAGCCTAGGCGCATCGCTCTCCCTTTCCTATCGCCACCCGGAGTCAACTATCTTCGCCTCATTCCAGGTTTCCTGGGTCAACATGCCCAACATCTACCTGAGTATGGCCCCTGATGCCCAGGTAGGCAGTCTCCACGTAGGCCTGATGCCTCTCTTGGTGGAGGCGCACGTGACGGGGCGCTTTCCCGGATCCCGCGTATTCGGCAGTCTGCGCGCCAGCTTGGAGCAGGAACTTGATGAGAGGGCTTCCTCTATTTATCGCGGTCAACCGCTTCTGGAAATCTGGGTAAGCGATTGGCTCAGCCTGCGGCTGGGAGGGGAATACGGCTTGCGCCACCACCTAGGCGTGATAGACGGAAGTTTGGGCGCCAATCTGGGTTTTAGCCTTGCCTTGGGAAAGTTCGAGCTTAACGCAAGCGCCCAAGCCGGCAACCGGACGGTGCGTATGCTGCCGGATGCGGGCATCAGCTTAGACGACTTGACCTTCTCCTATCTCCTAGGCCTCAGTTGGAAGGATTTAGGCAGAAGGCCCAAGGATTAATAGCTTACCGGGACACTGAGTGTCCCGCCAAAGCGGAAAGCTTGCCTATCTCCCGTACCCAGCGGGCGCGGAATTCCGGCGGGCCGATAACTTCGCAGGCGGATCCGCAGCGCAGGGCGCGGCCTAAAATCTCCGTCCAGTCGTGGACGGGGAGAGAAAGCTCTAGGTAGGCATGGCCCCCTTCGTCCTTGCCCTGGCGGCTGCGGGGTTTGGGGTGCCAGGTTTGATCCTTGACGGCGCGGGCCGCTCCGCCGGAAAAGCGCAAGACGGCCGTGCCGATGGGCCGGCCCTTGAAGATGCCATAGGATGAGGAGAGGAGCTCGTCTATCTCCTTCTTGGAGGGGGCGGGTCCGGCCTTTGTTTCCAAGAGCTCGGCATCGCGCATGCGCGAGAGGGCAAAGACGCGCAGGGCGTCCTTGGCCCTGTCGCGCGCCAGGGCGTACCATTTGCCGGAGTAGTTGATGAGGCGGCAGGGGTCTATCTGCCGCGCGCTTTCCTTGCCCTTGGAGTCGGTGTAGTGTATGCCCAGGGCCTTCTTGCGCAGCAATGCCTGGCAGAGTGCATAGGAGGTTTCTTCCTCAATGCTTTCCATGTCCGGCAATTCGTAGGAAACGGAATCCACGATAGAAGCGTAAGAGCCGGAGGCCAGCTGGCTGAATTCCTGGGTAAGGCGCTCGGAGATGACGGGCACGTAGTGGTAATCTTTAAGGATTGCCTTGAGAAAGGCCAGGGCAAAGAGGCTGTGCTCGTCGGCAAAGCGCAGGCCCTCCCAGGGCTTTTTGTAGGCATAGGCGCGGCCCTTTGCCTGCCAGACGATGGGCGCGCCTAAGCGGTCGCGCAGGTACTCTATGTCGCGCTTGACCTGGCGCTCTGAATTCTCAAAGCGTTGCGCGACCTCAGCCGCCGTCACCCTTCCCGTTTCCCGGATGCGCTTGTCTATAAAGTAAACCCGTTCTAATTGGCTCATGGAATCTCCCCGCAGGGCATGATAGCCCAGCTTGGGGCGGGGGTCAAAGGAAAAAGCATGCGGGAAGGGAACCTTTGCGCCAA
>JBGSOB010000204.1:0-4213 GCA_041739325.1 Treponematales bacterium
AGCCCGCAGGCGACCGAAAAAAGGTCAGAGACAAGAAGCGCCAAGACTTGACCCCGGAGCGTGCTTTTGCACGTGAGGAGTCAAGGCGCAGAAGCGACGCAGTATCTGACCTTTTTTCCTAGCCTGCGATGACTTCTTTCATGGCGGTCATATAGGACCGCAGCTTCTTCCCCACGATCTCCACCGGGTGGTTGCGGATTTCCTCGTTTACCTCAACAAGCTTTTTGTTGGACACGCTTGCGTCCTTGAGGGTCAGACCCTTGCCGATGACGTCTGTGTCAATCTTGGCCATAAAACCTGAAAGCAGGGGGCGGCAGGCGTTGTCAAAGAGGTAGCAACCGTACTCGGCGGTGTCGGAGATAACCTTGTTCATCTCGTAGAGCTTCTTACGGCTGATGGTGTTGGCAATGAGGGGGGTCTCGTGCAGCGACTCGTAGTAAGCGCTCTCCGCCTTGATGCCGGAGGCCACCATGGTCTCGAAGGCAAGCTCAACGCCGGCCTTGACGATGGCTACCATGAGGATGCCCTTGTCAAAGTATTCCTGCTCGCCGATAGCGGCGCTCGTGGGGGATGTCTGCTCGAAGGCGGTCTTGCCGGTTGCCTCGCGCCAGCCTAAGAGGTTCTTGTCGTCGTTCTTCCAGTCTTCCATCATCACGCGGGAGAACTCGCCACTGATGATGTCGTCTTGGTGCTTTTGGTAGAGGGGGGTCATGATCTTCTTCAGCTCGGCGGAGAGCTCCACCGCGCGTAGTTTGGCCGGGTTGGAAAGCCTGTCCATCATGCCGGTAATGCCGCCCCACTTGAGGGCCTCGGTAATCGTCTCCCAGCCGTACTGGATGAACTTTGCGGCCCAGGCCTTGTCGATTCCCTTGGCCACCATGGAGTCGAAGCAGAGCAGCGAACCGGTCTGGAGCATGCCGCAGAGAATGGTCTGCTCGCCCATGAGGTCGCTCTTCACTTCCGCCACGAAGGAAGACTCAAGCACGCCGGCGCGCGCTCCGCCGGTGCCCGCTGCCAGGGCCTTGGCAATGTCCCAGCCCTTTGCATCGGGGTCGTTGGCGGCGTGAACGGCAATGAGGGTGGGTAATCCAAAGCCGCGCACGTACTCATTTCGCACTTCCGAGCCCGGACCCTTGGGGGCCATCATGACCACGGTGATGTCCTTGCGGATCTGCATCCCCTCTTCAACGATGTTAAAGCCGTGCGAGTACCAGAGGCAGGAGCCCTGCTTCATCAAGCCCATCACGGCCTTGATGACGGAGCTGTGCTGTTTGTCCGGGGTGAGGTTGCCTACCACGTCCGCGCCGGGGATGAGTTCTTCATAGGTCCCTACCTTGAAACCATTCTCGGTGGCGCTCTTCCAGGACTGGCGCTTCTCGGCGATAGCTTCCTTGCGCAGGGTGTAGGCCACGTCTAGGCCGGAATCGCGCAGGTTCAGTCCCTGGCTTAAGCCCTGGGCCCCGCAGCCTACGATGACGATCTTCTTGCCCTTGAGGGCGCTCACGCCCTCGGTAAACTCGTTGCGGTCCATAAAGCGGCAAACGCCCAACTGGCCGAGGGCCTCGCGCCAGGGTATGGAATTAAAGTAATTGGCCATTGTAGAGTCTCCTTGGAAATCGAATGGCCCCTTTATACATTTTTAAACTAGTTGCGTACAGCGTTATATATGCAATACACTATTGCGTAGTGCGCATCATAAAGCGGAGACAAGCTAGGCAAGAGGGAAAGGCTCGCGCCTTCCCCTCCCGCGCCCTCCTCATCCCGAAGCCTGAGGGTGCATGCTCCGGGCACACAATGCGCGTCGAATGATCCTGCGTTGACAGGAGCCATGGGCGGGAGTAGACTCATCCCAATGCGGCCTTGGGCCTTATGGATTGAAATTGAAGTTAAAAAACGCCGCTACCAAGGCATAATCCTAGCAGATTCGACCCATGATGAATGCTCCGAAAAAATGGAGAGGTAATGCTCGCAACAAACAAGTTTTTATCGGCATCAGTTGCCCTCCTCGTTCTCCTCGTGGCTTCCTGCTGTTACCCCACTTCTCCCATTCCGGCTCCCTCATCTCCCAGCCCATCTTCCTCGCCGATAGCCGCGACCTACCGCATCCTCTACGATGGAAACGGGGCGGATGCGGGGACGGCCCCCATAGATGATACGGGTTACCCGGAGGGCGCTTTCGCATCGATCCTTGGAAACCTTGGATCCCTCTCCAAGCCGACGTGCGCCTTCAAGGGCTGGAACACAAAAGCGGACGGAAGCGGAACGGCATTTCTTCCCGGCGAATCCCTGTCCATCAACTCCGCCGACATCAGCCTCTTTGCCAGCTGGCAAGCTCTTCCCGCGCTATGCCATTACGTGAACCCATCAGCCAGCGGCTCGGGCAGCGGCTCGGGCAGCGGCTCCAGCTGGACAGATGCTTACACGGCCCTCCCCTTATCCTTGACGCGCAGTGAAATCTACTACGTGGCAGAAGGTACATACCCGGCCTACGCGATAGACGATGCCCTCATCGGCACATCCAGGATCATTATCAAGAAGGCGACTCCATTCGACCACGGGGAGGATTTAGGCTGGATCGACTCCATGGGCGATGGAGCGGCGACATTCGCCCAGTTCGTGATATCCACGAGCTACGTCGACATCGACGGACAAAGCGGGGGCGGTCCAGGCGCTTGGGAAAGCGGCCATGGCATCAGGCTCTACTCAAGTTCCCCAAACCGTAGGATATATTTCTCCGGGAACGGATTGCGGGATTTCAATCTTTTGCATCTTGACGTCGAAGGACAAGGCTACCATGCAGCCTCCGCCGGGGAGGACGGCATACACGCCATCAATGGAATCGTCGATTCAGGCCCTCAGGACCTAAGGATAGCCTACTGCTACATCCATGACTTCAGCTACGGCGGCCAGCTCATCCAAACCGCGCTTTGCCGGCGATGGCTCGTCGAATACAGCAAATTCGCCCGATGCTCCTCTAATCCGACCTACCATTCGGAATTATGGCAGGATTTCGGATCGAGCGACGTAACCTTTAGGTACAACCAAACGCAAGACATCGAGGGCACGGCGGTGATCGCCTTGGCAAAGTCCACCGCTACCGGCCTCGCCTATGAGCATTCGGGATGGGAGATCTACCGCAACGCGTTTTACATGAGCCCGGATTGCAGCGGATTATGCTCGGGCGGCATCTTCTGCGACGCCCGAGGCTCAGGCGATACCGGCGGCGCGGTGACGGGCACCCGTTTCCATCATAACGTCATATATGGAGTGATAGGCCTGAACTCAGGCATAGCCCTCCAAATTGGCTCGGACAATCTGGCGTACAACAACATCTGGATGGAATGCTACCGAGATACGAGCCGTATCGTCGGGAACGCCATCTTCGGCGTCGCGGTGAGCGACAGGGACTACAACGCTTTTCTAGAGGCGCGCTACGGCTCAACCGCTCTGAATGCGCACGACGTTGAACTCGCCTCAGACCCCTTCACCAATGCCTATGCATTCGATTTCCGCCTGAAGGCGCCGATTGCCCAGGGGAGATGGATAGGAGATCCCTTTGCCACGGACATGATTGGAAATTCGGATACGGTCGTTTCAGTTGACCGCGGCGCCTTCGTCAGGGAATAGTCCGGCTTGCCATACATTTCACGTGACATCTTTTCCAAATCCTCGGATCTCGCCGCTTCAGAGCCCCGCCGGCCAAGCGAGCCCCGCCCTAACCGGAAGCCAGCGCAGCCATGCGCGCGCACCAGGGCTCTCCACAGCAGCAGCCAGGGAGCCCGCGCTTGAGCGCTCGTGCTTCGTGCGCAAGGACTTAGCAGCGCGGGTGGCGTGTGAATTGAATCGGGCCGCGTCTTAGCAAGCACAGCGCCGCCCTAAGCGGAAGCCACCGCAGCCACGAAGTGGCGAGGAGGCTGTAACGAGGGACAGGACGCCGACGAGGCGTCCTGCCGAGAGCAGGCGGGCTACGGCACGCCGGTCTTGGCCCTGGCCAAGAGCTCGAGGATCAATCTGCTTGCCATAACGCTCGGCTCCCCCCTTCATAGTGGGGGTAGCGTAGTAGACCGCAGGAGCGACTTTGTCGCTCCGAGGACTACGAAGCGAGGGGGAGCCGCCTCCCTCCAGCAGCAGCCAGGGAGCCCCGCCTTAAGCTATCGTGCTTCGCGCACATGGGCTTAGGAGCGCGGGTGGCGCGGGAATTTAAGCGGGCCGC
>JBGSOB010000229.1:0-12837 GCA_041739325.1 Treponematales bacterium
GAGGCTAGGGGCGGCGCCCTACTAACTGCTGGTGCAGACGCCTGCGCCTTGCGCCGCCGGCGCCCGCGCCGCCGTCGCATATTCGTGCTTTGAGGAGTTCCGGGGCTATGAGACGATTTTTGACCGCTCTTTTACTCGGCCTTGCCCTGGCGGCCCTCAGTATCTCCTGCGCCTCCGGTTCCTCAGCCGGCAAGCGAGATTCCGGCCCCGCCTTCCTCATCCTCCCCCCGGCCTCTTGGCCGCCTGAGTCTCCCCTAATCTTTATAGATGCTGCCGGAAAACCCGTGCAGGGAGCGGTTCGGCGCAACGCGGTACGGGTTTCCGCCTTCGGCCTTACTGCCTCCCTAAAAAACCCCTCCCTTGAAGAAGATGGAAGCCTTGCCGCAGAGGGCCTTCTCCTTGACCCCCTTCCCGGCTTTCCGGGCCAGAGGCCCAGTCTGCCCTCCCTTATTCTCAGGCCCTCCTTAAGCGACCCGAGCCAAGCCAGTCTTGAGTTCAGCAGCCCTGAGGGCTGGGATATCGTTATAGAGGGCTGGAGGCTGGGAGAAGCCGGGCTTGAGTGTTCCGGCAGCTTGAGCTCACTCCCTGGCCAAGCCGAGCCGGGGCGGACGGCTACTTCCAGCGCCGTTTTTACCCGGATGCTTTTGGGTGACAAGGGGCGGATGGATTGGGCGGGGTCCGAGATTTCTGATATACGCGTTGCCTTGGATATGGGCTCAGGCCAAGATAGCCTCTATGCCCCCCTAGCGAAGGCTGAGGGCTCCGAGCTTATCCTTATTTGCGATCTCTCGCTTACCGGGGGCTCAGACCTTGGCTTGGCTGAAGGCTCTGGCAGCCTTGTGTTTCCCTCAAGCCGTATCCTGGGCCAGGGCTTGATCGAAGTGCCTGAGCCCTCCGAGGGCTGGGCCCGCTATCGCTTGGGCTCTGGGCTTGGTCTTGAGATTTCCGGTGCAAGCCTTGTCTCAGGCGGCCTCAGCTGTTCCGGCCGCCTCTTTCTGCCCAATGCCTGGCAGCCCTCAGGCCCTCTGAGCCTAGGCGCGGGGACCGTACTCATACGAGGTATCAGGGCCCTCTCCCTTGAGATAAGGGCAGATGTCCAGCCCTTCTTCTGGAGCATTTCCGGGATGAGGCTTTCCGCCTCCAGCATCGCCCTCAAACAGGAGTCTAAGCTCTACCTTGATCTGTCCCAGGCTGAACTGCGGGCTATCCACGCTCTGGGCCCTGTGCCGGAGCCAAGTTTTAGCCTACCCTTAGGCCTTATCGGTACCGAGGATGGCAGGCTCAAGCCAGGGGGGCGGGGCTACCGCGAGGCGGTGGAACTACCCGGCTATGGTCGCAACTTGCGCGTCGATGGCCTTAGCTGGGGCCCCGGCGGCTTTAAACTCTCAGGAAACCTACTCCTATCCGGCATCCTCTCGGCCACTCCCTGGTATATGCCAGAGCTTTGCTTTCAAGTCGACGGATCACTCCTCCAAGGGGGAGAGGGGGCGGATCTGAATCTCCTTGGCCGGAGTTACAGCCTGCGTGGGCTTCGTCTTGCCCCAGACGGCTCGGTTTCCCTCGATTCCCTAAGCCCCAAGACGGGGAGAAAACTCGGCTTTGTCTTGGAAAAGGCATGCTTTGGCCCAGACGCTGTCCTCCGCCCCGGTTTTTCCGCCCGCCTCCTTGAGCTTACCGCCGGACGTGACTTTAGGGCTGGGAGCATCGAGGGTAGCCTTGCCACTGGCTTACGGCTTTCCGGCGCGGTGGAAATCCAGTACGCCTGTGAGGGAAATATCTTTAGCGGGAGTTTGGAGAGCGAAGACTTGCGCATATCCCCCACCGGAGAGGTAGGCCTCAAATCCTACCGCTGGACGCGGAAGGAAGTTCCCGCCTTCCTGGGCCTTCACTTCAGCCATAGCGATTTTAGCCTCAAGGATAACCGAGCAAGACTCCTTCTTTCCGGGGGGAGCTTTCGCGCTGGCGGGGTATGGCCGCGCGGAGGCCGGGTTGAGGGCCTCGGCCTTGACCTGGACTCCATGCGCTACGACGTATCCGCCCTGCGCTTCCTCGAGCCCGCTATCCTCGAGCGTTCTGGATCCCGCTTTGAATTGACAGGCTTCCAAGCCGTCCTTGACGACGCCTACCTCTTTTCAGGAAGGGTCAGCCTAGGCGCCCTCCCCGGGGCCCCCTGGGACTCAGGCGACAGCGCTGACATCCATCTTATGCGGCTGGACGGCTATGGCACCATTCGAGAGTTAAAGCTGAAGCTTGATGGGCAGATCATCGATGCCGGAGCGTGGATACGCTGATTTAGTGAAGGTTCTCACAGATGATGCGGCCGGCTTGGTGGTCCGCCTTGAAGCGCACGCACTTCATAGGCTCTTCCACTTGTATGCTAAAACGGCAGATGTATATGGATACCCCGGGAAAAATCTCGTCTTTAACCTCAACGCAGGCCTCCGGGTGGCTGTAGAGCCTTGCCTCAAAGTCCGCAAGGCTTGCCAGGAGCTGAGCCTGCATTCTCTGAATATCTCCCACTATTTTTTCTAAAGCAGGGGTAGGTTTACGCTTGAGGAGTTCCTCGGCCTTCAGCTGCTTGGAAACCAAGATGCGCAGCCTTTCCTTGATGAAATCCAGCTTTTGCTGGAGGATGAAGTCTATGCCGCAGTGCAGGGAGAGGGCTTGGCCGTTGGGCACCCCTAAACGGGCGGCTCGCACTCCCTTTGCCGCCCAGACAACGCCACCGGCTATCCGCCCCTTGTCCCCCATATCCAAGCTGCCCAGGCAGAAGAAACGCGAATTCACCACCGCTCCGCTTATCTTGGCGTCTCCGCGGATGGCAAGCTGGCAATTCTGCACAAAGCGCGCTTCCAACCTTCCGCCCACCTTCACGTGGGCGGCTTGGCGGCCTATGATGCCGCCTTGAACGATAAGGTCTTTCTTGGCGTTGATGTCGCTTGCGTCTATGGTGTTTTTGCAGAGGATGGAGGCGCCGGAGTAAACCTTAAAGCCCACCTCGATACCAGCGTTGAGGAGGATATCGCCAGGGAAGGCGATATGGCCGGTGTGGTAGTCTACCATGCCCTTTATTTCAAGGACTTCTTCTACCGTTAGCCTTTTCCCGCCAGCTAGGACAAAGCGCCCATCAGCTGCGGCTAGGATCTCATCACCTACCTGCTTAACCCTTTCTCCAATGTCATAAACGGGCATGGCCTGTTTTCCCGCGGGCAAGACATTTGCTCGTATCGTGGAGCCGTCTACCCCTGCTTGAGCAGGAAGCTGACGGCCCAAGCGCTGGTCCTTATGGACCATGATAAAGGGCGTTACCGCCTTAAAATCAACTTTTTGAGCCTTTTGATCTATCTTGGGGCCGCTTTCGCAGAGTTCGCCCTCAAGGACGATATGGGGCTCAATACCCGGCACCGGGGCACTGCCCTTTGCCACGATGACCCCTAGGGCTGTCCTTCTGTCTAGGTTGCAGCGCTGGATGGCATTCGCAATGGCATCCTCTTCAAAACCGCACTTTATTGAGAGCGCGGATAGTTCAGCGTCAAGGGCGGCTCGGTCGAGGGGGAGTCCCTGGCCGCGGGGAGGATAGAAGTTTGCCTTTGCCTCCATCTCGTCTTCAGATACCTGTATTTCAAAAAAGGCATCCTTGCCCCGCCCGCTTGAGCTTAGAGGTCGAAAGCCTGCGCCTTTAGCTGAGGTGTTTGTTTCTCCCCCTTCGGGGGGAGGGTCAAGGGGCGTTTGGCTACTCACAACCTGTCTCCGCTTTTATTTTCGGCGTAAAGGGGGGCTGACTTGACCTTTTGGAGGAAAATCGGGGGAGGGAAGGGGCTCTCCCTTGATAAAGGCCCATAAAAACTGTATTCTTATGCTGAATTTCCGCATATTTATTCGAGGTTTTCTTGTGAAGGAACGTCTAGCCCGCCTTAAGGCAATCAAAAAACTCATAAAAACCTACAGGATAGAGTCCCAGGATGAGCTCCTTGGCTATCTGAAAAAGGATAATTATTCAGTTACCCAAGCAACCCTCTCGCGGGACCTAAAACTCCTCAAGGTTGGCAAGATATCCGATGGCAACGCCGGCTACTATTATTCCCTCCCCGGAGATGAAGAGCGTAAGGAATCCGAGAAATCCTACATTCAAGACTTTTTGCGTGGTTATATTTCCATCGATTGGTCTGGCGCCATGGTAGTCATTCGCACCTTTTCCGGCCATTCAGACTCTGTTGCCCTTGCCATAGACAATCTGGGCATAGACGATATCTTGGGAACCATTGCCGGCAGGGACAATACCGTCTTTGTCGCCCTGCGGGAGGGCTACTCCGGGGACGACTTTCTTGCCGATATGAAGGTCCGCATCCCCGAGCTAGAAGCCTAGGACCCACTTCATCGTGCCCCCCTAGGGTATTATACAAAATAGATATTATAGATTTATTTTGTATTCTTTGCTTGCCTTATCCTAAAAGTCTCGGTACACTTATCCTATGGCTGATGAATCAACGAGTTACACCGGTAAAAGGGTCATCTTTCTCTACCCCCCTTCAGTCCTCAATGAGATCGTCGTTGAACTTTCCCGCCGTGAATTTGAAATTTGCTTTGCCACCGACCATCATCGCCTTGCCCGCTACCTTCACCACCACAATGATTGTTTAGTCTTCGTCAATATTGACACCGCGATGAAGGAAAGCGAGTGGGATAGCTGGATTCGGGAGAGGCAGGCGGAGAAGAACGGTGTCGGCTACGGCATAGTCACCCTCAATGAGAATAAAGCCTTAGCGGAAAAATACCTCATGAATATTGGGGTTAGCTGCGGCTTTGTCGTACTCAAACTCGGTTCGAGTAAGGCAATAGATATCCTCGTGCGAACTCTGGAGGCAAATGAAGCCCGCGGCCTGCGCAAGTATATCCGCTCCGCGCCCAATCCAGGTCAAGCTGATTTTAACGTGGAATTGCATGGTAATCTTGAGCGCGGGCACATCCACGACATCTCGATAGTGGGTATGTCGGTGAGCTTTGAGGTTGAGCCGCGGCTTGCCAATGGCCAGAAGGTAGAAGACTTCCAGCTTTCCCTCAAGGGTGTGCGCATCTCCCTCTCCGCCGTCGTCTATGGCAGCCGCGATGAGGAAGGTGTGGGAAGGGTCTACATATTCATCTTCAACCCGACCAGCCTTAACGAGGAAAAGCGGGACAAAATACGCGGCTTTGTGCGTCGCAGTCTGCAGGACATCTTTGATAAAGACCTCCTCATCCTCTAGCCCTTTCTTTTCCATCTTTACCTGCCCGTCAGTCCACGCCTCCTGAGTCCGCCATACGGAAGGCTTCCTAACGGAAGGCTTCCTAATGGAAGGTCGCCTTGCATCCCTCCAGCTCTGCTTTAAGCCTTCCTCTGCCTCTATAGCGTTCTATCCCCTGGGCAAGGGGCAAGATGACAAAGGATTGAAATGCCCTTTGCAGTTCCCGCGCCCCAAACTCGGGCGAGTAGCCTGCCTCCAACACCGCTTCGATAAGGGCTGTATCGTACTCAATCTCAAAGCCGTAGTCCCGCTTGAGGCCCTCATTGCTGCGCTGGATCAGGAGCTCCACCAGGATGGAGCGGCAGTCATCCCGCGAAAGGGCGCGGAAGGGAATGAGGTCGTCAAAGCGGTTGAGAAGCTCCGGCGGGAATACCTGCTTGAGCTTAGCCATGGGGAGGAGGGGGACTGTGCTGCCAGATCCATCCTTAAAGCCGATGGCCGCCGCGGAATCATCGTTGACGTTGCAGGTGGCTATGATGGTCATATCGGAAAAGGAGAGGGTCTTGCCGTAGGAGTCCGTTGCCCGGCCAGAATCGAGTATCTGTAAAAAGAGACGGTGTACCTGGGGGTGGGCCTTTTCGAATTCGTCCAAAAGGAGGACCCCCGAGGGGTTTTTTTCCGCGGCGAGGCCTAAGAGGGCAGTATCTCCATAGCCGATGTAGCCCGGAGGCGCCCCTAAGAGACGGGCTACGCTATGGGCCTCGGTGAATTCGGACATATCGATGCGGAAGAGAGCATCGTCCCGGCCGCAGAGGCGCTTTGCCAGTGACTCCGCCAGGGCCGTCTTACCCACCCCCGTAGGCCCGGTAAACAGAAAGGCTCCGTCGGGCCGTTCGGGTCTGAGGTCCAGGCCCTGCTTGCAAACCCTTAGGACAGCGGCCAGCCGGGCGAGCGCGTCATCCTGGCCTAGGACATCCTGCTTAAGCCTTTCTTCCAAACCTTCAATGCCCTGGCCTTCGGATGCGCCCTCCGAATGGCCGAGGTTTGCGATATCGGCCGCTCCTTGGCGCAGCCTCGCCTCTGTCAGGCTTTTTTCCCCAGAGGCGGCGGCGCGGGAAGACGCGCGGTCAAGAAGATCCAGGGCCTTGTCCGGGAAGCGCCGCGAGCGGAGCTGGGCCTTGGCTATGCCCAGGCATATATCCAAGAGTGGGGCGGGGATCTCCAGCTCATAGTGTTTTTCAAGCCTTTGGCGCGCAGCCTCTAGGATGGTGAGGAGGGTTTCCCGCCCCGGCTCCTTGACTAAGATAGTCTGAAAGCGGCGGGTTAAGCCCTCATCTCGTTCAATGTGTCTGTGGTAGTCCGCCAGGGTGGCGGCGCCAAGGCAGCGGAGGCTGCGGCGTGAAAGGGCCGGCTTGAGGATGTCGGCTATCTGGTCGCTTGCGTAGCCCTGCCCCAGGGCGTGGATGTCGTCAAAGAATATGAGGATATCCGGGTTGTCCTCTACCGCCTGGATGATGCCCCTCATCCTCTCTTCAAGGGCCCCTGGGCCGGGGTTGCCGGAGGCGAGTTCGGCGAGTTTTATCTCGAAGATGCGGGCATTTTTCAGCCGCGCCGGAACCCTGCCCGCCTTGATGCGCAGGGCAAGGCCTTCGACGATGGCCGTTTTTCCAACGCCTGATTCACCGATCAAGAGGGGCTTGGGTTTGTAGTGGGTGGAGAGTATGGAGAGGAGGCTTTCAATTTCTTTTTCCCTTCCAAAAACGTCAGAGCCCTCCTCCGGCCCCACAAGCTCCCGGCCGTAGGCTTGGAGGAATTCTATGCCTCGGCGGCGCTCGACGGATTCCTGGCCTTCTTGGAGCTCAGGCAGGATGATCTGTGCCCGCTTTTCTTTGAGTGGGGGGCCTTCGGCCTCATCTGCCTCTGCAGCGTCCGGGGCATCCGTTTCCGCGAAAAAGAGGCTGATATCGCCCTTAATTCCCTCCCAGGCCGCGTGGATGATATGGATGGGCTCAACGACAGCCCCGGCGGCGCTCTCTTCAGCCCTATCCAAGACAGCCCTGAAATCCTGCGAGAGTTTGATGGGCTCCGCCTCCAGCTCTTCCTCCCAGTCAGGGAGGCTCTCGGAGAGGGCCTTGAGTTTTTCCCTATCGAGGCTCAGGTCATTGGAGACGGCAATCTCTATGAGGTCGGGAATGGCTGTCACAAGGAGGGCCCGAGCGAGGTCCGCCAGCTCGGATTCACCCCGGCCCTCGCCGCGGACAATGCCCTGTACGGCGTAGAGTATCCCCTGAGCCTGGGCCGAATAGCGGTCATAACGTGATGCCATCACTCCTCCAATATGAGGCGGCCGCGGGGGGCTGAGCCCAGCCCGAGGTAGGAATAATACTCTTGGGCAAGCCTGCCATAGTCGGGCTTGAGACTCGGTGGGCTAAAGTCTACCCGCCCCATGTCCAGAGCTCGCTGTATGATGGGATGGTACTCGTCTACGATCTGCACCATGCCGTGGAGGCAACGCATGAGCTGGCGGCGGCTTAAGACCGCGTCTTCCAGGGGGAACTCAACGATGGCACGCACCTCACCGTCCGCTTCGTCGTACTCGAATTGGATGAGTTTCGTCTTCCAAGATACCATGAGGAGGGTTTGGAAGAGGGCCGCCCCCCTCTTTTCAGACGCAAGCTTGTAGAGATTAGGGGCGATGAGCTTGAAATACTCACCCTCTTCCTCGCATTTGAGGACAAGGAAGACGCTCTTTTCCCCATCGGCGTCGGCGTAATGCTCCGTGCCGAAGGATGTGCGGATATAATCATCCATCCGTGTGTAGCGGAGGTCCTCGGCCCTGAGGATGGTTTCGATGTCGGTTAAACTGCTTGCCATGGGCTCCTTCTTCCCTGAGTATAGCGAAGCTGGGCCGGATCGGCAACGAAGAAGGCATTATTCCAGTTTCCAACCTAGCTGCCAGCCTTCAAGGGAGTCCGCCTTGAGGAATGTCCCCATCTTTCCGAGTATCCTCTTTAGCTCAAAGCCCAGCTCTGGGCCCTCATCCCATGAGGCTGAAATCATTCCCTCCCAGTTGCCGAGGCGGGCCGTGAGCCCTATGCCCCCCGCCCAAACATGGGTCTGGGGGCCAAGTCTGCCGGATTGCAAAAAGGCTAGGCAGGGGCCCCAGCCTCCAGGGCCGGAAAAGCCTCCCTCCTCCTCAATTTCTATGGCAGTATTCAGGCTAAGTCCCAGCTGGACCGGGCCCGTGAAGAGGTCCCTCGAAGGGGGAGGCAGAGCACGGCTACCTTCTGGCCTTTGTGTGCTAAGCTCTTTTTTACTGCTTTGTTTTGACTTGAACCCAAGGCTGAAGTTCCCTTCCACCCTGCTTTTTGAGAGCGCCTGGCCTCCGGCTGTCCAGCTCAGTCTTTTCCCAGCCTCCAGCCTTGCCCTGTAGTGCGCCTTAAGGCCCCAGAGGCTCGGGAGGCCTGCTTCCCTGCTGATACTCAGTTCTACAGCGTCTTGGCTGGGGAGAAATGATGATTCGGGGGGCCAGGGCCGCCCGACTTTTTTCTCCGCCTCCAGCTCTAGGCCAAGGCCGGGCCCAGACTTCCAGCTAGCCTTGGCGGATGCGCAGGCGAGTATCCCCGCTTGCGCCCAGGAAGCCTCCCCCGCGACCCTCCCGTCAAGGGCCGGCAGAAGGGGAGGGTAGGCTAGCTTCCAGCCTTCCAGGGGCGGAGTGAAGATGCTGGCAAGCTCAGCCCTCCCTCCCCGATAGGCGAGGCCCATGCCGCACTCCATGGCGCCATTGAGGCCCGACTCCAGGGTTCCGAAGCCAAGTATGCCCATATTGATATCCACCCCCTTCCAGCCTGCCTGGAACCAGGCCCGTCCCCCGCCAAGGGGGGCTTGGGGGGCTAGAGGCAGGCGGCCGGCATCGATCCAGCTTCCCTCGCGCGGCCTATAGCCAAGGGGAGAGATGATGAGGGCAGATCCGAGGAGGATGCCTCCCGGCTTTGCCGGCCCTGGGGCAAGTTCAAGGATCCACATGCCCCCTATCCGGGGCATAGCCTGATGTTGGTAAAAGCCGAGGTTGAGCCTCATGTCCAGCTCCCTACCGCCCGCCAAGCCTTCCAGAGCCTCTAGGTCAAGGGCGCACTCAGGCAGTCCCTGGAAGCCCTGAGGGGCGCTTTTTCCTATATCGTTGAGATCAAAGGAAAAAGTGCCCTCCTTCCCCTGAGGGGCTTGGCGGGAACGGAGGGCTGAGCCATAGAGCGGATCTTCGAGGTAGGAAAGGATGATGGGGGCTTTAAGGGAGCCAAGCGAGATGCCTCGGTAGGATATCCCGGCTCTAAAGGCGGGGGTTCCCGGGCTGGCGTTTGCCGCTTTGATAAAAAATCCCCCCTGCTCGTAGTCGCGGCCAAGCTCAAAGGCAAAGATGCCCCTGTCGCTCAAACTTGCCTCAAAGCGCTCTTTGTAGGGCAGCAACCCCTCCTGACAGCAGAGCCCTGAGAGGCTAGAAAGGGCGTGAAAAGCCAAGAAAAAGAGGGCCCTGGAGGGGGTAAAGCCTTGGAATGCCATAGCCGTACCTCGCCCGGAAAGCCGGCGGCGCTTTAAAGAAAAGAGGGAATTCAGCATCCCCCATATTGATTTTTTCTCTAACATTTCCCATTATCAGCCGCATACATCACGACGCGGGGCGCCCGAGGGGGGCAGAAGGCTTTGAAGGGATCAGATGTCAGCGTTCAGGGCATTGAGAAGAACTTCGGGGATTTTCGCGCCCTGAAGCAGGTGTCGATGGAGATCAAGAAGGGCGAGTTCTTCTCCCTCTTAGGTCCTTCCGGCTGTGGCAAGACAACCCTGCTGCGGATCATCGCCGGTTTTGAGGCGCCTGATCACGGCATCGTGACGATAGACGGCAAGAACGTCTTGGGCCTTCCCCCCAATCAGCGTCATTCAAACACGGTCTTCCAGAACTACGCCCTCTTTCCCCATTTGACGGTCTTTGAGAACGTAGCCTTTTCCCTGCGCCTGAAAAAGGCAAAGCCGGAATTCATACGCAGCCGGGTAAACGACTATCTGCAACTGGTCCAGCTGGGGGACCACGCCCACAAGAAGCCGAATATGCTCTCCGGGGGCCAGAAGCAGCGGGTGGCCATAGCCCGCGCCCTCATTAACGAGCCCTCAGTCCTCCTCCTGGACGAGCCCCTTTCCGCCCTCGACGCCAAGCTGCGCCAGCACATGCTCATAGAGCTGGACAAGATCCACGACATCATCGGCATCACCTTTATCTATGTCACCCACGATCAGTCTGAGGCCCTCTCCGTCTCTGACCGCATCGCCGTCATGAATCAGGGCGACGTGCTGCAGATAGGCAGCCCCCACGAAATCTACGAAAAACCAGCCGATATCTTCGTTTCCCAGTTTATCGGAGAGACGAACCTCTTCCACGGGGTAGTGCGCGGCATTGACGGCCAGTTCATCTCCATCCTCTCTCCGGAGCTGGGGTCGGTGGTGGTGGAGACGGACCAGAAGGTGGAAGTGGACGCCCGCGTCGCCTTTACCGTGCGCCCGGAAAAGGTGCGTATCTCCAAGGAAAAGCCGGATGAGGGGATAGTGGCACTCAATTCATGCCAGGGCGTAGTCGACGAACCCATCTATACCGGCTTCCAGAGCAAATTCTACGTGCGCTCGCAGTCCGGGGCAAATTTTAAGATCTTCAAACAGCACTCCACCTATTCGGAAAAGGGGCCCGATATCCACTGGAAGGACGCGGTGTGGATATCTTGGTCCGGCTACGACGCCTTCATCGTCGAGGGCCACTCTAGATGAAATTAATCGGCGGGCAGGGCTTGCTCAAGCGCAATTACGGGCTTATGTACGCAAGCCCGATAGCCCTCTGGTTCACGATCTTCTTCGTCGTTCCCTTATGCATCATCCTCGTGGTGAGTTTTCTGCGTTCCTCAAGCGATGGCTCTATTCTTTTTAAGCCCAACCTGGACGCCTACCGTTCCCTCTTCCGCCCGGAGCTGGGTTTGGTGGCCTTCCGCACCCTGTGGGTTGCCGCGCTTTCAACCCTTATCACCATCATTCTAGCCATGCCCTGCGGCTACTTCATGGCCCGCTCCAAGTACAAGACCCTCTTGCTTATACTTATCATCATTCCCTTCTGGACGAACTTCATCATCCGCATCTTCGCCTGGAAGCGGCTCTTGGACGCCAACGGCCTCATTAACCAATTGTTACTGTGGGCCCACATCATTAAGAACCCCCTGCCGCTTATGCGCAACTACGTTTCGGTTATCATGATCAACGTCTACACCTATCTGCCCTACGCCATCCTACCCCTCTACTCGAGCATGGAAAAATTCGACTTTACCCTGCTTGAAGCGGCTCGCGACCTAGGCGCCACCAAGGGTCAGTCTATCACCCGCGTCCTCATGCCCAATGTGCGCGGCGGCATCATCACCGCGGTGTTTTTTACCTTCATTCCCCTCTTAGGCTCCTTCGTCGTGCAACAGCTCGCCGGGGACAAAAACATGTATATGCTCGGCAACGTCATCACCGATCGCATAAAGAACCGCAATCTTCCCCTCTCTTCAGCCATCTCCGTCTTTATTATGATCTTTACCACCGTGGGTATCTACTTCCTTTTACGCTCGAATAAAAAGGCGGCCTCCCGGGTGAGGGAAAGCCTTGCCGACCAAGACGTGAAGCTCAAACCATTCAAGGGGGCAAAGTCATGAAGCGCCGTCCCTTTTCCCTTTCCTTAAGCGTTTACGCCTTTTCCGTCGCCTTTCTTTTTTTACCACTCCTCATCCTCATTTCCTATTCCTTTAATGAGGGCAAGACCGCGGCTTGGACCGGCTTCTCCTTTGATTGGTACATAAAGCTCTTTACCGGATCTAAGGATCTCTGGCGCGCTTTTTGGAATTCCATCAGCATCGCCATGGCCTCAGCCGTTACCGCCACCCTCATAGGGACCTTGGGCGCCATCGGCATGAATTGGTATAAGTTCCGCATCAAGTCCTACGTGCGCCTGGTTACCTTCATGCCCCTCATCATGCCCGAGATCATCCTGGGCGTTTCCCTCCTTACCTTCTTCACGTCTATGCGCTTTCAGCTGGGCTGGGTAAGCGTATTCGTTGCCCATACCACCTTCTGCCTGCCCTTTGCCTTTCTTATGGTAACCGCGCGGCTGGAGGAGTTCGACTACTCGGTTATCGAAGCCGCTCGCGACTTAGGGGCCAACGAGCGCCAGACCCTGCTGAAGGTTATCGTTCCCATGACGATGCCCGGTATCGTTTCAGGTTTCCTTACGGCCATCACCCTCTCCATGGAAGACTTCGTCACTACCTTTTTCGTGGCCGGCGCCGGTTCCTCGACACTGCCTGTGACCGTATTCGGGCAGATGACAAAGGGCGGCATATCGCCGGTCATCAACGCCCTTTCCACCATCCTCATCATAGGTACGGTGATGCTCTCGCTTCTGGCCAAGAATTTCCTCAAATACATAGCCGCTCAATAGCGGCGCTACATGATATTCCCAAGGAGGGTTTGAATGAGAAAGTACCTGATCGCCGCCCTGGCGGCACTCGTGATGCTGAGCGTTTTCAGTTCCTGCGCCAAGAAGGCCGGG
>JBGSOB010000232.1:0-4843 GCA_041739325.1 Treponematales bacterium
TAGACGAATTTCTGCTTCTGACTCTCCATTCTCTGCACCTTCCAAGCCATCGCATACCCCCTTCACAGAGGGTCTGCATTTGTTCAAAAAGTGTAAAGTATGATCCTTGAGAAGTGTAAAGGATGATCCTTTACTGTACCCAAATAAGCAGTATCGCAAAAATGAGGCTGGCGGCCTTCTTCCATTTATTCATCTTATTTCCTCCGTTTTTTTATGAGCGCCTTTCCGGTCACTTCGTGGATAACTTTAATTCAACGATAGATGCGAGGCAAGCGGCTACGTCGTCACTGGCTTGTTGGATGTCGCTGCCTGCCGGAAAACTCACGTCTATGGAAAAGGCTTGCGACGACTCCGTCTTTTCATTGAGAAAGAGCATTTTTGAAAAATAGTCAACTTCCGTTTTTCCGGCAATGCGGATAACCGTAAAACCGCCGATCTGCATCCTGTCAAGCGATACGTCGGCGTCCTCCGCAAAGCGATGCCGTATCTCTACCGCGTGCCTGTTCAGTTGTGAGAGAATCGATTGCCCCTTCGGGTATGAGGCGTTCGGGCTCAGAGAAGAAAAGGCAATCTGACAAAGCTCAGCGTTGATATAAGCGGCCTCCAGCCTGGCATTGAAAAGACCTATTTGATCCTTTTCCCCTACCGTTTTACGTGCGGCCTCTATCAAGCCGTCTTCCACGGGCGTCCAGAGCCGCGGCGGAATATAGACGATTTCGAGCGCCGGCAGTTCTATTTTTTGCCCTGAGTTTGCGCTGGGTGCTTTAGCCTTTGGACTACAGGCGCCGAGGGCAAATACAACAAAAAAGCAAAGGAATAAAAGAGCGTATCGCAAACGGAATGTTTGCATATTTTTCAGGTGTTTATCACTCATTTTCAATCAGCTCCAAGCGAGCTCCCTGAATCTGCCTTTTGAATGCCGGGCTGGGGCGTGAAACATGTTCTACCCCGTTTACGCTAAAGGCAAAGCTAATTTCGTCAGAGGCTAAGAGCTTAAGAAAACTTTCCGCGGGCAGTTTTGAACTTAGCCGCATCCGCTTTTCCCCCTTATTCAGCATGAGAACGACGGTGTCTCCCATCGCAACCTCGGAGCCATTCCCAAGTATAAAGCGGAGGGCTGTGTAATCCCTATTGACGCCCTTAGCCGCGGATATGGTGTAATTGATTGTTGCGGTAGCGGAAGCGGCGCGATAGGTAAAGTCCATAAGCACGGTGCAACCCGGCCCTTTGAGGCTGGAGGGCATTATAAAGTACTGCTGAACGTTATCATCCACGTAAAAGGTCTGAATAGACGGTTTATGGCTTGCGCATGAGGCCAAAACCAAAACCATAGACAAGGATATAAGGAGCAAGGCTTTTCGTTTCATAATATTATAATCCACGAGAGACGGAAAAAAGAAAAGGGGGGCCGGAGCCTCCCTTCCATTTAAAGTAGCGGCTTATTCGCCGGTTACGATGGTGGAGCGCTTCATGATGATGGTGAGGAATACCATCTCGATCTTCTGGTCCACGGTGGAAATCTTCTTGATACCGCCATTCTCGGCAGCCTTCTGAACGCCAGCGTTTCCGCCGTCGGGAGCGAAGATTCCTAAAATCATGGTGGTGGAAGCAACGCCAACCTTGGAACCAACGTTGTTGGAGGTGGCGCCGACGGGCAGGGTGTGGGCGCAGGACCCGAGGAAGGCGGCGAGAAGAACAAGGGCGAAGAGAGCGATCAGTTTCTTGGACATTCGATACTCCTTTAAAAAGTTTGAAGTATTAAGACTTCGAGTATATTATGGCACCCGGCCAATAGCCTGTCAAGTTCAATAGTTACAAGCTTCCAAGCTTGCGTGGGCCTGGGATTTATGCTAACCTACCAGGATAGCGCGCTTGTGACAAAAATCAAGGCTTTGTCCAGATTTTCGGACAACACGCTCTTCCGACCGCTTACGGCTTTGGGCTGGGCGGTATGGTCGTAAAGTTTATCAGGAGGTTTCGAATGCTCAAGAAATTGCTACCGCTTTCATTGGCCCTTGTCGCCCTAGCCCTCATCCTCAGCGCCTGTCCCGGCGCTTCCAAGGGCACGGCCGTCAACTTTAACCTAAACCAAGGCAACGAGCCGCCCCAGCTTGATCCGCAGATCAGCACCGACACCACGTCCTTCGCCATCATAAACGGCGTCTTCGAGGGCTTAGTCCGCTTTGACCAGGAAGGAAACCTCATTCCCGGCATGGCCGAGAAGTGGGACATTACCGACGGCGGCAAGGTTTACACCTTCAAGATGCGCAAGGGCGCCAAGTGGTCCAACGGCGACCCGGTTACCGCCGCGGACTTTGAATACGGTATCAAGCGCGCACTCGACCCGGAGACCGCTTCCGAATACTCCTACATCCTCTACGACATCGTGGGCGCCGCGGAAGCCAACGGCGGCGAGGCCGGTCTTGACCAGGTGGGCGTAAAGGCGGAGGGCGACAAGCTCACCATCACCCTCAATACCCCCGTTCCCTACTTCGGCTCCATCCTGGCCTTCGGCACCTGCATGCCCGCCAACCAGAAGTTCATCGAGTCCCTGCCCGAGGGCAAGGTCTACGGCGCAGACGCCGACACCATGGTTTACAACGGCCCCTGGACCATCACCTCCTGGACCCACGACGACAAGCTCATCATGAGCAAGAACAAAAGCTACTGGAACGCCAAGGCCATCAAGCTTGACACCATCACCAACTTCATGGTTCCGGATTCCTCGGCTTCCATCTCCATGTTCTACAACGGAGACCTGGACATCCAGGGCGTTCCCGGCAACCGCCGCGAGGAGATGGCTGGCAAGGGCTATCCCATTTTCAATTACTCTGACGGCTCCTGCTTCTACCTTGAGTGCAACGTCAGCGACAAGATCGTCGGCAACCTCAAGATCCGCCAGGCCCTCTCCGCCGCCATCGACCGCGATTCCTTTGTCAAGAACGTCATCAAGGACGCTTCCCTCCCCGCTCGCGCCTTCGTTCCTCCCTTCCTCCCCGGCCTCAAGAAGGACTTCCGCTCAGAAGTGGGCGACCTCATCAGTGACGATCCTGCCAAGGCCAAGGAACTTCTGGCCGAGGGCATGAAGGAACTCGGCATCAGCAAGATGCCCAAGATCGTCATGCTTTCCGGCGACACCGACGTGGCAAAGGACCAGGCCGCCGCTGTCCAAGAGATGTGGCGCAAGAACCTCGGCATTGACTGCACCATCGAGTCCATGCCCTTCAAGGCCCGCCTCCAGCGCATGACCGCCAAGGATTTCCAGGTTGTCTTTGCCGGTTGGGGCCCCGACTACAACGATCCCATGACCTTCATCGACATCTGGATCACCAATGGCCAGAACAACCACACCTACTGGTCCAACGCCACCTACGACGATTTAGTAGCCAAGGCCAAGGTTGAGCTTGACCCCACCGTGCGCATGAAGGCCATGTACGACGCCGAGCGTCTCCTTATGGCTGAAATGCCCATCATTCCCACCTACTTCCGCGCCCGCGACTGGACCCAGCAGTCCAACGTTTCCGGCGTAGTGCGCCGCGCCGTCGGCGGCGATCCCGACCTTTACTGGACCGAGAAGAAGTAAGACTATAGCATTCATTGCCGGGGGCCTTATGGCTCCCGGCATACCTCTTGCCTTCCGGAGCCAATCTTGGATCTCTTTCACTATATCTTTAAGAGGGTCCTTATTTCCGTCATCACCCTCTTTGTGGTCATCTCGGCCACCTTCTTCCTCATGCACTCCATGCCCGGAGACCCCTTTACCCGGGAAAAGGCCGTTCCGCAAAAGGTCAAGGAGAATTTGTTCAGGAAATACGGCCTGGACAAACCCCTCATGACCCAGTACGGCATCTTCTTGGGCAACCTCGCCAGAGGCGACTTGGGCATTTCCATGAAGTACCCCGGCCGTTCCGTGGCGCGGATCATTCAGCAGAAATTCCCCGTATCCGCCGAGCTGGGGATACGCTCACTCATATTCGGCATCCTCTTCGGACTCCTCTTCGGCGTCATCGCCTCCCTCAACCACAACAAGGCCCTAGACGGGATAACCATGGTCCTGGCCATCATCGGCGTCTCTATCCCCGGCTTTATCTTGGCAACCATCTTCCAACACGTACTGGGCTACCAGTTCTCAAGCCTGGTGAAGGAAGTTTTCGATACCCGCTACCAAGTCCTGCCGATAACCCAATGGCACTCCGGACTCAAGACCATTCCCATAGAAATATTCGGCTGGAAGCTCCCCCTCCTGCGTCTCTTAAGCTGGGAATCCTTTGCCTACCTCTTCAGCTGGGAATGCACCAAGTACACCGTCCTGCCCTCGGCGGCCTTGGGCTTTTCCTCCATGGCCTCGGTAGCCAGGCTCATGCGCACCTCCATGCTGGACGTCCTCCATCAGGACTATATAAAAACCGCCAAGGCCAAGGGCATCTCCGAGGTCATGGTTACCCTGCGCCACGCCATCCGCAACGCCATCCTGCCCATAGTCACCATCCTGGGGCCGATGATAGCCATCACCCTTACCGGAACCTTTATCGTGGAATACATCTTCTCCATCCCCGGCTTGGGACGGGACTTCGTCATCATGGTGCAGGAGTACGACTACACCATGATCATGGGCCTGACCGTCTTCTACGCCGCCTTCATCATTCTCATGGTCATGCTGGTCGATATCGCCTACGGCTTTATCGATCCGCGCATCCGCATTGCCAAGGGGAGGGCCTAGATGGAACTCAGGCAAGACGCCTTCCTCCCGGTCCAGAAGGACCTGGATCAAGCCCAGGCAATTTTGCGGCCCTCCATGTCCTACTGGCAAGACGCCTGGCGGAGGCTCAAAAAAAACAAGGTG
>JBGSOB010000236.1:0-24280 GCA_041739325.1 Treponematales bacterium
TGTTTTAATTCATGCCGCCGGGGGCAGGATGATGGATTTAGTAGTCCATTCCACCCATGCCGCCCATACCGCCGCCACCGGGCATGGCGGGAGCGGAGTCCTTCTTCTCGGGAAGATCGGTGATGGCGCACTCGGTCGTCAACAGGAGGGCGGCCACGGAAGCCGCGTTCTGCAGGGCGGAACGGGTTACCTTAGCCGGATCGATGATACCGGCCTTGACCATGTCCACCCACTCCATCTTGTAGGCGTCGAAACCGATGCCTTTCTTCTCGTTCTTTGCCGTATCGGCAATGATAGAGCTGTCTACGCCGGCGTTCTCCGCGATCTGGCGGATCGGCTCTTCGAGGGCACGCTTGACGATCTTAAAGCCGACCTTCTCGTCGTCCGTCATGCCGGTCATGTCGACCTTCTCCAAGGCGGTAGCTGCCTGAATGAGGGCCAAACCGCCGCCGGGGACAATTCCTTCCTCGATTGCGGCGCGGGTGGCGGAGAGTGCGTCTTCGACGCGGTGCTTCTTCTCCTTGAGCTCAACCTCAGTGGCGGCGCCAACGTTTATGACGGCTACGCCGCCGGCGAGCTTGGCCAGGCGCTCCTGGAGCTTCTCGCGGTCGTAATCGGAGCTGGTATCCTCGATCTGAGCCTTGATCTGGGCGATGCGATCCTGGATGTCCTTCTGCTTGCCGGCGCCGTTGATGATGGTGGTATTGTCCTTGTCAACCTTGACGGACTTGGCGGTACCCAGCTGGCCGACCTCGGTATTCTCAAGCTTGAGCCCAAGCTCCTCGGAGATAACCTCGCCGCCGGTGAGGATGGCGATATCCTCGAGCATTGCCTTGCGGCGGTCGCCGAAGCCGGGAGCCTTGACCGCGCAGGTGGTCAGGGTGCCGCGCATGTGGTTGACGACCAGGGTGGCCAGGGCCTCACCGTCTAAGTCCTCGGAGATGATGAGGAGGGGCTTACCCGTCTGGGCGATCTTCTCCAAGAGGGGGAGCATATCCTTCATCGAGGAAATCTTCTTGTCGTGGATGAGGATGAAGGGGTTGTCAAAGGTAGTGGTCATGGTGTCGCGGTTGGTAACGAAGTAGGAAGAGATGTAACCGCGGTCAAACTGCATGCCCTCAACGAACTCGATGTCGGTGACCATGGTCTTTGACTCTTCAACGGTGATAACCCCGTCTTTGCCAACCTTTTCCATGGCATCGGCAATCTGGGATCCGATCTCGACGTCGTTGTTGGCGGAAACCGAGGCGACGTGGGAGATCTCTTCCTTGTCCTTGATGTCCTTGGAATTCCTCTTGATCTCTTCCACGGCAAGCTCAACGGCCCTGTCGATGCCGCGCTTGATGCCCATCGGGTCCATCCCGGCGGCCACGGACTTGAGGCCTTCCTTAACCAGGGAGTAGGCTAAAACGGTGGCGGTGGTGGTTCCGTCGCCGGCTACGTCGTTGGTCTTGGTGGCTACTTCCTTGAGGAGCTGGGCGCCCATATTCTCATAGGGGTCGGCAAGCTCGATCTCCTTGGCTACCGAAACTCCGTCCTTGGTGACGGTCGGGGCGCCGAACTTCTTGTCCAAAAGGACATTGCGGCCCTTGGGTCCGAGGGTAACCTTGACGGCGCGGGAAATCTGCTCTACGCCGGAAAGAAGCTTCCTGCGCGCGTCCTCATTGAACATCAGTTGTTTGGCCATACTACTCTACTCCCTTAGCTATAATTTCGCGCCGATCTAGAGGCCCATGCCATGGGCCCCGGATGCAAGAACAGCCTTGTGGCGAACACGCGCCTCCAAAAGCAATCGAGCTCCGAGTCGGCAAAAATTCGTTGAGCCGAGGGGGGCGAACGCCCACCTCGTTGCTTAAGATACCGAAAAGCCCCCCAAAACGGCAAGTGCCTGAGTGAAAAGCTCGCTAGATACTGTCTTTTTATGCCTTAGCCGGCAGACAGGAGAGGATTTCCCCCCTATCCAGGCTCTCTATAGCGCAGCCGTCTACTTGCACAATCCGGGAAGCTACCCGGTTTGCCAGGCGGCCGCAGTCTTCCAGATCAAGCTTCCGCAAAAGTCCGTAGAGGAAACCGGCGGCAAAGGCGTCACCGGCACCGGTAGTGTCGCGGGCGGCTACCACCTCTCCGGGGATGGAAAAACTGAGTCCGTCCGAGGAGATGAGGCACCCCTTTTTGCCCAACTTCATGACAACCAAGGGGGCAAGATCCGATGCGCGGTTGATGATATCCTCATCGGAGCCGACGCAGTCCGTCATCCTTGAGAGTTCATCGCGGTTGCCAAAAACGATGGCAAAGCGGCCCTTGAGCCAGTCACCCAGTTCCTTATAGTAACGGTCTACCACAAAGGGGTCGGCCAAATCGAAGCAACAGGGGATTCCCCAGGCAAAGGCCTTATCTACCACGGCATGGAGGGCAGCCAGCTGGGGCTCGGTATCCCACATATATCCGGTAGAGTAAAAAAAACGGCAATCTTTAAGGAAGGACCACTCGATATCCTCCGGCCCGTAGTCCCGGCAGGCGCCAAGGTAGGTAAACATAGTGCGCTCGTGGTCCGGGGTAACGACGATACCCGATACCCCGGTGGGGAGGTCTTTCTCCGCCAGGGCCAAATCCACCCCGTAGACCTTCATGAGCTGGGAAAAGCGGCTAGCCGCCTCATCCCGGCCGACGGCGCCGGCATAGGCGGGGCGGCCAAGGAGGTTTGCGTCCTTTCCTAAAAGAAAGGAAAGGACGCGGATGGTGTTGGCCCCGGAACCGCCAGGAACAACTTGATATGCCGAGGCTTTGGCAACTAAGGAGCTAAATGTATCGTAGGGAACAAGCTGCATTGTCCCAGGTCGGGCGCCAAAGGACTCAAGCCAGGGATAATCCTGGGCCATGATGTAGTCCATCAGGGGATTCTCTATGCAAAAAACGGAATGCATACCTGCCTCTTCATTGTTGACCAAATAGAGTGCATATCTTATTATGAAAACCACCCTATGTCCATTACCACCAGTCAACAGATAACAAAATACTACGAACTCTACCAAAACATAGACGTTACCTTCACTAAGGAAGTCATCCACGCCACAGGCCTCCTACCCCAGCAGGTATTCCTTAAGTGCATGGGGGAACAGTGGCCCTGCGTCCTCTACTCGACATCCTTTGTGGGGGCTAAGGTCATAGCCAGCGTCAAACCAGCCCTTTTTGATAAAATCCGCCGCGCCAACAACCTCGTTTCCATCCGCTTTGCCTTCCGCGACACCGGCAAGGGCGACCCGATCACCTTTTTCATTGCCGGCAAGGTTACCGGGTTTTCTCCCTACAACCAGGGCGCGGGCGATTTGCAATTCCTCACCTTCCAATTCACCCAAAGGCCGCCGGATCCCCTCATTGAGGTCTTAGGCCATCTCTTGGAAGCCAACGTCAACTCAACCAAGCGCCGCGAAGAGCGCATCCTCATCACCCAAGACTCGCTGCGTAAGCTAGCCATCCTCTCAAAGGAAACCTATCTCTTCATTCAAGGCGTGCCGCGCAAATGCATTCTCAGGGACATATCCTTCTCCGGCGCCAAGGTAATCATAGTCGGCATCGCCAAATTCCTGGTGCAGAAGGATTGCATCCTGCGAATGGATATGGACGAGCCGCGCGAAAGCTACAATCTTAAGGGAAAGATCGTTCGCTCCGAGGACGTGGAAGGGCGCAAAGACCTCGCGGCAGTTGCCATCAATTACGAGGCAAACGCCGTTCCCATGATTTATAAGATGCACATCAACGACTACTTCGCCCAAACCCGCAAGCCCGGCATGAAGCAAGCTGAGGGAACGCAGGTGGGAGAGGCCGTGGTAGAGGACGCCGAAGAGGCGATCAGCGAACCAGAGAGCCCCGGCGAGCAAGGAACAGCGGAATGGAAGAAAACCCATCTGACGGAGCGCAAGATCGCGCCCTCTCCAACATCGTCTACCTAAAGGTCCCCGAGGCCCTTTGCACAAGTTTTGGCGAATTCCGCCTAGACCCCTCAATACCCCTGCCGGTGGAGACAGCCGGCACGGAAGGTAGCTTCACAAGCGAGGAATTAAGCAAGGAACGCATCCTCGCCGGGATGCTCAAAATCCTCGCCTTTAAGGCTGAAGATCCTCAACTGGACTACTACCGCTCCTTTATCCGCGCAGTCCGTCCCGGCCTCTTTGCCGAGCTTTCCAGCGCAGGCGTGGAGCAGGCAAAGGCGGGAGACTCGGAAACCGCCTACGAGATATTCCTTGCCATGGCGGGGCTCGAGCCTGAGCGCCCTGAGCCACTTCTCTGTCTAGCCGAGCTTTTTGAGCAAAGGGCGGACGCAGAACGCCGCGCCGGCCATGAGGAATCCTCCGAGCGCCTTATCGTCTCTGCTTTTTCCGCCTTCAAGCGCGCCATGGGTTTGGACAGCGCCGGACCGGACGTGTTCTACCAAGCCGGACGTTTCTATCTCAAGGAAAAGGAATTTTCCCGCGCCCGAGAGCTTTTAGAAACATCGGTAAAACTGGGATTGGACAAGGAAAGGGCTCAGCTAGCCCAAGACCTGGTGCGGAAACTCGGATCCCAAGAAAAGTTGGACGGCCTTTTTAAGGAAGCCTATGACTTTATACGCATGGGCAAGGAAGAAGAGGGCATCCAAAAGATAGGCGGATTTCTTAAGGCCTACCCGGAGGTTTGGAACGGCTGGTTCCTCTTAGGCTGGGGCCTGCGCCGCCTTTCTCGCTGGGACGACGCTCGGGTGGCCTTTGAAAAGGCCCTCAAGCTTTCTGGCGAGGGCCCAGACGCAGTTGACAGCCTTAACGAACTATCTATTTGCCTCTTGGAGCTAGGAGACTACGCTGGGGCGCGCAAGCGTTTGGAAACGGCACTGCGGATAGAGCCGGAAAACGTCAAGATCATATCCAACCTGGGAATGCTTTCCCTCAAAAACGGTAAAACGGAGGAGGCGCGTCGCTTCTTCCTGACAGCCCTTGAGATAGCCCCGGATGACCCGCTGGCCACCCGGCTTCTCCAAGAGATGGAGGGCTAGGCTCTAAAAGCCTGAGCCCCCGCGCCGCCTGAGGAAGAACCTAGATCAGATCCTTAAACATGGCTTCAATATCTTGACGGGGCACGGCTCCTACCTTCTTGGTATGGGGCTTTCCGTCTTTAAAGACGATAAGGGTTGGAATGGACACGATGCCGAAGCTGCCGGCTAGCTCACCTTCTTCGTCAACATTCAACTTTCCTACCTTGATCTTGCCCTGATAGGCCTTGGCGATATCCGCGACTACGGGTCCGATAGCCCGGCAAGGGCCGCACCAGGAAGCCCAAAAGTCAACCAAGACGGGAATCCCGGATTTCACGACCTCGGCGTCAAAATTAGCCTTGGTTAGGGTTATTTCATCACTCATTTCTCACTCCTCCTTAGGTCTTCCCGGCGCGCGGCGCCGGAGGGCGGCGCGAAAGGGCGCCGACCATTAAACTACTATGAGCCATCATTGAAGTCAAATGGACTTTCACATAATATAGGGGGCAGAGCCGAGGGAGGTTCCATGTTCTTAGCATTTTTGAAAATTCTCTTCACCATCCTCATTGTCGTGGACCCGATAGGCCTGGTTCCGGTATTCTTGAGCCTCAGCTCAGACTTAAGCGAGGCCAAAAGAAAACGGGTTATCTGGACGGCCGTAGGGGTGGCGGCTTCCGTCCTCTTCCTCTTCATCCTCGCCGGAGCGCCCTTGCTCGCCTTTTTGGGGATAAGCACCGGGGCCTTCTACGTCTCAGGCGGAATCCTCCTCCTCCTCTTTTCCATAGACATGCTCTATGGAAGGGCGCGGCGCTCCCAGACATCGGGTGAAAAATCAGGGGAGGAAGACGAGTCCATCAACGTCGCTATCTTCCCCCTGGCCATACCCATGCTCTCCGGCCCCGGATCCATCACCACCATCATGCTCTTTATGAGTTCAGGTGAAAGCACCCTCACAACCGGGGCAATGCTCATCCTCTCCGTCCTCATAACCATGGGCGCGGCCGCCCTGGCCATGCTGGGCTCAAAGCTTATCATGCGCCTGATTGGCAAATTGGGGGTTGTTGTTTTGGAACGCATTATGGGCCTTCTCTTAGCGGGCCTGGCGGTGCAGTTCATCTACCGCGGCCTAAGCCTCTTGGGAGTGGTTAAGGCTTAGGCAGGGAAGCGCGATAGTCCTGGACGGCCTTGCGCGCCTTGCGCACCATATCCCGCGGGAAGAGCTCCACCTTTTCGTTGTCCACTGCGGCGCTAAAGGCTTCCTTCCAGAGCCCGGCTTCCCGCGCGTTGGGCGTCACTACCTTGAGGCCATAGCCTGAGAGCTCCTTGATGATGGAATTCTCCTTGGCTATCATCTCCACCTCCATCTCCTTGGCTATACGGGCGGAAAGCTCCAAGAGGGGTGCGCGGTAGCGGCTGGGGACCTTTTCCCAAGACTGGGTCTTCACGATGACGCAACCTAAGAAAGGGGCAATGCGCACGTCCGACATATAGGAGATGGACTTCGAGTAGGAGGACCACTGGTAGGAAAAGTAAACCGGGCTGGTATAAAAGGTGTCGATTGCCTTGGACTGAACGTTTTGCAAGAGTATAGTGTTGGGCACCGGAAAGACATTCATGCCCAGAAGCTTAAAAAGCTGGATAAGGGACGACTCGTAGGGGTCGATGGCCATGCGGTATTTCTTAAGGTCCTCCGGGCTGGCAATGGCATAGCGCGAGAAAAAACGCACCCAGCCGCCGGGGCTGATGGCTATGGAGGAATAGCCCTTCTCGTTGAGTTTTTTCTCCAGCTCCGGCTTGAGTATTTCCAAGGCGTAGTTGAATTCCTCTTGTGTCTCAAAGAGCGAGGGCGCGGAGAGGCTCATAAATTCGGGGATGATGCTGGCCATGGCCTGGGAGGTAAAGAGGCCGGCGTCGATAAGCCCGGTCTTCATTTTTTGCCGCAGGCTCTCATCGTCGCCTAAGGAGCCGCCATGGTAGATCTTGAGGATGACTTGGCCCTCGGAGGCCTTCTTCCATTCGGCGGCAAGTTTAATGAGGCCACGGCCGATGGGGCTGTTTTCCGGGGCTTGGGAGCCCAGCTTGAGGGTCAGGGGAGCGGCGGAAAGCAGGGGAGAAAGGCAAAGAACCAAGGCTAGAAAAGGCAATTTCATCTGCTTCATACCCTAAGCTAATCCGATCCGCCCATCTTTTCAAGACTTATTTTCAACTCTTAAGCCCAGGAAGGGGGATACAGGCCCCCTGCATTCACTTTTTCTTCGCTCGCAGCTGAGGGCTATAGACTTCATCCCCATTGCGCGAACCGAAACTGGAGCCTCGGGTAGGGGCTATATGCCAGTCGCTTTTTTTATCTTCGTCCTTTGAAGCGCTTCCACGACAGATAGTCCGCGTTTCCGTAGTCCCGGCCGAGGAAGCGCAGTCTTCCGGCAGGGCAGTTGCCTCTTCGCAGAGCCAGGCCCCGGCAAAGACGAGGCTTGCCACACGCGACCTCATGCGCGCCGAACCGAAACCGCCGTAATTGCTGTCAGAATCCTTGTTGCGATCCGAATAGGCAAGGGCGTCAACGATGGCTCCGTAGGGGTTTTCGTAGAGGCTAAGGACTCCGTTGGCTTTACTCAAGCTTGCTTGGCCGGGGTACCAGAGGTCTCGAGCGGCAGAACAGGCATCAACCCCGCCAGAGAGGGCCCAATTTGAGCCAAGTTCGTCCTTCCCCCCTTCATCGGCCTTGAGGTGGAGAACGATGTATTCACCGCCGGCAAGCTCCATGTCGGGGAAGAGATAGAGCCAGTCTGGGTCTTCTTTTGTGCCCCCGCAGAGAGCGAGGCCTGAGCTTAGGCCGCCTGAGGCAACGTAGAATTCCACAAGGTCGCAACGGGGGCTGGAGGAATCCGTCCGCACTTCATTGATGAGGATTGAGGGCAAGCGGGGGTTGTAGCCGTAGAGGCTTAAGGATAGGCCAAGACTGTTGCCCCGCTGGTCTGCTACACGCCCCTCAAGACGGTACTCCCTCCCTGCGCAGAGGGCCTGGGCCCAGGAAAGCTCAATGCCGCCAGAATTGCTTTCCACGCGCTGTGGCGCAGTACCCTGAGCACTAGGGGCATAGAGAAGAAAGCCCTCATCGGAGGGCTGAGCATCCTCGTCAAAATCTATGCGGATCCGACACTCGTCGAGGACGCGGACCCCTAGAACCTGGGGCGGACGCATGTCGCCAGCAGAGACTATTGCCGGCGCGGGCAGGGGCCCGCAGGAAAGGCAGGAAGAGAGGATAAAGGCCCAGAGGCCACAGCCCCAGGTCAGGAGGCTGGGCAGTTGGGAGCCTACGCTGACTCTTGCTTTACCCGACTTCCATGGTTTGGATACTTTTTGCACGATTTCCCCCAAGCAGAAAGTGATGCAGAGACTTCCCCGCAAAAGATCATGCTGATTGAGGCTTAGATAAAAATGGGGCTTTGCTTGGGCCTTTCTTGCTTTTCACGCTTGCGGCCGCTGTGATAGGATGGGCTGATCTTTCCCCCCAAGGAGCGCCCATGACCCCATCCAGGATCCGAGAGCTGGAAGGCATCGCCACGGAAATCAGAAAACTTACCATCGATGAAATCGGATTTCTCGGCGTCGGCCATATTGGGGGCGCCATGTCCATCGTCGACCTCCTGGCCCTTCTCTACTACGAGCACATGCGGGTAAACCCCGCCCTCCCCCGCGACCCGGATCGCGATTGGTTTATCCTTTCAAAGGGCCACGCCGGCCCGGCCCTCTATGCCGCCCTTGCCCACAAGGGATTCTTCCCCAAAGAGTGGCTCCACACCCTCAATCAGGGCGGCTCCCACCTGCCCAGCCACTGCGACCGCAACAAGACCCCCGGGGTGGACATGACAACCGGTTCCCTTGGGCAGGGCTTCTCAGCCGCCCTCGGCATCGCCCTAGGCCTCTGCTTGGATAAGAAAGACGCCTACATCTATACGGTCATCGGCGACGGGGAGAGCAATGAGGGCCAGGTTTGGGAGGCCGCTCTTTTTGGCGGCTCGCGCAAACTGAGCCGCTTGATAGCCTTTACCGACTGCAACAAGCTCCAGCTTGACGGCTTTACCAAGGACATCCTCGACCTAGACAAGCTTGAGGAAAAATGGACGGCCTTTGGCTGGCATACCCTAAGGGTAGACGGCCACGACATCGGCGCCTTAGACGCCGCTATCCGCGCGGCGAAGGCGCAGACGGAGAGGCCGAGCATGATCATCATGGATACTATCAAGGGCAAGGGTTGCGACTTTGCCGAGGGCCTGGTTAACAGCCACAATATGAATTTCGACCTAGCTAAGGCCCAGGCGGCTATTGCCAGCCTGGAAGCTCGGACGAAGCTGGCGGGGGAATGATGGAAAACAAGGAAATGCGGGCGGTTTACGCCCAGACCCTGATCGATATGGCAGCCAAAGACCCGAATATCGTCCTCCTAGAGGCAGACCTTATGAAGGCAACCGGCACGGCGGACTTCCAGAAGGTATATCCCGAGCGTCTTATCAACGTGGGCATTGCCGAGGCGAACATGGTCGGAGTGGCCGCCGGACTCTCCGCCACCGGAAAGATCCCCTTTGCCGCCACTTTTGCCTGTTTTGCCAGCCGCAGGGTCTTTGACCAGTTTTTCCTTTCCGCAAACTACGCCCAACTGAGGGTCAAACTTGTCGGAACCGATCCAGGGGTGACGGCGGCCTTTAACGGCGGTACCCACATGCCCTTTGAGGATATCGGGATGATGCGCCTCGTGCCCGGCCTCACCATCATCGAGCCTTCAGACCAAGTTTCCTGCCAGGCCATGGTCAGGCTTGCCGCTCAGCATCCCGGCTGCGTCTACATCCGCCTGCACCGCAAGGCTGTGCCCATCCTCTACCCGGAGGGCGAGGTCTTCCAATTCGGCAAGGCAAAGCTTTTGCGTGAGGGTTCAGACATCTCCTTTATCGCCCTTGGCAGCCTCATGGTAAACGAGTGCCTTAAGGCCGCCGACATCCTAGGAAAGGAGGGCGTGAAGGCCTCCGTGCTAGACGTCCTTTCCCTCAAGCCCCTGGATAGCCAGCTCATACTCGCTGAGACGAAAAAAACCGGCCGGGTAGTCACAGCGGAAAACGCCCAAGTAGCCTGCGGCCTTGGCTCGGCCGTCGCTGAGCTCTTGGCGGAGTCAGGCCAGGTGGGGAATGTCGCCTTCCGCCGGGTGGGCATCCAAGACCTCTTTGGCGAGGTAGGCACCCTTGAGTATCTGATGGAGCGTTTTTCCCTACGCGCCCAGGATATCGTAGCCAAGGCCAGGGAAATACTCTAAATGAAGCAGGTCCTTATCTCCAACGACCACGGCGCCACGGTTTTAAAGCGCCGCATCAAGACCCACTTGGAAGCCCGCGGCTATCAAGTGAAGGATCTGGGGGTTCAGGACGAAAGCTCCGTGGATTACCCGGACGTCGCCGACCAAGCCGTGGCGGAGTTTAAGAAGGGCGGCTACGATTTTGGCGTCCTTCTGTGCGGTACGGGCATAGGCATATCCATTGCCGCCAACCGCCACGGGGGTATACGCTGTGCCCTCCTCTACGACAGCTTCGGCGCCAAGATGTCCAAGGAACATAACGACGCAAACTTCATAGCCCTTGGCGGGCGGGTCCACTACCATGAGGCGGTGGAGGACATCGTGGATGCCTATATCGACGCCGAATTCGAAGGCGGTAGGCACGAGCGCCGGGTAGACAAGCTTAAGTAGCTAAAGGGCCTCAGCCCAGCTCTAGGGCATGGTAGCGTATTCTTGGACTACCTGAATTTCTGAGACAGCCTCGCCAACACCCGGAACCTCACGACTCGCGGAAAGGGCAGCGTCAATAGCTACCTTGGATGCGCAGACCCCATGCAGCACAACGCGAGCGCCCACGACATCGGCTTCAAGGAATTGGATGGGTACATGATGGGTATAGAGGACGGCCGTGATAACGGATTGGGAGAGGCTTAAGGCGTCAAGCCGGGCCTGCACGAACTGTGGATTAGCGGCGCTCGGCAGGGCGGGGATCAAGGCTAGGCAGAGAGCGGCGGCGGCCGGAGCGTCCAGACCGGCGGTATTGAGAACGATATTGAAATTTTCAGGCCTTGACCAATCCGTCCCAAAGAAATAGTGATGAAAGCCTTCTCGGTCACGGTCCGACTGACGGATGATCTGTTCTGCGTGGCGCTCGTCGCATTTATAGAATTCGCGCACCCGCTCTAGCCTCAGGGCATGGGGGCTGACAAAGCGCAGGTGGAGTATCCCCGGCACGCATGCGAGGAGCGAAAAGGCTCCACGGCCAAGAAGGATGCAGTTGCCCTTGGCGGCTTCCTCGTAAACAATGCTTTTTAGGTAGTGGAGATAATCCTCCCGGGATTGGGAAAGGGCAGCCAGAAAACCGGGGCGCTTTTCATCGAATTTCTCGCGTTTTTCCGGGCTTATGCCGTAGCGGCCAAGCCCTTCCTCCACGACCGTCCTGTCAACGAGCCTATAGCCTGTCTTCTGGGCTAAAAGCTGGGCTACCTCGTCCCCGAGCGAGGCTATTTCCCGCGCGATGGTAATGATCGCCATGACCGCCTCCTTTGTGGGTGCTCAGAGTCCATCCCCACAGTTAAGTGTAAGCCCATCAGCGGCATGAGTCAAATATCAAGCCCTGCCAAGCTTGAACTCCAATGGGCCGACAGGGTATCCTCAGCCCTATGCGACAATTCCCCAGTACCATCACGAGCAACCGGAGCTTGGCGGACAACACCTTTGAGATGGAGTTTTCCTGGCCAAGCGATGATGTTCCCCTGCCCGGGCAGTTCTTTAGCCTGCGTTGCGCCGATTCCACCGACCCCCTCTTAAGGCGGCCCTTTGCCTTTTCCGGATTCAATGCCCATAGCGCCCGCGCATCCTTTATCTATCTTAGGCGTGGTCGCAGCACGACCCTCCTGTCCCAGTTGGGGGTAGGGGCGCAAATCGATATCCTTGGCCCTCTTGGCAAGGGCTTTAGCCCGCCCGCCGCGGGGAGGATGCCCCTCCTTGCCGCCGGAGGCATAGGCTTTGGCCCCATACTCTTCCTCTACGACCACCTTATGAGCCAGGGTTTCAGTCCCCGCCTCTTCTACGGGGCGCGCACGGCAAGCCTCGTGCCCCGGGATCGACTGCCCCAGGGCAGCATCATCTGTAGCGACGACGGGTCCTCAGGCCGTGCCGGCACCGTCCTTGACGCGATGGTGGCAGAGGGCATTCCAGAATCCGCAAGCCTCTATGCCTGCGGCCCCGGGCCCATGCTCAAGGCCCTGGCGGCAAAGGCAGGGCAGCTGGCCCTTCCCTGCCAGGTGGCGATAGAGCAGCACATGGCCTGCGGTGTAGGCGCCTGCATGGGCTGCTCGGTCAAGGTAAAAGATGAAAGGAAATTCGCGCGCGCTTGTGTAGAGGGACCGGTTTTTAACGCAGAGGAACTGATATGGGATTAGGGGATGGTATGACAGCGAAGATCGATCTCTCGGTTAAAATAGGGCCAATCCTCCTTCCCAACCCGGTCGGGGTAGCTTCAGGAACCTTCGGCTACGGCATGGAATACGACAAGCTCATGGACCTAAGCCGTTTGGGAGCCCTCTATACCAAGGTCGTCACCCTTGAAGCCCGGCCGGGGAATCCCCCTCCCCGATTAGCGGAAACCCCCTCAGGCATGCTCAACACCATCGGCCTGGCAAATCCAGGACTGGCAGGCTTTATTGCCAGCAAGCTCACGGAACTGCGGCTCTACGCCTGCCCCATCATAGTCAATGTAGCCGGCAATTCGGAGGAAGACTATCTTGGGGTAGTGGAAGGCTTGGAGGGCCAAGAAGGAATATCCGGCTATGAACTCAACCTCTCCTGTCCCAACGTCAAACACGGGGGCCTTGCCTTTGGCACTGATCCTGGGCAAGTGGAGCGCATTACCGCCGCCGTCCGCTCCAGAACCAAGCGCGCCCTCATCGTCAAGCTTACCCCCAACGTAACCGATATCTGCGCCATAGCCAGGGCCGCCGAGGCCGGCGGGGCGGATGCCGTATCCTGCATCAACACCCTGGTGGGCATGGTCATAGACGTCAGGGCAAAGCGCCCCGTCCTCTCCATGAAGACCGGTGGGCTTTCCGGCCCGGCGGTGCGGCCTGTAGGGGTAGCCGCCGTGTATCGGGTAAGCCGCGCAGTGGGAATACCCGTCATTGGGCTGGGGGGCATCATGTGCGCCCAGGACGCCCTGCAGTACCTCCTTGCCGGGGCTAGCGCCATCCAAGTGGGCACGGGAACATTCGTTGACCCTGGCATACCCCTCAAGACCCTCGAGGGCATTATTTCCTATATGGAAGCCGAAGGCTTGGAAAGGATGTCTGATTTCAAAACTTTGCTCCGGGACTGATTCGCGCATTGAGGAAGCCGGCTAGGCCGGAAATGATAGCCAAGCCGATGAGAATTCCAGACCAAAATCCAGGGTTCCGCTAATTTTCGAGGCGCTGGAGTTCTTCCATTCGCTTTTCCAGCTCCAGGGCGCGAACGGCGGTGCGGCGGCTCTCTCGGGCGGGGTCAAAGCCAGGGTCAAGGCGTATCGCCTCATTCCAGAATTCAATGGCGTCGTTTACCTTACCCTCAGCGTAGGCTTGAACCCCGCGCAGATAGTATTCCTCTACCTTGAGCCGGATGGCGTAGCGCCCCTGGTCTCCAAGGTTGAGCTTTGCCTCAATGGAAAAGCGGTTTAAGTCCTTGAACTGGGTAGTGAGGTCGAGGGTGTAGTTGGCCACGATATCGACGTTGGCTAGGGCAAAGGCCGCCCCGACGGAAAAGCGGGGGTTGCCACCCTTAAGCTGGAAGCCCCCATGGAGGGAGAAGAACTCCAAGAGGGAAGCGTCCACGGCCAGGGCGTAGACCATAGCCTCGGAGGCAAGGGGATTGGCGAGGTCCAGGGGCTTGGAGATATCGGCCACGATCGTGAGAGGCCGCATGGGGGCGTAGGAAGCGCCAAGGGAAATCGATGTCGGCAGGGATTCCCCGAAGATGGGCGGGCCTAGGTTTTTAACGGCCAGGCCGAGGGATGCGTTCTTGGAGCGTGACACGAAGAGCTTTAAGAAATTAAAGCGGGAGAGAAGGCCGAAGTCGGCCATAATAGCCAGGGCGGACTGCTCAAGGCCCGAGCCAACGATGATATTCCCCTCGTCATCCCCATAATCCGGCACGGAACGGTAGGCTAATTTGAGGTTGGCGCCGACGGCGATACCGTCAAAATAGTAGCCGGAAAAGAAGGTATAGGCCGCGTTGACGATAGCCATCGTCTCTGAGTAATAGGAAACGTTGACGGTATCGAAATCGTCCCGCTCGGCAAAGGGGGCGTAGAACCAACGCCCGGCAAGACCTAAGCCGAGGTTACCAAAGCGCAGGGAGTAAACCGCCCCTTCTATCTTGGATTCCCCAATCCAGTTGTTGTGAAAAACGGAGAGCTCGGTTGAATCTAGAAGCGAGGAGGCGGCGGGGTTGATGGAAATGGCAGATGCCTCCACGGGGAAGGCTGTCAGGGCAGAGGCCATGCCCTCCTCATAGCCGCCGAAGGGCAGGTTGAGGATACGAAAAGCCGTTGTTCCGGCGTTGGGGTCAAAAAAGGCTGCGGAAACGCTGGCGCCAAGGCCGTAGGCGGCGGAAATGATGTCGGTTTGCGCCGCGACGGGGAGGCTGGAGAGGAGGCAGAAGATGAAGAGTATCCGTAAAGCTTTCACCCTAGTTTGAGTATAGCCTATTTTACCGATCCTATCTATCGACTAAGCACCTTATCCGAAGATCCTTCCAGGTATACATTTTTAGAAAAAACGTGGTATATATGGGTCATACCGGAATAGCAAGGAAGTCAAGCAATGTGCGGAATAGTTGGTTACGCGGGCCCACGCAAGGCACCGGCGATATTGGTTGAAGGTTTAAAGCGTTTGGAATACCGGGGTTACGATTCAGCCGGTATTGCCGTCGTTAAGGACGGGATTCTCCAGGTTATCAAAAAAAAGGGCAAGATCCAGGAACTGAAGAACGCCGTGCCCGAGGGCTTAGGCGGTAATTTCGGGATCGGCCACACCCGCTGGGCAACCCATGGCGGGGTCACGGACGTCAACGCCCACCCCCATACCGACGGCTCGGGTAAGATAGCCGTCGTCCATAACGGCATTATAGAAAACTATATGGCCCTTAAGGAAAAGCTCGTCAAAGAGGGCGTGGTTTTTAAGAGCGAGACCGATTCAGAGGTCATTCCCCACCTTATTGGCTATTTTTACCGCGGCGACCTCGAGAAAGCGGTTAAGTCCGCCCTGGCACAGCTCAAGGGAACCTATGGCGTGGCGGTTATCCACCAAGACCACCCGATGTGCATTATCGGGGCGCGCAATGGGTCGCCCCTGGTGCTGGGCATTGGGGAAAACGAGATGTTCCTCGCATCCGACGTTTCCGCCATGGTGGCCTACACAAAGCAGGTGGTTTATCTGGAAGACGGGGAAGTGGTTTGCCTCACTCCCAGCGGCTACGTCATGACGGACCGACAGGACCGGGAGATAGACAAGAAGATAGACGAGGTCTCCTGGGAGCTCAAGGCCATAGAAAAAGACGGCTACCCCACCTATATGGAAAAGGAAATCTTCGAACAGCCTGAGTCAATCCTGCGTTGCATCCAGGGGCGCATTGACCCGGAAAGTTTTATGCCCAAGCTTGGCGGCCTCAATCTCGGCTCGCGAGAGCTGCGTTCCATAGAACGGGTTAAGATAATCGCCGCCGGCACAAGCTGGCACGCCGGCCTGGTGGGGGCATACCTCCTTGAAACCCTTGCCCGCATCCCCGCTTCAGCAGAGCTTTCCTCGGAGATCCGCTACCGCAACCCGGTAGTGGAGCCGGGCACCCTCTACTTTGCAGTCTCTCAGTCCGGCGAGACGGCGGACACCCTCTACGCCATGCGCGAGCTGCAACGCAAGGGCGCCACCGTGCTGGGCATTTGCAACGTGGTCGGCTCCACCATCCCGCGCGAATCCGACGGCGGGGTCTATATCCACTCCGGGCCGGAGATTGCCGTTGCCAGCACTAAGGCCTTCACAAGCCAGCTGGCGGCCCTCTCCCTCTTTGCCATCTTAATGGCCCGCATCAAGGACCTCTCGGTTGAAGCCGGGGCCCCCCTCCTTAAATCCATGCAGCGTTTGCCGGACTTAGTGCGGGAAGCCCTCAAACAGCGCGACGCCATCCATAAACTGGCAAAAAAATACTGCCACGCCAAAAACTTCCTCTTCCTCGGGCGCGGGGCCCTCTTCCCGGTTGCCTTGGAAGGAGCCCTCAAGCTCAAGGAAATATCCTACATCCACGCCGAGGGCTACGGAGCCGGAGAGATAAAGCACGGGCCGATAGCCCTCATCAATCCGGAGACCCCTTCCCTCTTCTTAGTCCCGGATGACTTCCTGCGCGAGAAAATCATCTCCAATATCAAGGAAATCAAGGCGCGCGGCGGCCCGGTTATCGCGGTGGCCGTAGAGGGAGACAAGGAGATAGCCGATATCGTGGATGACGTAGTCTACGTGCCCAAGGCGGACGCTATCGCCTACCCCTTCCTCATGGTAGTGCCCCTTCAGCTCTTCTCCTATTTCTGCGCAGTAGAGCTTGAGCGGGACGTAGACCAGCCGAGGAACCTGGCAAAAAGCGTAACGGTAGAGTAAAGCGGACTCTCGCCTATTCCATAAAAGACCCGGGTGAATCCGGGTCTTTTTTATTATGCCGCTCGCGCTCCTCGGCTTCCTTGACAAAGCCGCGCAGGCGCTCGGACAACTCTTCAAGCCCCTCCCGCGTTTTGCAGGAGACGAAGAGGGCCCCGGGGAAGAGGCTTGCCAGCTCAGCCTTGCGCAAGGGGTCTGCAATGAGGTCGCACTTATTAAAAACGACCAAGGCCGGCTTGTCCCCGATTTTGAGTTCGTCTATCACGGTGCGGGTGGCCTTATAACGCTCCATGATATCGGCGTCCGCGCTATCGAGCACGTGAACCAGGTAGTCAGCGTTGAGGGCTTCTTCCAAGGTGGCGCGGAAGGCCTCCACCAGGCCATGGGGCAGCTCGCGGATGAAGCCGACGGTATCGGTAATGAGGAGGGTCGAGCCAAGGCCCACCGTCAGCTTCTTGGTTGTCGGGTCCAGGGTGGCAAAGAGCTTCGACTCGGCAAGGACGTCCGCCTTGGTGAGGGCGTTGAGAAGGGATGACTTGCCTGCGTTGGTATAGCCCACTAAGGCGCAGGAGGCGCCTTCAAGGCGGTCTCGTTTTTTGCGCATCGTGGTGCGATCCTGCCTAATGCGGATAAGCTCATCCTTGATGCGGATAATCCGCTTACGGATCTCGCGACGGTCAAGCTCCAGCTTTTGCTCGCCCGAACCCTTGGTGCCGTAGCGACCGCCGCGCTGACGCGAGAGGTCGGCGTGGGAATGGGTTAGGCGCGGCAGGGCATATTCCAAACGGGCAAGATCGGTTTGCAGCGTAGCTTCCTTTGTTTTTGCCCTGGAAGCGAATATCTTCAGGATAAGCTCTTGCCTGTCGTAAACCGTTAGCCCGGTGAGCTCCTCCCAATTGCGCTGTTGGGTGGGGGAGAGGATATGGTTGAAGACAACGGAATCCGCCCCGGATTCCAAGGCGGCGGCGCGAAGCTCCTCTGCTTTGCCCTCTCCGCAGAGGAGGCGGGCATGGGTTTCCCGCAGCTTGATCATGAACTCTCCAACGTTTTCCAAGCCAAGGGTATCGGCCAAGCCCTTAAGCTCCTCGAAGAGAATCAGGGCCTCGCCCTCGCCCATACGTTCGCGGCGGACCCCCACCAGGAAGGCCCGTTCTTTTTGCGTGCTTGTGTCGTGCATGATTTGATCCTAGACAGCGTCTTCTTTGACGTAATATTGCATGAGTTGAACGAAGTAGTAGATCTTCTTATAGCAATCGAGCATGAGGGGCTTCACGTTTCCGCCTGAGGCGTTGTCCACCTCTTTCCAGTTGATGATCATCTCATGCGGGCTGCGGTCAAAGTCCTCTATGAGGGATTTGAAGGTCCGGCCCATGGCAATGAGGGCGGAGGCCGACTGGTTGATGATGCTTACCGCCTGGTTGTTGGCGTCCCGCAGGAGGTTGCGCAGATACTTGACCTGCTCCTTGTCCCGATCCGCCTTTGCCAAGGTGGTGCGCAAACGGCTGCCGAAGTCCCCGTCGTCGGCGAGGGAATCGTCGAACTGGATGAGGGCCTCTGAGGCCGACATGAGGGAATGGAAGCTCTCGGAGAGGGTCTGGGAGGAGATGGAGGTAGACCACTTACCGCGGATAAGGAGGATATCGATAAGCTCGCGGATATCCTTCTTAAAGAAATCCAGCAAAAAGGCCTTGAGAAAATTAAGCGGCTGAACGTAGGTGAAGCCGCCGAGCATCTTCTTGGCAAAAACGACATTGGCCTTTTCAGCGTAGTTCTTCATGCGCGATATAGCCGAGGTGCCAAAAATGAGCTTGGCAAGTTCCTCTACCTTCGAATTGCGCTTTTCCTGGATTACCTTTTGCACCAAGACGTCGGTCTGGGTCTTGAGCTTCTGCAGGTAGGGATCCACGATCTTCTCGTTGGAGACTAAGGCGATGGGCGTGAAAAAGGGATCCTTGTCTATCAGGCGCACGATCTGCGGCAAGACCTGGGAGGAGCGGACATCGCGCATAGCGCTTACAAGCTTGATCCAGACATCGACATTGATCACGTCCAGATTGCGGTATTCCTTGAGACCGGCAAAGATATGCTTCCAGTCGGCCTCCATGTTAAGGCCGTTGAAAACCTCAAGAAAGTCCTTGAGGTCGTCCTTAATATAGTCACCGGAAATGGACTCGAAGCGCGGGTTATAGTTGAAATTGCGCTCGGTGAGGTTTGAGTCGAATTTTTTAAGGAGGAAGAAATAGTCGAAGTTGCAGAAACGTATAAAGGAAAGAAGGATATTGTAGGACTCATCTATCTTGCGCTGTATCTCCGTGTCAAAAACGGAGAAGACCTGAACCATGGTGTTTTTGACCGTCTCCTGCAGATCCTTAAGGGGCTTGGTCCTGGAAAGCTCGCTTATATAGGATTCACTGAGCTGGGAGGAGAGCTCAATCTGCTCCGGGGTCAGGAAGGAATCAATGACGAAGCTCCGCAGGGAGCCGGAAGACTCGCTGTTTTGCAGCAAAACCTGGGCCGGGGCTATGGTCTTGTAGATTTCATAAAAAAAGCGGGCCATGCCGGGAAGGGTCTCGTCTCCCTTGGCCTTGAAGAATTTATAGCGCGACTTCGACAGGTCGCGACCGATCTGCTTCAGCAATTTCTTTTTTTCCGCTTCGGGGTCGCCCGAACCGGTAAAGATTGAGAGTATTTTTTGCAGGAAGGATGGCTTAGGAGCAGGCGCTTCAGCCTTGCGATCCGAAAGCGGCCCTTGGTCGAGATCCATGCCCTATACCTTAAATGAAAGCCTGTGAATCGTCAATGATTCTTTTTAAGCCTGGGGCCACGGCTTGATCCGCCATCGCAGGCTATGCTTGAATGGCCCATGGCAAGCCCATTTCCGAGGCAAAGGCTCCAAGACACTCTAGAAGAGGGGGGAATCCAGGATTATTGCCTGGTTCGAGGCCCCTTTCGCGGCCTGGAAAGCCCCCTTGTACTGGCCTCCGCCCTCGCCTACCCCTTAAGCCGCTCCGAAAAAGGGGAAGAAAAGCAGCCTGGGGAAAAACCCTACGCTCTCATTGCCTCTTTTGCCCAGGTCCATTACTACCGCATCTTAGCCAAGCGTCTGATGGCTATTCGAGACGGTCTCATAGGGGCGGGGGCTTCAAATAAGGGGCTTAAACGCTCCGATTTCCCCATTCATGTCAATTCACGCATTGATGAAAAATTGATCGCGGCCCAAGCCGGCCTGGGCTTAAGGGGTCGGCACGGCATCCTCATCAGCGAAAAATCAGGCTGCGCTTGCGTAGTGGGATTGATGGGACTGCCTTTTGAACCCGATGCCTTGGTCCCCCCGCCAAAGGAAGCAGGGCGGCATCCGGATTGCGGTACCTGCCTGGCTTGCGCCCGCGCCTGCCCCAGCGCTGCCATCAGCGCTGCCACCAGCGCGACGGACGGCTACCGCAGAGAGCTTTGCATCCAGCATCACATGTCGAGCCCGGACCAAGTGCCCGCTTCCATCATCGAGGTTTGGGGCAAGCGTCTCTATGGCTGCGACGAGTGTTTACGCGCCTGCCCGCATAGCCAGGGCCTTTTAAAAGGAAATGCTGAGAGTCCGATTGAGACCATAGGAATGCTTGGGGCGCGGGTAGATATAGACTATATCCTTCAATCGGACGATAAGGAGTTGCGGCGTTTTTTTAAGACTAGCGCCCTGGGATTATCCTGGCTTAGCCCGGCGATACTCCGTAGAAACGCCGCGCTCGCGCGTCTTGATTGGGAGAAAAAGACACATACTGATTTTGGGGGGCCTTTATAAACGAAAACCGCGAAACCCGTAAACGGATTCCGCGGCCTCTATGCTACGATATAAGGAAGGAACTAGAAAAGCGGGGTGATGGGGGTAACGGGCGTAGCAGGGGTCGGGTCAACCGGCTTCTTGGCTACGGGCGCTTTCTTCACCGCGGGCTTCTTAGCGGCGGGTTTCTTAGCCACGGCCTTCTTGGCGACGGGCTTCTTAGCCGCTACGGCCTTCTTGGCGGCGGGCTTCTTGGCCACGGCCTTCTTGGCGGCGGGCTTCTTAGCCGCTACTGCCTTCTTGGCTGCGGGCTTCTTAGCCACGGCCTTCTTGGCGGCGGGCTTCTTAGCCACGGCCTTCTTGGCTGCGGGCTTCTTAGCCGCTACTGCCTTCTTAGCAGCGGGCTTTTTAGCCGCGGCCGGTTTCTTGGCAGCTGTCGCCTTCTTGGCGGCGGGTTTCTTAGCGGCGGCCGGTTTCTTGGCCGTCGTAGCCTTCTTCGAGAGATCCTTTGCTTTCATAGTACCACTCTCCACCTTCTTCAAAACAACCTCCGATCGTTTCATGCTCTCTACGAGCTTGTTCTTCTTCATACTCTGCTCACCGGCAATATTTTGCAAGCGAATGAGCTTTCTGCGCATATATTGGATTGAGGGAATGGTCGCCTGGAAATGCTCCGCGAGCTGCCAATCCCTATACACATAATTGCCGTCCTTATCCCTTTTGTTCTTCTCTAAAAATTCGGCTATCAGCTCCGGGCTCCACTCCACTTCCATACCGCCGGAATAGGAATGCTTTGCCAGACGGCTCTTGGCGCGCTCGGTCGCGTTCTCCTGCTTCTTAGCCTTCCAGTAGGGATGCCGATTCCTGGCACGAACGATATCCTCCACCGTACAACCGGTCTTCTTCATCCACTCCTTGGCGAGCCGAGCCTTGGCGCGCGGTGGCAGCTTGGAACGAACGCTCAGATCCACGTAATCCTCCGGGGTCGTAGCGCTCATGATCGCAAGCTCAGTCTTGGAAAGTGCCGTGGAACTATCCTTCATCCCATTCTCCTCTTCCCTGCTTATCGGCAACTTCTCCCGAATCATTAATAATTCACCTACATTGTGCCTCGAAAGTTGACAGAAATCAAGATACAAATTTTTATTTATGCTATGTTTTTACCTAAACGACTATGAAGTACCGCATTCTTGCTATCGATGACGATAAAAACCTCCGCGAAAACCTGCGTTGTGCACTCGAGCGAGAGGATTACGCAGTTTTCACGGCAGCGGACGGCCTCTCAGCGCTTGATATATTAAAGGAAAACGATGACATTGACCTCATCGTCGCCGATATCGGCATGCCGCGTCTGGACGGACTTGATTTTCTCAAGCGACTGCGCGCTGGAGGCTCTTGCATACCCTTGATCTTCCTCACTTCGCGCGACGAAGAGATAGATCGCGTGCTTGGATTGGAGCTTGGGGCGGACGATTACCTTACTAAGCCCTTCTCAGTGCGCGAACTTTTGGCCAGAATCAAGGCAGTGCTGCGCAGAAGCAAGCCACCTGCCGCGCAGGAGAGCCACGGAGCCAAGCGAATCTTGCGAGGACAACTGGCCATGGACCCCGAACGCTTCAGCGCCGCCTTCGCGGACAGGGAACTTAAGCTCACTATCACGGAATTCAGGCTGCTGAGCGCCCTTGCCGCCGAGCCGGGCATGGTAAAAACGCGTGAAGCCCTGCTTGAGGCCGCCTATCCGGAGGATTCCTACCTCTCCGACCGCTCCGTCGACTGCCATATAAAGCGTTTACGGCGCAAGCTCTCTGACGCGACGGCTCCTGAAACCCTTATCCAGACCATCTACGGGCTTGGGTATCGCTACGCGGACGGGCGGGAGGAGGAGGCGTGAGAAAAAAAAGCGGGGCGAGCATCACCTGGCTCTTGCTCATATTCAATCTCCTCCTCGTTTTTCTGCCCATCGCCGCCTTCCTCTCCCTGGAAAGCTATGAGAAAAGCCTCTTATCCTCCTTGGAGCACGCACTCTCCCAGCAATGCCGCTTCTTGGCCGTATGGCTTTCCGGAATGGAACTGGACGAGAAGAGCGCGCGAGCCGTTTTAAGCGCCCTTAATCGGCAACATACCGCGCGCATCCGCATACTAGACGCCCAGGGCATGCTTCTCGCGGATTCCGCCACCCTCTGGCCAGGAGACAATGAGCAAAAAGTCGCTCAAAAAACAGACACAGCGCTAGAGTACCGGCAGGAAAAACCTAAAACGGATCCACGCCTGAGCTGGCTGTATCGCCTTTACTCCATCCCGGTGCGCCTCTACCGCCGCTTTATCCTCCCCCCGCAACCGGAACTTGAGGTAGCGGATTTTTTTACCACGGAGGAATCATTCCTGCGTGGAGCGGAGGTGCAACGCGCATTAGACGGAGGCTACGGCTCGGCCACGCGCATATCCTCAGGCGGTCAGATATCGGTCACCCTCTACTCCGCCTTGCCCATCAAGGGCCCTGAAGATATCGAAGCTAAGGGAGTGGTTCTCCTTTCCCAATCGACCTTCCGCATACTCACCGAGCTCTACCAGTTGCGCGTCCACGTAGGGAAGATTTTCCTCTGGAGCCTCGGCGCGGCCCTTGCCATGACGCTACTCCTTTCCCTTGCCGTCTTAAGGCCGGTGCGCGCCCTCTCCCGCCACGCGCGCGAGGCCCTTACCCCAAGCGGGCTCAAAGAGAGGCCCTTCCCAACCCTGATGCGGGCGGACGAGATAGGGGAACTCTCGCGTGCCTTAGGCGAATTCAGCCAACGCCTCAAAGACAGGCTGAGCTGGGCAGAGCGTTTTTCCCAAGACGCGGCCCATGAGCTTAAGAATCCCATCGCGGCCATCCGCAGCTCGGCCGAGCTTTTGGATCAAGCGCAGGGCGATGAAGGACAGGCCCTAAGCGCCGTCATTCTGGAAGAGTCGCGACGCATGGAACGCATAATCAGCGGTTTACGAAGCCTCTCCCGCCTGGATTTTGACGCGGGAAAGACTGAAGCCGTGGAAATCCTCCCCCTGGCGCGCAACGTCGCGCGCAGGCACAGTGAGCGCTCGGCTAGACAGATAGATTTCCGCGTTGATGGCCACTGCCTGAGCGCGCGCGCCCGCATAGACCCGGATCGCCTCGTGCTTGCCCTGGATACCTTGATAGACAATGCCCTTTCCCTCACGCCGCAGGATAAAGCTCTGTGGGTGGAGTTTAGCCTTCGCGGCCGCGAAGCCTGTTTGAGCGTTATCGACGAGGGGCCTGGGGTGGAGGAGACTGTGCGCTTAAAAATCTTCGAGCGATTCTTCTCCTACCGCCCGAACTCAAGCCCCGGCGAGCAACACGCCGGGCTCGGACTCTCGATAGCCCAAGCCGTGGCCCAGGGGGCAGGCGGAAGGATTGTCTGCGAAGCCGGCCCCGAGGGCACAGGATCCGCCTTCCGCATCTACCTACCCCTCCTCGATAGCTAAAAAAACCCTTTTTCGCCACGATCTTGCCATAATCGCGGGCTAGTATCTCCTTTACAGGGCCATGGCGGCCCAAGGAGGAGAAATCAATGTCTGATATAGGAAAAAGCGCGGGGAAGATCCCGGAGGGACTGGGCATAGGCCTCAAGGCTGGCCTCATCGCCATTCTTATCCTCGTCTTTGGCATTCCCATCCAGCTTATCAAGGGACTGGTGAGCGAGAGACAAGGCATTATGGAGGAGGCACGCGGAGAAATCTCGGATAAGGCCGGGGGAGAAAGCGTGCTCGGCATCGTCTACCTTCGCGTACCAAGCCTCTCCACGGTG
>JBGSOB010000218.1:0-9569 GCA_041739325.1 Treponematales bacterium
GCTCGGTCATCGAGGCAGCCAAGGCTAAGGGCTTTAACATCATCGACGCCACTTGCCCCTATGTCCGCCTCATATCGAATATCATCAAAAAAGAATTGGAAAGCGGGGCTTCTATCTTTCTCTTAGGCGAGCCCGGCCACCCTGAGGTGATAGCCGCCACCGCCGATTTTGGAGAAGCCGTGCGGGTTATCGACCACGCGAGTTTTGACCCCCAGACATTCCCCTGGCCAAGCGGGGATTCTGTCCTCCTGTCTCAGACGACGATGTCGGAAGAGAATTTTTCCAAGGTCGTGTGCGACTTCGTCCACCATTGCCGCAAGCTTACGGTGTACAACACTATCTGCCAATCCACCCGCACCAGGCAGAGCGCGGCCCTGGCCCTGGCCAAGCGGGTAGACGTCATGGTTGTCGTGGGCGGGAAAAATTCCTCAAATACCAAGCGTCTTGCCGAGCTCTGCGCCGCCATCGTCCCCACCTCCATGATAGAGCGGGCATCGGACTTGAAGCAGAAGGATTTTGAAGGCATGAATCTCGCGGGGGTGACCGCGGGGGCATCAACCCCGGATGAGATCGTGCAGGAAGTCGTGCGTATCCTCTCGGAATTTTGATGGGTTATTTAACCTGATATAGACCTGGCGCCAGAGCGGAGGCCTTTTCAAGGCCCTATGCAAAGCTTGACAGCTTGGCTATCGGGGATGATACTTCTGGCAACAATGAATGCTAAAATCGTTTTGATCTCAATTCTCTTCTCTTCTGGTTTTACCAATACAGCCCTGGCTGTTTTTGGTTGGTTTCATCGTCGAAATCCATCTTCGCTCTTTTTTTCCCTTCTCTCGTTAAGCTATGCCCTTCTCTGTTTTGGTTATGGCTTTGAGCTTTCAAGCCAGCATTCAACCTGGTTCTACCGCTGGGCATTCGTGGAACAGTCCGCCTTTTGTTTCATGCCGGCCTTTCTTCTCCTCTTTGCCTTTGCGGTCTACGGCTGTAAACCTCTTTTAAAGCCTCCCCTCATCTTCTTACCCTTTCTTCTGCCGCTGATCAGCATTATTCTTTTATCCACCAATTCTTGGCACTTCCTTTTTTATAAGTATGTGGGCTTTATGATAAAGCGCGATATAGCCATCTTGAGCGTGACAGAAGGCCCCTGGGGCATCCTTCAATTAGTCTATCTTTATGTCGCCTACTTGGCATCCAGCCTCCTCTTTTTGCTCAAGTGGGCTAAGAACCCTCCTGGCACGCGGGGCCAAGTGGCCGTCCTGACCTTCGGATCTTTTTTCGTTTTCGGCGCCAACCTTGCCTACCTCATCGGGCAGCGGCCCTACGGCCTCAACCTCAGCCCCTTCCTTATGACCCTCACGGGCCTTATCAATGGAATAGCCCTTTTCGGCTTTGACTTCTTTGCCGTCGTGCCTCTTGCTCGAGACCGCGCCTTCGAGGGCATCAAGGAACCGGTTCTGGTTTTCGATTCTAAAGATCGCCTGGCCGATTATAACCGCGCCGCTGGCATCCTTTTTCCCCGGCTCAAACACTCACAGGTTGGGGAAAAACTTCAGAATCTAATGAAATCCTGGCCACAGATCGTCGGCCGCGTGGCTGCCGGCCAAGAAGGGGAATTCGACTTCCAGCTTCCCCTTGGGCCGGATTTCCGCTACTTCCATTGCTACCTCTTTCCGGTGCGTGCTCTAGGGGGGAGGTCCATCGGCAAGACCCTCGTCCTCACCGAAGTGACGGCCCAAACCCGTCTCATTGAGCGCATCCGGGTTATGGCGGAGATCGATCCCCTCACTGGGGTGTATAACCGCCGCCAATTTATGGAACTTTTTCATTCCAAGCTCGAGAGCGCCCGCGAAGCCGGAGATCCCTTTAGCCTTCTCATGATCGACATCGATTTCTTTAAGATGGTGAACGATAACTTCGGCCATCAAGCGGGAGACGCCGTTTTAGTGGAGATAGTTAAATTAACGCGCTTCCACTTGCGCGGCCTGGATATTTTTGGGCGTTTCGGCGGGGAGGAGTTTCTTATCTTCCTGCCGGATTCGCCGCCGGAGAGCGGGGCTATCGTTGCCGAAAGAATCCGCCAGAAGATAGAGGCCAACCGCTTTAGGGACCTTGGAGAGATGACGCGGGTTACGGTCAGCATCGGCCTAACAGGTTCCGACGGCCTCTGCGAACGCTCCATGGATGAACTTGTAGGTGAGGCGGATGAGGCTCTCTACGAGGCTAAGCGTCGGGGTCGGAACCGCGTGGAGTGGGCTAAGATTCTCAGACAGCCCCTACGCGCTGAGCAAGTTTGAGCCCGCCGGACCAGAGGAACCACAGGCCAAAGCCTGCTAGAGCTGCGGCGCAACAGCCTATGAGGACTCGGTAGCGTTTATCGTTTAAAAATCGCCGCCCCTTAGCGACCATGAGAGATAGGAAGGAATACCAGGCTAAGTCCCCGGCTATGTGGCCTAGATAGAAGGCAATAACGCCTGCCGGGCCCAGCTCCAAACCCCGCCCTATCCATCCAAGGCCTACCGTTACCCACCACACCGTCCAGTAGGGGTTGGACAGACTTAATACGGCGCCGCTCCAGGCTAATCGCCCGTAGTGCTTCCCCTCTCCGCTCAAGTCAAGGCTTAATCGCGGTAAACCGCGGAACATACCCAGTGCCATGGCGAGCATGATGACGCCGCCGGCAAGGGAGACAAGGATAAAAACCTCGGGGCGCCTTAAAAAGGGACCGGCGCCGAGAACGATAAGGGCAACCAAGCTTGCTTCCAAAATCGAGTGCCCCAGCATAAAGAGGGGGCCTGCGACAGCCCCCCGCCGGCTCGACTCGCTCACTACGGCGCTGAATACCGGGCCGGGCATGAGGGCTCCCGAGAGGGCAATTCCAAAGGATGCGGCGAAGAGGGCGATAAGGGCGGGAATCATGGTTTTACTATGGCCCCGAGGTCGCGTTATGGTCAAGAGCGCGCGGTATGCGGGACTGGACAGGCCTGCCAGCTCCCGTTACAGTCACAGCTATGTCAACAGCACAGGAATTCATTCAGTTTCTCGTAGAATCGGGCGTCCTACGCTTTGGGGACTTCACTACCAAGAGCGGTCGAAAGACCCCCTATTTCATCAATTCGGGGGAGTTTCGCACGGGCTCAAGCCTTGGCCGCTTAGCCGGCTATTACGCCCGAGCCTTTGTGGAAAAATTCTCAGGAAGGGTGGATAATCTTTTTGGGCCGGCCTACAAGGGCATACCCCTTGCCGCATCGACAGCCGTGGCCCTTTATTCACAACAGGGCCTCGACCTAAGCTACACCTTCAACAGAAAAGAGGCCAAGGATCATGGTGAGGGTGGCCTGCTCGTCGGTGACGTCTACCGCGAAGAGCGGCGGGTGCTCATCATTGAGGATGTGGTTACCGCCGGCACCTCGGTGCGGGAAACCTTCGAGCTTCTCAAGTCCTTTCCCAAGGCAAAGCCGGTTGGCCTCCTGGTGTCGGTAGACCGGAGGGAAAAGCTGGAATCGGGGCGTTCGGCTATGGAAGAGATCCAGGCTGAATATGGGATTCAAACAGCATCCATCGCAGATATTGAAGACCTTATTGGCTATCTGGAATCGGAGGAACGTCGCCGGGCCCTTGGCCTTGATGATTCAATCCTGGCAAGGGTCCGGGAGTATCGAGCCCGCTACGGGGCGGAATAGGATAGGCGCGGCTTATGACAGTCCCTTAGCTGGGGCTGTCTTCGCTCGTATCGGTTTTTTCCTCATCGCCCTCTTCATCCCCATCTGATTCTCCGTCTTCGCCCTCGCCCTCAGGGAGGGGATTGCCGAATTCGTCGGTCGTGGGATGGAGTTTGCGTTCTCTTTTTTTCTGGGCTTTTTCTTCCTGCTTCCGCTTCCGTTCCAGTTCTTTGCGCCGTTTTTCGGCGCCATAATTGGGTTTCAAAGCCTCTCCTTAGCGGATCTGTATCAAAATACTATACCCCTTTTCTCCCTAGAGTGGCAATGCCGCCCAGATACCTTTATACTATGCCTATGTTCAGCCTTACCGAAAGCCTTATCGAGGAAATCTCCTTTGCCATGGAAGACCAGGCGGCGCGGTCGCTTATCGAGCTTGAGAGTGGCCGTATCCTGAGCCTGGGAGGGGAGAGCGACTGCCTTGAGGAGTTAGCCGATGCGGAGCCAGGCGCTGATTTTTCCGAGGCTGGCGGTTGGGCATCCCTCCCGGAGTGGAAGAGCGCCGACGGTTTCCGTCTTATGTCCGAATTTGCCCAATCGATTGAAGAGAGTGGGGCTTCAGCTAAGCTCACGGCCGCCTTGAACCGCCATAAAGGGGTTTTTAGGGCCTTTAAGGACGTTCTCTCCGAATTTCCCGGACTGGAGCAGCGTTATTTTGCCTATAAGGATTCTGCCCTCCGGCGTCTCATCCGCCTTTGGTATGCCGAGCTCGCCGGTGGCCTCGGATCAGAGTTAAGGGACCTCGGTTCGGAGGATCTTGCTAGCGGGAAAATCGAATTATGCGATCTTTCTCCCGCCCAGGCAGAAAGCCTTCTTGACCGCTTTTTTGCCGATGCTGAGGGCTCTGCCCTCTGTCTGCCCCAGATACCTGCTTCCCTCCGCGCTGTCATCCTCTCTTCCCTCCGTTCCTTTCTTGGCAGCGGGGCTTCCTGCCTTGCAGCCCGAGTTTCCGCCCTATCTGAAGAGCTGTACGCAGGCTTAGTCCTCTATCGCCCCCTTGGCGTGGCCAATGCCGCCCAGGTTGGTTTTTTAGGGGTTTTTCCAGAGTATATCGTTACAAATACAGAAAATATTCTTCTTGACGCTTTGCGTGCCCGTGGTCACTCAACCCTCCTCATCCAGAGGATGGGGCTTGGCCAACGTGCTAGCGAGTCTAAGCCCTCCCTGGCCCTGTATCACCTTGGTCTGTTGGAAGCTGAGCTTGTCGAGCCTGGAGACTCATGATATAGTGTTCACAGATTGAACACTATGGAAGACTTTGATGCCGAGCTATCCATCCTCGAAAATATCTACCTGGGCCAGAAGCATTCAGAAAGCGTAAAGCAAAGAAGCTTGGCAAAGGCCGCCTCCTTATCGCTTGGCATGACCAATGCCCTTCTCAAGCGCTTTCTGGATAAGGGTTGGATCAGCGTCAGTCGGATCAATACCCGCAACATTCAGTACGCCATAACCCCCGCCGGCATGAATGAGATTGCCCGTCGCGCCTTCCGCTACTTTAAGCGCACCATCCATAATGTCTCCATATACAAAGAACTGATGGAGGATTTAGTAAGCGATAAGCGCCGCGAAGGCTATACCGGCGTGCTCCTGGTGGGCCCTAGCGACCTGGAGTTTATCGTTGAATACGCATGCCAAAAGTATGAGCTGCTCTTCATAAAGAGCGCCGACCCTCATTCCAAGCTCATGGCCCCCTCAAGCGGTCGCTTTTTATACATGATGTCGGAAAACCTTGAAAAGCCCTTGAATACGGGTAATCCGGACATGCTTTACCTTATGGACGTTTTTACCCGTTAGGGCTGACTAAGCCTGGATCGCTAGCCTCGGGGCTAGGTGCCGTGCTAGTATTTTTATGCCGTTCATGTAGGCGGCAGTATGTGGATTTTTTAAGTATTTCCCTCCCAGGGTGAGCCTGTTTCGGCGGCCGCTTTACGGGGGAATGTCCAGCCGAAAAGTCCGGGGGCACGAAGCCCTCCGGCGAAGCTATAGCCCTAAGTCGCGCTTGCTAAGCCCAGGTTTTGGGCGTAGAATCCACTAATGGAAAAGCATATTCCAAAAAAGGCCGAAAGCCGGTTTGAAAATGGCCAAGAGCCCTTCAAGGTCGGGGCGCTTGGAACTCGTTTTCTGCTCATCATCGCCGGCCTCGTTGCCCTGCTTGTTGCCTCTGGTTTTGCAGCCAACTCGCTACGCTCCTGCCTGAGGGAGCTCCGCGAGCGGCCGGCTGTGGAAACTCGAACATCCATCTATCGATATGCCGAGAGCCTCAGCCACCATGGCTTCCTCATACTGGCAAGCCGTCAGTCCGCATTCGTCATTCCTCGGGAATTTTCACAAAAGCTCATCATGGGGCTAACGTCTACGGCTAAGGTGCAGATAGCTTGTCAGGCTACCATCCATTATGGCATTCATCTCGACTCACTCGAGGATTTTCAATCACAGTGGCGGGGGCGGGAATTGCGCATTGCCGCGCGCGAGCCGGTTTCCCTGCGTCCGATTATTGAAACTTCGAGCATACGTCAGGCCATACTTGACCGCGGTTTTGCCTTTAATGAGCGCGCGGAACTCGAATCGCTTCTGGCGGAGCTTTCAGACCTCGTGGCTTCCTCTGAAGGGGCGGCACTCGACCAGCGTATTCTCGATGAATGTGGTCGCGGCCTTGAGGCTCTAGTGCGCCAGGCCCTGACGGATTCCTCACGACATCCCTCGGCCGTCATCGTTGAATGGCGCGCCCAGACTAAACCTTAAAGAGCGCCCTTGCCGGTCGCTCTAGCATTATCAAAGCAGGAGAAATTACATGAAAGGTATCATTTTGGCAGGAGGGGCGGGCACCCGTCTTTTTCCCGCCACACAAGTTGTCTGCAAGCAACTCTTACCGGTATACGACAAGCCAATGATCTATTACCCTCTTTCGGTGCTCATGCTCTCCGGCATCAAGGATGTCTTAATCATTTCAACTCCGGAATCGACGCCCCTCTTCCGGCGTCTCTTGGGTGATGGCTCACAGCTTGGCATGCGGCTTGAGTATAAGGTTCAGGATAATCCGAATGGGCTTGCTCAGGCCTTTGTGCTAGGCGAGGAATTTATCGGTTCTGATTCCGTCTGCTTAGTGCTTGGAGATAATATTTTTTATGGAAACGGTCTCTCCAGCCTCCTCCAGCAGGCGGCCTTGACGAAGTCCGGGGCCACCGTTTTCGGTTATTATGTCAACGACCCGGAACGCTATGGCGTCGTGGATTTCGACAAGCAGGGAAAAGTGCTTTCTATCGAGGAAAAACCTGCCAAGCCAAAATCGAATTACGCCGTCGTCGGCTTGTACTATTACGACAACTCTGTTGTTTCCATCGCTAAAAATCTAAAACCCTCCCCGCGCGGTGAATATGAGATTACTGACGTCAACAAAGAGTACCTAGCGCGCGGAAGTTTGTCGGTTCAGCTTATGAGCCGCGGATATGCCTGGCTAGATACCGGAACGCACGATTCATTGGCTGAGGCTACTTCCTTCGTCAAAGCTATCGAAGATAGGCAGGGGCTAAAAATTTCCTGCATAGAGGAAATCGCCTATCGCATGAGCTATATCAGCAAGGCGCAGTACCTTGCATTGGCTGAGGCGCTGAAGAAATCAACCTATGGGGAGTATATGCTTAAGGTTCTCGAGAATGACGGCGGGGCTCTCTAATGCCCTGCGTTTTTTCGAAGCTGGAGATTCCCGGCCTGATCCTCATTGAGCCCCGCGCCTTTGCCGATGATCGAGGTTTTTTTATGGAAACCTACAAGCGGAGCGAATTCGCCGTTAACGGGATAGACCTACCCTTTGTTCAAGACAACCACTCCTACTCGACCAAGGGGGTCATTCGCGGTTTGCATTATCAGCTTGCGCCCCATGCCCAGGGCAAGCTCGTGCGGGTCATCGGCGGCTCTATCTGGGACGTGGCTGTTGACCTGCGGCCCGGCTCGGCTACCTATAAGCACTGGCTGGGCGTGGAACTCTCTGAAGACAATAAGCGTATGTTTTGGATTCCACCCGGCTTTGCTCATGGCTTCCTCTGTCTGTCGGATTCCGTGCATCTTCTCTACAAATGCACGGGCGAATACAATAAAGAAGCCGAGGGCGGGGTTCGTTGGGACGATCCAGCCTTGGGCATCGACTGGCCCATCCCAGCCGGAGTCATGCCGGGAGTGTCCGCAAAAGATGATGCCCTGCCGCCTCTTTCCCAGGCGCGGCTTTTCGAGGCAGGTACCCTATGATTTGGCTTATTGGCAATCGTGGCATGCTTGGACAGGAGCTATCCGGAATACTCACAGCTCGCGCTCTTGATTTTATAGGAAGCGATCGGGAAGTCGATATCCGCGAATCCGCTGCCTTGGAGACCTTCGTCGCTTCCCATGAAACCGGCGGTAAAAAGATAGATTGGATCATTAATTGTTCGGCTTATACCGCCGTTGACCGCGCGGAGGATGAGGAAGAAATCGCGAGGGGGATCAACGCCTTAGGCGCGGAAAACATCGCAAAACTCGCCGCCCGCATCGGCGCCGTCATGATCCATATCTCAACTGACTACGTGTTCCGCGGTGACGGAGATAAACCCTACCTGGAATCGGATCCTATGGACCCTGCGGGCGCCTATGGCCGCACAAAGGCCGAGGGTGAACGCATGGTTGCCGCCTCTTGCGCGCGACATTTTATAATAAGAACCGCTTGGCTCTATGGCCAATACGGGCCGAACTTCGTATATACCATGCTCAAGCTTATGCGGAGTAAAAATTCGCTCAACGTCGTCAGCGACCAACGCGGTACGCCCACCTGGGCCTTCGACTTAGCTAGCGCGATGGCCGATATCGTTGAGAAGAATTTCTCAAAGTATGGGACCTATCACTTTACCAATGAAGGTCAGACGGATTGGCATGGCTTCGCGGTAGAGATTCAGCGTGTAGGCCTCGAAGCGGGCATTTTGCAAAGGGATTGCGGCGTGAATCCAATCACGAGCGACCAATACCCCTCGAAGGTTAAAAGGCCTGCCTGGTCTGTTTTATCAAAGGAAAAGATCAGGGCTGAACTAGGCATAAACCCGCCTGAATGGAAGGAAAGCCTTAGGCGATTCCTGCTGAGCGTTACTGACTGGCCAGGCTTAGCAGCTCGAATAAATATTTGAACCTACTTTTTTGATTTAGTAGTGTGTGAAGGGGAGTAATGGTTGAAAAAAATACTTATTTCCGGAGGAGCCGGATTCATCGGATCAAGCTTGGCGCTGAAACTGCTTGAGCAAGGGCGATCAGTGCGTATCCTTGATAATCTTTCCCCGCAAATTCATGGGACGGATTCGAATGCTTCTTTTCTTTTCGCAAGAGTGAAGCCGCACGTTGAGTTTATTAAAGGGGATGTGCGTTTTAAAGAAGATTGGATTAAAGCTTTAGACGGCTGTGATGCGGTTATTCATTTGGCGGCAGAAACGGGGACTGGGCAGTCTATGTATCGCATTTGCCATTACACTGAGGTGAATGTCCAGGGCACAGCCCGGCTAATGGAGTTGCTAGCAGAAGCGCCCGGGTTGGTTAGGAAAGTTGTAATCGCGTCATCAAGGGCTGTATACGGTGAGGGGCGTTATCTTTGCAATGTGCATGGCGTCGTGTATCCCGCTGGGCGTTCGGAGCAGGATATGCTAGACGGCCAGTTTGAGCCAAGGTGCCCATTTTGTAGTGAATTTGCTAGCATGCAACCCACTGATGAAACTTCTCCTGCGCGCCCAACATCTCTCTATGGTGTCACAAAACTGACTCAAGAGCAAATCGTTATGATTATGGGGGCCGCGCTCAAAATTCCATGCGTTGGCTTTCGTTTCCAGAACGTCTACGGCCCCG
>JBGSOB010000010.1:0-12233 GCA_041739325.1 Treponematales bacterium
TGGGGCTTTTCTGGCTTCAGGGGCGCTGCGGTAATGCCTTCTTGGTTAAGGTAATTCCCGACCTGAGCGGGCTACGTGGAAGGATCAAGGCGGCACGCGCCGGTCGCAGTTTGGAAAGCGGGGCGCATCCAAGCCTGCGGCGCGGCGGGGAAGCGGAGCTCGATTACCTGCGCGAATACCGTCAGGACGACGAGCCGCGGCGCATAGATTGGAAGGCCAGCTGCCGCTTGGGGCGGCCGGTTACGAAGGTGCTGCGCAGTGAAACGTCGCGCAACGTTATTTTCCTGCTTGACCGCGGCCGGCTGATGACGGCCGAGCAAGACGGGCTTTCATCATTGGATCACGCGGTGAACGCCCTGCTCTTGCTCTCCCGCGTGGCTTTGGAAACAGGTGATTCCGTTGGCGTGGGGGTTTTTTCGGACAGCGTTAAAGCGGAGTTGGCCCCGCTGCGCGGCCGCGCGGGCATTCGGCGCATCGCCGCCTTTTTAGCGGCTCAGGAGCCGGAGTTCGTGGAATCCAATTATGAGCTTGCCTTTGAGCGCTTGCTTACCCGCTTGAAAAAACGTTCGCTTATCATTCTCGTTTCTGATATGGTGGACGACATGAACGCGGAGCTTTTTGGCCGCTACTTCAGCGCACTCTCGCGCCGCCATGTGCCGCTCCTGGTGCTGTTGCGGGATAGTCTCTTGGAGGATTGGGCCCAAAGCGGCCCACGACGCGGGGAGGCCGCCTCTTGCGAGTATTCCCGCGCGGCCGCCCGCGACATGTCGGCCGCCCGCGCCAAGGCCCTCGCCCGGCTAAGGGCGCGCGGCGTCATGGTACTGGACGTATTGCCCAATAAGCTTTCGGCTTCCTTGGTGGATAGCTACCTGGACTTAAAATCCCGCGCCCTCATCTAAAGCAGATTAATGCCGGCCTCTTTGCATGCCTTTATTTGGTCTGCCGGCCAGAGGCTTGCCTGAATCTCCCCGATATGGGCTTTGCGCAGGAAGAACATGCACAGCCGAGACTGGCCTATGCCTCCGCCGATTGAGAGCGGGAGCTCTCCATTCAAGAGGCGCTTGTGCCAATACAGGTCCTTGCGGCTTTCTAGTCCGCGGAAGGCAAGCTGGCGCATGAGGGCTTCGCGGTCCACGCGGATGCCCATTGAAGAAAGCTCGAAGGAGCGCCCCAGCACATCGTTCCAAACGATGATGTCCCCGTTGAGACCCTTTTTCCCTTCCGTAGTCGGGCTGGACCAGTCATCGTAGTCCGGGGCCCTTCCGTCATGGATCTTGCCGTCCGCCAAGGGGCCGCCGATGCCGATGAGGAAAATTGCCTTGTATTCTTTGGCGGCGGCGTTTTCCCGCTCTAAGGCGGTGAGGCCGGGGTAGCGCGCCTGGAGATCCTCGCTGTGGATAAAGGTGATTTCCTCGGGCATGACGGGGCTGATGGCGGGGTAGTGATCCCAGATGAGGAATTCAGTGCTCTTCATGGCGGCGTAGATGCGGCGCACGATGGACTTTAAAAAATCAAGGTTGCGCTCAGATTCCGTGATGACCCGTTCCCAGTCCCACTGATCCACGTAGAGTGAGTGAAGGTTGTCCAGCTCCTCGCAGGAGCGGATGGCGTTCATGTCGGTGTAGATGCCATAGCCGGGTTTGAAGCCGTAGTCGGCAAGGGCCATGCGCTTCCATTTTGCCAAAGAGTGGACTACCTCCACCTCGGCACCGCCAAGGTCCGGGACGGGGAATGAGACTGCCTTTTCCACGCCGTTGAGGTCGTCGTTGACGCCGGTGCCGCGCATGACAAAGAGGGGAGCGGTGACGCGGGAAACCCGCAGCTCCGCGGCAAGGTTTGCCTCGAAGAAGTTTTTGAGCAGCTTGATGGCCTTTTCCGTTTGCTTGAGGTCAAGGGGGCTTTTGTAGGCGGCGGGCAGGATGGGTTTTGCTGACATGGGTGCTTCCTTAGTCTTGGTCTTGCGGGTCCGGCGACAAGGCCGGTTTTTCGAATTCCGCGGGTATGCGTGAGGGGCGGCCGCTAGCGGTGTTCACGAAGGCCCAGCGCACGACGGCTTCGACGCAGAGGCTGCCGTCTTGCTTCCAAATCCTTTGCTTGAGGCTGCCGTTTGTCTGCGCTTTGGCGACGGACCAGGTTTCGATGCGCAGATCGTCGCCAAGCCGGGCCGGGTTTTTATAGTCTATCTCCACCCGCACCACCCAGAGGCCGAAGCCGGCGGCCATGCAGGCAAGGTAATCAAAGCCGATGTCCTTCAGGTATTCGCCGCGGGCATGCTCAAGATAATTGAGATAGACGGCGTTGTTGACGTGGCCATAGGCGTCGTTTTCGTAGGCCCGAACGGATAGATTGCAAGAGTATTTCATATCCGGGAAATCCTATAGGAAGCGGAGAGCTTGTTCAAGAGCGCCGAATGGTTTATAGATGATCTATGCTAGTCTCCCTTGTTCAGAACAACCCCGCATTCGGCCGGAAGATGGACAACGCCAGGAATTTGGTGCGGCTCATGGAGCAGGCGGCGGCCACCGAGACCGGCCGGCCCGAGCTCTATGTTCTGCCCGAGCTTTGCTTTTCCGGTTATCAATTCCTCTCACGGGACGAGGCCTACGCATTAGCCGAGCCGCGGCAAGGGGGCGAGGGCATCTCCGTCCTCGCGGAGGCGGCCAAGAAGCTTGACGCGGCAATCGTCTTTGGCTTTCCGGAGCGCTCCGGGGGAAAGCTTTACAATTCGAGCATGCTCCTTACCCCGGAGGGCTCGCGAGCCGTCTATCGTAAGACCCACCTCTTTGCCAAGGAAAAAACCATCTTTGACCCCGGCGACTCAGGCTTCTTTGTCAAGGAATTCCGCGGCCTGAAGATAGGCTTGGCGGTTTGCTTCGATTGGTTCTTTCCCGAGGCCTTCGGAACCTTGGCCCGTCTTGGCGCAGACCTCATAGCCCATAGCGCCAATCTTGTCATGCCCTACTGCCAGCAGGCGGTTTACGCCCGAGCGGTGGAAAACCGCGTCTACGTTCTCACCGCCAACCGTTGCGGTTCCGAGGATAGGGGCGCCGAGCTTCTGACCTACACGGGAAAGAGCGTAGCAGTTTCCCCTAAGGGCGAGTATCTCGTCAGCCTGCCGGAATCCGAGGAAGCCGCCGTTTGCCTGGCAGTTGACCCGGCTTTAGCTCGCGACAAGGCCCTCAACCCCTATAACGACATCATCGCCGATAGGCGTCCGGAATTGTACCGCTAGGATTTTAACATCCGATCTATGGTTTTTTTTAACTCTTCCACTATCCCCTCGTCCCCGGCGCGGAAGCGTTCGGCTACGCAGGAGCGCAGATGGTGCTCCAAGAGAAGGAGCGCGGCGGCGTCAAGGGCGGAGCGGGTAGCCGCTATCTGTGAGAGGATGTCGTCGCAGTAGACGTTTTCTTCCACCATGCGCTGGACCCCCCGCACTTGGCCCTCTATCCGCGCCAAGCGTTTTTTCAGGTTCGCCTTGAGCTCCACCGAGCGGGGGCTGGCCGGCTCGCGGCAGCCTGAGCAATGATCGCAATCCTGGGGTTCCTTGCCGACGGCCATATGTACCTACCTTAGAATCTACTTGATATATACCCGTGGGGGGTATATATTAGTTATACCGCCTGGGGGTATAGTAGCCCTTTGTAGGCTGAGGGTCAAGAAAGCCCCTGGCCCTGCGGGAAGGTAGGATCTATGGAAACCACGCTTCGTAATGAGAGCCTTGAGATTCAGGGTATGACCTGTACGGCATGCGCCGCCGCTTCTGAACGTGCGGTTCGCAAGCTGTCGGGTATAGAGTCTGCTACGGTGAACTTTGCCACCGAACGCCTCGCGGTGCGTTACGACCCGGCCCTGGTAAGGCTCTCCGCCATTAAGGAAGCCATAGAAAAGGCAGGATACCACGCCTTAAGCCCGGATGCCGGCTTGGGCGCAGACGCCCACCAAGCCCATAAAGAGCGGGAAACGAAAACTCTCTGGGTAAAGTTCATCCTTTCCGCCATTTTTTCTCTGCCGCTCTTTTACATAGCCATGGGTGCCATGCTTGGCTGGCCTATGCCGGCGGCCTTTATGCCGATGGATTACCCCCTGCGTTACGCCCTCCTGCAACTCTGCCTTGTCCTGCCGGTTATAGGTTTTGGCTATCGTTTTTATATAGTCGGCTTCCGCGCAATCTGGAAGCGCTCCCCGAATATGGATTCCCTCATAGCTATGGGTACCACGGCGGCCTTTGCCTATAGCCTCTTTTCCGTAAGCCGCATTCTCGGCGGCCATTTTATGGCCGTGGAAGAGCTGTACTTTGAGACTGTTGGGGTCATCATAACCCTGATACTCTTGGGTAAGTCTCTTGAATCCTTAAGCAAGGGAAAGACTTCTTTAGCTATAAAAAAGCTCATGGGCCTAGCGCCAAAGAGCGCCACCGTACTCGTGGATGGGGTGGAGCGTACCCTCCCCATAGCGGAAGTGGAGCCTGGAGACGTCATCGTGGTGCGTCCGGGGGAAAAGATACCGGTGGATGGAGTAATCATCTCCGGGCAGAGCGCCATCGATGAGTCTATGCTTACCGGGGAAAGCCTGCCAGTGGACAAGGGTCCGGGAGACGCGGTAGTCGGGGCAAGCTTAAACGCCTACGGTTCCTTTAACTTTCGCGCAACGCGGGTTGGCTCGGAAACCGCTTTGGCGCGCATCATCAAATTGGTGGAAGATGCCCAGGGTTCCAAGGCGCCCATCGCGCGTTTGGCGGACAGGGTTTCCGCCTACTTCGTGCCCATCGTTTTCCTTATCGCCCTCTTATCAGCCGCCGCCTGGTTTTTAGCCGGTCAGGGGCTGGTTCTTGCCCTAACCGTCTTCGTGGCGGTATTGACCATTGCCTGTCCCTGCGCCCTCGGCTTGGCAACGCCTACGGCCATAATGGTGGGCACTGGCAAGGGCGCCCAGCTGGGGGTTCTGGTCAAGTCCGGCCAAGCCCTTGAAAACGCGCGGCGGGTTAACATGATGGTCTTTGACAAGACCGGCACCATCACTACCGGCAAGCCTGCTTTGACCGACCTCCTTCCCGCCTCCGGCCGAGACCGAGGCACTCTGCTTTCCCTAGCGGCGAGCGCTGAACTCCTCTCCGAGCATCCCCTGGCAAAAGCCGTCGTCGATGCCTTTAAGGCGGAGCATGACGGCGCGTCTCCACCCCGGCCGGATAGCTTTGAAGCCCAGCCGGGTAGGGGCATTCGCGCTCGGCTGGCGGATGCGGATATCCTTTTGGGGAACAAGGCCTTTATGGAAGATGCGGGCATAAACGTGGCTGAGGGGAACCAGGCCGCCGGCGCCCTGGCGGAGGAAGGCAAGACGGCAATCTACGTGGCGCAAGATGGGGCTTACGCGGGATTACTAGCGCTTGCCGACGTAGTAAAGGAATCGAGCCCTAGGGCCATCGCCGCCCTCAAGGCTATGGGAATCCAGACTATAATGCTAACTGGCGATTCAGCGCGTACCGCGGCATCCATTGCCGCCTCAGTGGGCATAGACCGCGTTCTTGGCGAGGTTCTGCCCCACGAAAAGGCGGCTGAGGTAAAAAAACTTCAGGCTCAGGGGCGGATAGTGGCCATGGTGGGGGACGGCATCAACGACGCCCCTGCCCTCGCCCAAGCGGATCTAGGCATAGCCATAGGCACGGGAACGGACGTTGCCATGGAAAGCGCCGACATCGTGCTTATGAAGGGGGAACTGACGGAGGCCGTCAACGCGCTCAGGCTTTCTCGAGCAGTGATCCGCGCCATCAAGCAGAATCTCTTCTGGGCCTTTGGTTTCAACGTCTTGGGCATACCGGTAGCCGCCGGCCTACTCAAGCTCTTTGGCGGCCCCCTGCTAAACCCGATGTTGGCGGCGGCGGCCATGTCTTTGAGCTCGGTGGCGGTGCTGACAAACGCCCTACGCCTGCGTAACTTTAAGGGAATAAGGAGGATGGAATGAAAACGAAGATATCTATTGAGGGAATGAGCTGCCAGCATTGCGTTAGCCGCGTGCGCAATGCTTTGAGCGGCCTTGCCGGGGTAGGGAAGGTAGATGTGGACTTAAAGGCAAAAGCCGCCGTAATAGAGTCTGCCCTGGCCCTTGATAAGGCTTTGATCGAGGCCGCTATCTCGGATGCGGGGTACGAGGTTTGCTCCGTCGAACCTGCTTGAAAAGATATGGGACTCAAACCGAAGATGGATGTAAGGCTGGAGAGCCGCGTTCATCTTCGCATTTTTATGTGCGCTGATGGGTTTGCGCCCGTCAGAACGGCCCAACGCGGTACACATTGGCTTGAGCCCTATTTTTCTCATTCACAGCGATAAAGCCCGAATCGCCCAGGCTGCCAAGGTAGTCCGGAGGGTAGTCTGCCGCGTTTTGGCTTGCCCATGCTAAAACGTCGGTGTTACCTGGCGCGTAGTTGAAGTCGAGAAGTTGATGGTGCCCTTTAGGGTTCCCGTTACCGTTGCTCCAGAGATCGTCCCCGTTCTCGTCCGGGTCCCAGGCAAAAGTCAAATTCGAGCTGGCAAAAAAGCCGGATTTGAAGTAGAGGGACCTGTCTTCCCCGCCATAGTCCCATGAGACCATCTTGCTATGGATCTTCGCGGCATCGGCTTGATTCTGGGTCGTCTCCGTCCCGTCGCCGGCTACTAATACGTACACTATGTTGTCATGGATCGTCGCTGTCAGAGAGGCTGGTCCAAGATTTACCCTGCCGAGGGAGATATTGCCCCTAAAGCTGATGCCGGAGGCGTCTTCTTCTGCCGCTAGGCCGTTGGCGGCGCCGATCAGCAGCGTGGTATCGAAGCGGGATGAGACATCATTGGATATCCTGCCATGGCCAACGAGGAGGTTGTTCTTGAGGACGATGTTATCGCCTAGGCCCTCGAATCGGGTTACGTAGGGGCCTCGAATGTCGTAGAGAATGTTGTTCTCGATCAGGATGTTGTCAAAGCGCGTGACCCCGCCTTCCAGATAGCTGTAGATGCCCGCTGAATTGAAGCCGTCGTGGATGATGTTGTTCCTAATGCTTATGTTGGAGCAACGGATGGAGACGCCTGCGCCATGGTAATTTTGGCCGGCCGCTCGGGGGCACCAGGGGTCGGTGAATTCGTAGTTCGAGTCATGGATGTGGTTGCCCTCAACCAGGAAAGGGCCTGCGGCGCAGCCGTAGCCTATGTAGACGGCCGATCCTGCGATACCGTGAAAATGGTTGTAAGAGATGATGGCGTCTAAGGTGTCCGTGCAATTGAAAGCCCGCCTACAGCGCGTCACCTCGCACCAGGATAGCCTGATCTTTGAGCAACCGGCACGTGAATTTATTCCGTAGTCGGTAAGGTATTTGTTCATGCCGTAGATGTTGCAATTCAAGATGCTTATTCCCTCAGCGCCTACCAACTCCAACGGTGAAGCCGTGTGATTATAGGTTCCTGATCCGGCGTCGATGAGGTAGGGGTCTAGGCTCTGCTCTGCTTCTGTTGTAAAGATGCGCAAGCCCCAGAGCGTAACGCCGTTCGTGGAAATTCTTACCGGCCCGATGCTTGGCAGGGTGCCTTCTTCGCAAAGGAATGTGATGAGCCCTGGGCCCGGATTTGGCAGTTCGCACGCGAGGGGACCGTAATCGCCGCCCGCTAAATAGACTCCGTCGCCAGGCTGGATGTATGCCAATGCCTTGCTCAGGCTTTTCCAGGGCTGGGCTGCCGAGCCATCCCCCGTCTCGTCATTGCCGGTCTCGGCATCGAGGTGGAAGGCTCTGCCTGTAATGCCGGCTTCCACAGCCCTTCTAGCCGTTGCATAGGCGGCTGGGTCTTCAATGTTGACGATGGCGTCGCTTGGTAAGGGAGGCGGCACATCAGGGGGAAGCATGTGAGGGCATGCGATGAGGAATGCCGAGGCGGAAAAAAGCGCCGCTAAGGCAGATAGCATCCTTTGAATAATCTTGTTTTTCATCCTTGGAGCACTTTAACCCCAGCCATCCTTGCTGTCAAGAATATGCCTGCTCTGCCCACGGATTCAGCTTGCGTAGTGCCGCTTGTACTCCGCCTCTATTTTGGCAGGAGAAAGATCGATGTGGTAGAGCTCGCTTGAGCTGACGCAGAGGCCGGCCGCGATGCTCCCGTAGCGCAGGCAGTCCCGCAGGCTCCTACCCTGAACATGGGCGTATAAAAATCCTGAGAAAAAAGAGTCTCCGGCGCCTTTGATGTCCACGCTTGCATAGCTTGAAACGATTCCCTCCTCCGCCCATTCGCCAGAAGCGTTTAAGGCGCAAGCGCCTTTCTTGCCGTGGGTGCAGATGACGATTTTTTTCCCCTGGCCTATGAGATCCTTCATGTATTTTTTGTAGTCCGGTATGTGGTCGCTACTCATCTGAATCACGTCCGCGGCTTGAATGAAGTCCGCGTGGTATTCGTTTTTAAGGTCAAAGTCATGGATATCCGTCCATAGCTCCTTGCCCGCTTTTTTGCAGAGGGGAATGAGAGTGCGCGCGTAGTTCATGATGTTGAGCACCACGATGTCCGCCCCTTCCACCAAGGGCCTAAGGGCCGCAATGTCCAGCTCCGGCTCATGGGTGTTGTAGGCGGTGAAGATGGATATGCGCCGCCCCTCCTTGTCCACCAGGTTGGTAAAGCTCTGGGTGGCACGGGGGTCGATTTCGGCAATGAGCTTCAGCGGTTTCCCCTGTAAGTAGTCCCGTACCTTTTGACCGTTTTCGTCATCGCCCAAAAAGCCGTGGAGGCACACATCAAAGCCCAGGGCCCCTAGGTTGAGGGCCTTGCCGGCTCCGGTCCCGCCTATCATCTGGTTGCTTGAGCTGGAAAAGATGGAGCCGGGCTTGCCATCCGGCAGGCTGTCCATGCGTATGATAAGGTCGCGGGAAATCCCTCCCACTACGAGTATCTTTTTCATTACCCTTCCTCCATTAAGCGAGCTTTTGATGTAAGTCTACCGGCGCGCATTGATTCAAACAAGGGTAAAGCCAGGTATTTTCCCCCGCTCGCAAGCCTCAAGAACAGGGCTCTAGGGCTCTTTACCTATGCCATTCAGGGCTTTTGGGCTCCAAATGAGGCGGCTTTCCCATATCAAGATAAAAAAAAGTGGGCTAGCCTTCAGACAAGAAACGAAAGGAGCTTGGAATGAAACTACGGAACTGTGGATTAGGGAAGATTAATATCCTGCTTATCGGTTTTGCCTGCGCGGCAATGTCTGCTCTCTCCGCCCAAGAGGCTAAAGCCTTCGATAGGGCCAAGGCAGAGGGCCTCATTCCACTGCGCTCCAGCTTTAGCCTCAACTCAGGCTGGCTAAACGACGGGGGCGCCGGAAATGGTTGGGGCCTTATCATACGGAGCAAATCATTCATCGGGATGACTCCCCTCTATTATGGTATTGGCTCTACCCTAGGCTCCTTCGTGAGCACGGGGGAGTCTATTTTTGAAACCTCAGGCTTCTTTGGCTATGAGGCCCCTATCGCTCAGGGCCCCTTGGGCTTGGACGCCTGCCTCAACATTATCGTCACCGGGGGGAGGGTTGATTCTTCCCTTCATTACCGCGCTGAGAGCCCGGCCCTCCAACCCATCCTTGCCCTAAGCTTTCCCGCCGCCGCGGATATGGATCTCTCGCTTTTTGCCGCCCCTGTCCTGCGGCCCTACGACCTTGGGAGCGGAACCTGGGGCTTATCCCGCTCCTATCTTTTGGCAGGAATAGCCTTCCAAGCCAAGACCTTTCTTATGACGCGTAAGCTAGCCTGGCTTGAATCCCTGGGGAACTGATACCGCACGCGAGAGTCTAATGCTTACGAAAGCGCTTAACCGAAATTCACAAAGGAGCTTCTGCATCATGGAAAGAAATACAAAGAAAAGCGGCCTGACCCGAGGAGCTGGGAGCATCCTCATTCTTGCAACAGCCCTCTGCGCCGCCTGCGCAAGCCAGAGCCCCGCGCGGCCCAACTCTGCTCAAGGGCAGGGCCATGAGGGGCTCTCCGCCTTCATCCGCGCTCAGATGAAGGAAAAAAAGATCCCCGGCTTGGCAATCTCGGTATCAGACTCAAGCGGCGTCTTGTGGAGCCAGGGCTACGGCTTAGCGCGGAAATCCGGCCGCATTGCCTTTAGCGAGCGCACGATCTCAAACGTCGGCTCGGTGTCCAAGGTATTTACCGCCACGGCTATCATGAAATTGGAAGAGGCGGGCAAGCTTGACCTGGACGCCCCCCTGAGCAGTTACTTGAAAGGCTTTCAGCCACAGCTACGGGGGACAAGGCTGGAGGACATTACTGTTCGCCGCCTCCTTTCCCACCATTCAGGGCTTTCCTCCGACAACTTCTCCCAATTCATGCTAGGGCAGGAGAGGCCGGAAAACTACCCGCGGCTCATGGATCAAAGCCTGGCGGCGGCGAACGCCCTCATACCCGTGCGCGCTGCGGACGCGGTTTTTTCTTATTCGAATCTGGGTTACAGCCTTCTGGGTTTGGTTGTGGAAGAACTCTCCGGTATGAGCTTCAACGACTACGTGCAGAAGGAAATCTGCGCCCCCCTGGGCATGGAGGACTCCTCCTTCCTCATCCAAGACGAAAAGCTGGAACGCTACGCCCTGGGCTATCTAGGCGGAAAAGAAAGCTTCATTCCCTACATACGCGATATGAGCGCAGGCTCTTTTTCCTCAACCGCAGTGGACATGGGGCGCTTTCTCTCCTCCTACCTAGCCGCGTGGAAGGGCGGCGCGGGCATCCTCAGGCAAGAAAGCGTAATTCAGATGTTCAGCGCGCAGAACCACGGCGTTGCGTTGGACCTTGATTTTAGCGTGGGCCTGTGTTGGTGGATCGTAGATTTCCAAACATTAAGCGGGGAGCTTGCCTTAGGCCACGGCGGGGACCTTCCGCCCTATCACGCCATAAGCGCCATCCTGCCCGAGCGCGACCTTGCCGTTCATATCCAAGTAAACGGGGTCGAGGGCATCGGTTCCTTTTCCTTAAGCGATATCCTTAGCGAAGCATTCAAAGAATTTGCCGCCAACAAAGGCCAAAAGCCCTTTGCCCCGCCTCGAAGGGAGGGACCCCTCGCAAAGCCGGCACAGCTCCCTCCTGCCCTGGCCGCCGAGCTGGAGGGATTCTACGCCACCCCCATGGGGCTCTGCCAGGTAAAGCGCTCAGGAGGCGCCCTCAAGGCCCAGGCCTTTGGTCAGTGGTTGGACCTCTCCTACCGCGCCGACGGTTCCTTTAGCTTTGGCGTGAAAATTCTCGGTATTCCCCTCAACCTTGGAATTTTTAAGGAAATATACGCAAGCCATGAAATCCTTAAGGGCAAGCCGGCCTTGAATCTGAGGGTTAAGGGCATCTTTTTTGCCCCGGGCCTGCGGGTGGAGCCGTCGGAGCCAGGACCCCTCTGGCGTGAGCGCTTTGGCAGTTATGTTCAAATGGACGACGAGCCTGATCCTCTTTTTCAAGGCCTCAAGCTGGGTATGAAGCAGGGCTTTTTTTGCGCATCCCTCAAGTCGGAGGGTCAGTGGTCCCACTACCCCCTGCGGGTCGTCTCGGATAGCGAGGCCGTTTTCGAGGGCCAGGGCCGCAATCTAGGCGAGTACCTGCAGGCTTCCGTCGTGGACGGCCAGCTCCGGCTAAGCCTGCAAGGCATTCGCTATAGGAAAAAATAAAAGAGAGAGAAAGCGGGAAGGGGCTGTCCAAAAAGGATAGCCCCTTCCCGCGCCCATCCTTCCAAAGCCAGGCTGCGTAATTTGAAAAAAGGGTGTATCATGGCTCTATCTAAAGCGGGAGAATGCCATGTCTGAAGAATACGCGGACCAACTGAACGAGCTTAAGAACGTCAACCAACGCGAGAGCGGGCTTTTCAAGCGCGTCTTCCGGGACGGGGAGAACGACCTTGTGCTCTGGTATACGGAGGGCGGCCCCTTGGTGGGCTTTCAGCTGACTATCGGGGATATTGCCGTTACCTACGTTGAGGGCCGCCTAACGATAAACGCCATAGACTTTTGCGAGAAAGACAACCTGGCCCCGGTTTTAAGAGATAGCGTTAAGGTTCCTCAAGAACGCATTCTGCGCTACATAGAGGAAAACGGGGCCCTGCTTGAGCCGGAAGTAAAGGCCTACCTTGTGGCCGTTATTCAAACTGGCTCCCCGCCCGCGTCTTCCGCGTGAGGGATAGGAGCGGTAATAAAAAGGGGCTTTCCAAGAAGTAATTCTTGGAAAGCCCCTTTTTATTTTAGCGGATAGCCCGACCGGCGGG
>JBGSOB010000036.1:0-32277 GCA_041739325.1 Treponematales bacterium
CCTGTGCCACTGTTGGCGATAGATCCGTCGATAACTTTCACCGTGACCATCGTATTTTTGGCGAACTCAATATTCGTCCACAGCGGCAGATCCTCGGTATAATCCCCTAATACTCCGTTTCCCGTCATACGGCTGTTGCGATATATTTCGGTCGGCGTTGGGAGCCTTCCGTTTGAAGAATTGGCGCAGTCAGCGACAGCGTCAACGTATAATGCGGCTGTGCGAGCGCTGGCATCCCAAAGGTTACCCCAAGGATCCAGTTTAAAGCCGGTTGCAGCAATACCGGTAAAGTTTCGTCTCGTTAAATCACCATCAGTAATAATCACGGAATAAGAGGAGGGAGAAAAAATAAAGCCGTATTTTGAGGGAGTAAGAGTGTAGTTACCAGGAGCCCCAGGCGAAAAACTGAAATCGCCATTCGCATCACTATACTTTTCTTCACTCGATTCATCCCCCAGCAGGGTAAGCTTAATTCCACGGAGTGCGATGACTTTAGAATCTACTGTTACGCTGGCACGCCCGCTTACAACATAGCTGAAAGCGGAGGCGGCAGGGACGGCGCTAATTTGAACGCCAGCAGACTTAAGTCCATCCATAGAAACGGTTCTGAGGGTATAGCTATAGGTGGAGCCATTCTCCAAGCCCGCTTCCGCATAGACCTGCTTGCCCATGGAAAGCTTAATTATCAAACCGCGGGCATTCACAAGTTCAATGTATTCTATTGTCGCATCCTGTGGATCTGTCCAGCTGAGGCTAATCGAAGCGTTGCCAGGGCTTGCCACAAGATTTGTGACGTCAGAAGGAGGCAGAGGAGCAGGGGGACAGGCCATAAATAGAGAAAGAAACAAAACGCTAAGAAATGTGGCAAAAACGCACCACAAGCTATTCTTTGACAAGATTTTCATACGATCCTCCAGATCTTTTCTTTGTGATGACGCGGACATCATTGTTGTAACGACTGTGTCGCTACTATATCACAGTTTTAAAGAAAGTCAATTCTAGTGCTTGATAGTGTATATATGTGTTAAAAGGAGATAGGAAGGCATAAAATAAAAAGGATTAGGAGTGTTACTATAGTTTACCGTTTAAAAAAGGGCAGACCCGCTTAATCAGCAGGCCTGCCCTGGTGGTAAATCGCTCAAAACGGATCAGCTTTGTCCGTTCTGTGCGCTTTCTCTAGTCCAGGACCCTCGTCTGGTATTTTTTTAGGTAGCGTCTATGTTCAGCGGTATCCGGGTACTTTTCCGTCTCCGGATAGGGGTAGGAAGACATGCCCTTAAAGGGCAGCGGCTCTACCTCATGGTCGCCGTAGAAGGACTTAAAGTAGTGATGGATCTTGAGCACGGCAATGCGCGTATATCCCTTTTCTACGGGCGGCGGATCTTTAAAGACGAGATCCAACTCATCACCATTGGTGAAAATAGCGAACATGTCGTCGGCCTTGGCAAGCAAGTCTTTCACAGAGCCGTAACGCGTGAAATTACCGGAGCCGCGATTTTCCGGGTCAACCTTCAATTCGTCATTGAGTGCGCTTATGCGCGCGTTAAAGCTTGGCTGGCTCATGGTCCCGCCACCACGCTCTAGGAGCATGGCCTTTTTAGGACTAACAATCCGCTGATAGGTAACCACGGGAGCTGAATCATCTAGCCGTACGGAGTCAAGCACCCAGCGCACCCATGATCTCGTACCAAGGTTGAGCCGAATCCTTCCTCCCTGTTTCGGAGAAGCGCCTGAGAGGTCAATAACCATTTTTTTAACGTCGCCAGCGGGTAATCCGATATTGCGAACCTTGTTCCATACTCCCTTCTCATTCTGTATCTCGACAGAGGGTGGTATGAACTGCGCACTCTGATAGCTGGGGTCAAAGAGGGTCCACGCGTAGATTACCAGTTTTGCATTGGAGCCATCGAAGTCCCCAAAATCAAATTCATAGGAAGGCACATCCTCAGCGGTCACCGGTGCTGGCACGCCATCGCTCTTTTCCAATTCTACCGTCACGTTACGTTTCTTCCAGTCAAGGGCCTCACTCGAGGAGCGAGGATCCCTGAGGGTATAATACTTGAATGGATTGACGTAGCCGTTGCCATAGGTTTGTTCAGCAGAGGAACTGGCGATATCGTAGCCCTCCGGCAGGTCTACGAAGAGGAGCTTGAGGTCATCGACATAGGAAATTTCAGGCTGAATTTCACGCAACTTCAGCCGGTACAAACCCTTTGCATCCTTCTTTTGCCCATCCAGCACCACATGTTCATGGGTATAGAGACCGGCTCGACTGCGCATGAGGTTGCCTTCCGGCATGCCGATGATGGGGCCTTGCAAGTCGGTCAGATAGGAAAAGCCGCCCTTACCATCTCCCACGTAGACGAAGGGGCAGGAAGATCCGCTTCCGTCTAAATGCCAATTGGCATACAACGTTAGTGGAGCATTGCCAGTGTAGACACCAAGGGCTCCGCTTCCTGAATAACGTGTTCCACCATTGTACGTTGAGCTTGTGCACCAGCCATAGAAGCCATAACCAGCTCTCGTGAGACCACCGGTATTTGCTGAAACAGTAAGATCTACATTATGAATTTTCGTCTGGACTGCGGGAACGGATCCGCCAGTGTTTCCGTTTCCACTATAGGTCACCGGATAACCAAGCCCCCAATACGCGTACAACAATGTTGAGGCGTTTTCAATAAAGGCACTGCCCTCAGCGTAGACAGTTCCACTCCCATCGGCTTTTGAATTCCAGCCCTGAAAAACATAGCCTGTTCTGGTAAGATTTCCATAATTCGTTGCAAGGATAAGAGAAATTCCTTGAATTTTATTCTGAGGAGCAGGAGCCGTTCCGGAATTTTCGCCATTGCCGTCATAGCTTATGATATAGGTCTCGCGTGTCCATTTGGCATAGAGAATAACGGCAGACTCGGCGGTATAGTTCGCGCCTTCCGAGTAATCAGTGCCTTCCCCACTCGCGAGGGAATTCCAGCAAGAAAAGGTCCATCCAGATTTTTCGAGCCCACCGGTATTCGATGCGAGGGTGAGGGGCTGACCATGGGTTTTTAGCTGGGGTTCAGGCAAACTGCCAGCCGTCGATCCATTACTATTGTAGCTGACGGAATAGCTCGGGATCAAACTCCAGTTGGCGTAGAGGGTAGCTGACTTATTAACGGCGTAACTTGCCCCCTCGGGGTAATTGGTTCCCGTTCCATCAACAACCGTGTTCCAACCTGAAAAATAATAACCAGAGCGGGCAAGATTGCCGGAATTCGAAGCAAGTACAAGGGCAACCCCATGAACCTTAATCTGTTCTGCTGGCGCTGTACCCGCGGTTGCCCCATTAGGCATATAGATAACCGCGTAGGTTTGCTCCGTTTCTGGTGGTGGACAACCCAATAAGCCAAGGCAAAGCAGTGGCATCATGAGCACACTAGCTAGAAGAAAAGCTTTTCTCATTCATTCACTCCTGAGGCTCTGGCCTCTTTCTCTCATCTACGCCTGTTCTCTCGACACTAAAAAACAACCGGTTTCTCATCTGTCCATAAAAATAGAAACGGGGAAATCATAGCTCAATGAACTACAGGCATCCGCATAAGCAGTTGCAATATACGGGCCGGTTTGAACTAAAAACAAAGAGCTTTTTGACCATCAACCAATATGGCACTCCCCTCAAACGGCTGCGGCCAAAGCCTAATAATCACAACTCACATAAGGTTCTCAAAGCTTGTGTAGGAAGCCCTCAGAGAATAACACCGAGATTATATTATTTACGATTGTTACGCTACTATATCACAGTTTTTCAGAAAGTCAATTCTTGGAACTGGATGGATATATTAACAGTAAATAGGCTTAGAATGGCAATCAAGGATTTTTATTCATAGTGTCTTCCTCATTCAGAACGCAAAAAGGGCAGACCCGCTTCATCAGCAGGCCTGCCCCGGTAGTAAATTGCACAAAACAGATCAGCTTTGTCCGTTCTGTACGCTAACCCTATTTCAGCACCCGCGTCTGATACTTTTTCAGGTAGCGCCTATGATCTGCGGTATCCGGGTACTTTTCCGTCTCCGGATAGGGATAGGAGGACATACCGCGGAAGGGCAAAGGCTCTACCTGATGCTCGTAGTAGAAGGATTTGAAGTAGTGCATGACCTGCAAAACGAGATGGCGCTCATAACCCGGAATGGGCGGCTTGGGATCCTTAAAGGTCAGGGCAATTTCGTCTCCATTTGTCCAGACTACGTACATATCATCGGTGGCCTCGAGCAGTTCTGTGACCTTCCCGTATTTAGTAAAGCGACCCTTTCCCTTTTCATTTTCAGGAACAGGCTTGACGTCGTCTTGAGCGATTCCACGCAACTCAAAGGTCGGGGTGGTGCTTGAGCCTCCACCACGATTGATTAGCTTAGCGCTCTCGAGGGGCACTAAACGTTGATAAAAATTCACCGGCGCGGAATCATCTAAGGCTAAGCCGTCAACAACCCAGCGCACCCAGGTACGCGTGCCTATGTTGAGTCGGATCTTGCGTGAAGCGGAGGGGAAGAGACCAGAAAGATCCACAACCATCTTCTTCATATCACCGGCAGGGAAACCGAGCGTCTTAACCTTTATCCATTTACCCGTAGCGTCCTGCAACTCTATAGAGGCACGAGCATAAATCTTACTTTCAAGATGGGGGCCAAAGAGCACCCAGGGAGTAACGATAAGCTTGGCATTGGCGGCATCAAATTCCCCAAAATCGAGCTCATACCATGGCAAGTCAGTACCAGCGACAGATGCCGGCTTCCCATCTACCGTGGCAAGCTCTGCCGTCACATCATCCCCGTTCCAGGCAGTGGCGCCCTTGAGGGTTCGGGGGTTTTTAAGGGTATAGAGCTTAAAAGGATTAACGTAGCCGTTACCATAGGTCTGCTCAGCGGATGAGCTTGCGATCTCATAGCCGATAGGCAGGTCCACGGTCATAAGCTTCACTTCATCCATGTAGCTAATCTCTGGGATAATCTCGCGCATCTTGAGCCGATAGCGCCCATCCTTATCCCGTCTCTGTCCTTCAAGAACGACGTTCTGATAGGTATAGAGCGGAACCCGGGTTCGCATGAGGTTTCCCGGGGGCAGGCCGATTATGGGACCTTGAAGATCCGTGAGGTAAGAATAGCTTCCCTTACCATCACCAACATATATGAAGGGACAAGAGCCACCCCCGCCCGTAATCGCCGGGCCACCCACCCAGGGGCTGGGAACCCCTGGACTCGCAATTAAGTGAGAGCGGACTCTCCATTGATAGGGTGATGAAGTAGCATAAAATGATCCCTGCACATAATCAGAAATGGTGGACCAATCTCTTATCATTGAATAACTACCCCCACTGGGGGCCCGTTCGACTTGGTACTCATGACCCGCGCTCGCTGTCCACCACAGACGATATTGATAGGCATTGGCGGTTGATGCTGCTTGAGGAGTCGCAGGCGCTATACAGGTCGACCAGTGGGCATAGAGTGTCATAGACTGGTTGAGGCTGAAGCTTGAACCTTCAGGATAATAATCACCTAGGCCACTGGCAAGGCTATTCCATCCTGCAAAGACAAAGCCTGTTTTAGTTAGGTTACCATAATTCGTTGCCAGGGTAATCGAGACACCCTGTACCTTCAACTGGCTTTCAGGGGCAGAACCAGTTGACGCATTATTTCCATTATAGCCTATGGTATAGATTTCCCGTGTCCACTTTGCATAGAGGATAATGGCAGATTCAGCGGTATAACTAGCGCCTTCCGGGTAATCCGTACCTTCTCCACTGGCAAGGGAATTCCAGCCGGAGAATGTCCAACCGATTTTTTGAAGCCCCCCGGTATTCGAGGCTAGCGTAAGGGGCTGGCCGTGGGTTTTTAGCTGGGGTTCAGGCAAACTGCCAGCCGTAGAACCATTGCTATTGTAGCTTACGGAATAGCTTGGGATCAAACTCCAGTTGGCGTAGAGGGTAGCCGACTTATTAACGGCATAACTTGCCCCCTCGGGGTAATTGGTTCCCGTTCCATCAACAACCGTGTTCCAACCTGAAAAATAATAACCGGAGCGGGCAAGGTTGCCGGAATTCGAAGCAAGAACAAGCGCAACCCCATGAACCTTTGTCTGCTCCTCGGGGGCGGTTCCCGCGGTAGCCCCGTTGGGAAGGTAGCTTATGCTATAGGTTTCTAGCTCAGGCTCCGTGGGGCATGCGGTAAAAAAAACAATTGATAATGACAAAAGAAAGGCAGCTATTAACGTCAGGCGCAGGGGGTAGCTTTGCTTCATGGGAAACTCCTAAATAAATCGGGCTCTACAGCCAGAGCTGTAGAGCCGTAAATACACCACTAGCGGACGCGTACCTCATTTGTCCACACGCAACGGTAGCCAAGAGATCCTGTCTTTGCTACTTGGCTAAGCCCGTTGGGGCTAGTGCCCCAGGTGTTGGTAAAGGTCGGGAGGTTAGTAGTTGCATCAAATCCATTTCCGCCCCAGCGCATTACCCGCTGAGTATCTCGGGTGGAAGGATCGGATGTCCAGATATCAAGACCAGTACCGCCGGGCAACCCCCGGGTGTTTGCGGGGCTTTGAATGAGTTCAAGAAGGTCGCGTTGGGAGGCAAGATGCCCGCCCAGCTCATGACAGGTCTTCAAAGCAACCCCCAGGCTTGCCGCGGTTCTGTTCTGCTGGTCGATCCATACCTTAAGGGTTTTATTATCAGCTAAGGTAATAGAATATTCATAGACGCCAAGAGGTACAAGGGCGGGAGCCGGGCCCGTATAGGCTTCATTGATGGGGTAGTAAACCACGCGGTAAAGAGCGCTTAAGCCTATGCCTAGCCATGTACTGTTCGCTGGAAAACGCAATGCCCACGAGAGTTCCTCAGCTCCCCAAGTTACACAACCAATATTCCCCGCCCCCATATAATTGGATGTCCATAATGGACCTGAACCGAACTGCAAGCCAGCTGTGATCATTGCGTGATAATCCATAAAGTTCGGAATATGTCCACCGCTCTGATAGGCTGTTGCTACAGCTGCAAGATGAGTTCCTATGCTGGAAGAATTCGTCCCTGTTACCGAGAGGTTATATTTACTAAAATCCTTCCGCTCGCTTATTGTTGCGGGGCTTTTTGGATAGATGTTTTTCGTTATCGCGCCCCTAAATCGCTGTGGCGTGGCTTGGGCAAAATACTCAACGTTCGTAGGGTAAGCGGGCGAAAAATTGGGTTCTGTACCCGTCCATTTAACACCATCATAGTGCATTCCGGTCGTTCCATCAACATAAACATAGCTTGAGGTCTGTAGCCACTGCCCCGTTCCATTGGGCAAACCCTGCTGGATAGCAACCGCCATAAAGGATTCGGAAGGGAGGAAGCCACCATAGAATTCACACTCACGTATAGCAGAATTCGCCCAAAGCGGGGCACGGTCCCTGGTATCCATGACATAGGTGACGCCATTAATAGTAAGCTCGAAGGGGTCTTCTCCTGGTTCGGTATTGATATTCCCGCCCTCGAATGAGGGGCTGGAGTCAGTAGACACAATATTTGGCCACATGCAACGGTATTGAGTAGTCGCGCTTGTTTTTGCCGTACTGCTAATCATGGAAGGAAGGGTACCTGCGGCATTGACCGTGACTTGGTTATTCAGGTCGTACTCTATCGCCGTCCAGAGGAAGGCCGTCTCATTGTATCCGCGGAGGAGCCCTTTTCCGTAGTTATGGCTGTTTCTGTAGATCTCAGTAGGCGTAGGAAGGCGTCCACGCTCCGCTTCGCAATTTTCCTTAGCAATTGCGTAGGTAGCCCCTGCCCGCGGAATAGCGTCCCAAATATTGCCCCAGGCATCGATTAGATAACCACTTGCGGCAGATCCAGAAAAATCTCTTTCGCTCACGTCCTGGCGATCCATGGTAAGGAAGAAGGATGTGGGGGTGAAGGTAAGGCCTTTTTTTTCCGCCATGATAGTATACTCACCCGGAGTACTAACGGCAAATCTATATTCTCCCATTGCATCAGTTATGGTTTCACGACTAGTCGATTGCGCCGTAATAAGCGTAGGGAGAAGGGTAACCCTAACTCCGCGCATCCTAATATCCTCCCCGACAGTCACTCGACCTGTAATGGTCTGGCTGTAGGGAGATGCCACTGGGGTCGCTTTAGCCGTAACGGCTTCGGACTTTAACCCATCCAAACCAACCGCCCTAAGGGTATATTCATATTCAACGCCATTCACGAGGCCGGCCTCTCCATAGCTTAGCTTTCCGGTAGCAATCTCAACGCGGATGCCCCGGCCATTTACGAGTTCGATGTAGTCAATGGAATCATTCGCCGATTCTGCCCAGGTGAGGCTTACAGAAGCGTCTCCGGCAGTCGCAACAAGATCAGTCACTGCAGACGGCGCTAGGGACGGCGGTGGCGGGCAAGCCACAAATGATAGAACTCCAAGCAAACTTAGAACTAGAACAAAATAGGATGCTTTCTTTCCGGCAAACAACAATTTCATACAATTCCTCCAGAATCTCTTTATGTAGAAAATCAAAGTCAGATATAACTATAGCGCTACTATACCACGGAATGCATCGCTGTCAATTATTGCGCTATATTTTTCCTTTTAAAAACCATGTTGCTTTATATAAAGCATAGACGGAAATTGAATCCGTGATAAGATTCTAAGCTAGAAGAATCACCTTCGCTGTGGAGGCTCAATGAGCGACTACTCTATCCAGGGCATGATAAGCTTGATCTGGCAAGCCTTTCGATCATTAGGCGCTCATGTCCCGCCCAAAGTTATTGAAGAGACGGGAATTCTTGTGCATAAGATCATGAACCTCCAGTCTAGAACCTTCCATACCCCGGAACATGTCATTGATTTATCGTCCCCGGATGACCCTATACAAACCCTGGCAGCCATGTTCCATGACATCGTCTATTACCAAGTAGATCGGGGCTTCCCCGCGGAAATCGAAAAACTACTTTCGGATGTCGTCACAGAGGAAAACCACGAAGTGCGGATCAAGCAGAACTGGGACTATGGTAATAGGGAGATATCTGCAGCCTTGGAGATTTTCAATTTCAAGCCTGGGCAAAAACTCAATCCCTATGGAGGGCTCAACGAATTTCTCTCCGCTATCGTAACAGCCAAGATCTGCGGACCCTATCTAAAAACCGAGGATCTGTTTCAGATTATGGTCTGTATTGAAGCCACCATCCCTTTTCGAGGCCCGGATGAGGCAGGCAGGACTTGGTCAGAAGCACTCTTGATCCGCATAGAGCAAGGCGGCTGCGGCCTCCAACTTTCAACCCAAACATTGACGGAATGCCTCAAGCGCGCCGTGAGATTCTCAAACCGTGACGTAGGCAATTTTGCCGACCCCGACATGGGAGCTTTTCTTGACAATACCTGGAAATTGCTGCCGGAAACCAATGTTCAGCTCCATCAGAAAGATTACACCATCGTCGATTACCGCCAGTCTCTTGAAAAGATGGAACGTTTTTTCATGAATTTGAAAGCACAAAGCATCTATAAGGAATTCAAAGGCGAACCTCCCCAAGAAATCTATGCGTCGATGCTTGCAGGCGCGCAAAGGAACGTAGAGCTTGCCAAAATCTACCTTGGAATAAAACTCCTTTCACTGGCCATCATTGAGGCATTGGCTCTGTCTAGCGGCGGCGACGTTCCCATCAATCTTTTTTTAGGCGAAATCCGCAGGCCCCAGACTTCAAGCCCGCGCCTGGAGGACTATCTTCCAACGTCCACTGGCCAGGTAAAGCCTAAGGATAGCGTTATGTACCACCTTCTTATAAGCGGACGGAACCAGGACATCTTCTTCGATATGAAAAACTCCCCCCTTTCCGCCTATCTTTGTGAAGTCTTGGAGCAAGAAGCAATTGCCGCCCTCCTTGAATTGGCAAAGTCCATGTTTCAAGGCAAGCTCAACCACGTTGATTTTTTAAAAGCCCTTCCGCCTCAGCTGTGTTCCGCCGTGGCAACAGCATGCGCAACCATGGTCCCAACCCGAGCTGATGCCCTAAAAAACTTTATAAACTAAGAAAAAAGGCCTCGCCGAATTGGCGAGGCCTTTTCATAAGATTGGGAAAAGGTTTATTTCACCCGTACTTCATTGGTCCAGACACAGCGATAGGGGTAGGACGCGGTTTTTATATTATGGGCGGACGAAACGTCCCATACGTTATTAAAGGCAGTCGCTCCCGTTTTTGTCCCCTCCCCGCTCCATCTTACCAAATTTTGATAGCTATTGGTTGATGGATCAGATGTCCAGAGCCAGCCATTAGAACCATTGGGAAGGCCATGACGAATGAGTTCGATAAAATCTCTCTTGGTAGCCAAATGTCCACCCTTTTCATAGCAAGTTTTAAGAGCCGATCCTAGCGTCGCAGCAGGTCGGTCCTGGTTATCAGCCCAAACCTTGAGCTGTTTTCCACTGCCGAGATCGATTGAAAATTCGAATCTGCCTCCATGGCAATCAGCCTCGGTCGGTCCTTGATAAGCTTGGTTGAGCGGGTAATAGACCACGCGGAATTGCCGTCCTGCATCGGTCGACGCTACCACACTTGCGCCATTGTACCTACCAGTAAAGGATAGAGCGCTCGTGTCCCATTGAACAACACCAATGAAATTCGCTTGATTATCATTCTGAACATAATCTCCAGTCCAATTCCAGATGATGCTACTCGTTCCTGGAAGACCTGAGGAAATCATCCGATGATAATCAATTAAATTGGGAAGGTGACCGCCGGCCTCAAATGCCGCATCACTGGCTAAAACATGCGATGCGGATGCCTCACTGGCAACGGTTGTCGTTAGGCCGAACTTTGGAAAATCCGCCCTTCCGGAGCCAAGGCTAGACACCGGGCTAAGATCATAGGATAGTTTTGTAGAAGCGCAGCGAAATCTTTGCGGATTAGTCTCGCCTGTCCATGTTGTGGTTACGTCCAGTTGAGGGTTGAAATTGGGGTTAGTGCTGCCATTCCAGCGGATGACACCGAAGACAGCATAGTATGATGTGGGAACCAAAAGACCCTCATACGTCCCACTTAAATTCCATGCACCAGTGCCATTGGGCAATCCCTGCTGGATAGCCACGGTATAAAAGGACTCACTTGGTAAGAATCCGCCATAAAATTCACACTCACGCACTGCGGAATTCCACGTAAGAGGCGCACGATCCACGGTATCCATGACATAGACAACACCATTAATTGTTAACTCAAAGGGAACCTGCTCTGTGGCAAGGGTATTGATGTTACCCCCTGTAAAGGATGGGCTGTTTTCAGGAGAAACAACGTTTGGCCAGAAGCATCGATAATAATAAGCATCTGTTTTAATTCCACTACTTACACCACCGGTGCTTGTGGATACGGTTACCTGCCTATTAATGTCGTACTCTATATTTGTCCATAATTCATATAAATCTCCCCAACCACGCAATAGGCCCGTTCCCTCATCAATCTGGCTATTTCTATAGAGCTCTGTAGGCGTAGGCAAACGGCCCTCTTCATCTGCGCAATCGTCACGTGCAACAATGTAGCTTTTCGCGCTCCGCGGTATAGCGTCCCAGACGTTTCCCCAGGGGTCGGTTATGTAATTCGTTGCGGCAGATCCAAAAAAATCCCGACTCGTTATATTTGTCTTATCCATATTAACAAAGTAAACAGGTGGGGAGAATGTGAAGCCTGTTTTTCCGGGGCTTAAGGTATACTCCCCAGAGGCGGTTACGGTGAATGAATAGTTACCCTCGGCATCGCTATAGTTGTACACTGGACCGCTATCGGTAAGAAGGGTCACCTTTACCCCGCGCAGGGGTATCGTATTCATGAGTGCCTTGCCGGATATTGTTTGGCTATAGGAGGCGGCCATGGGGGTGGCGCTTACCTGCAAGCCGGCAGATTCTAACCCATCAATACCTACGGTTTTAACCGTATAGGTATAGGCCGTGCTATTTACAAGACCGGCTTCCGAGTACGACTGCTGCCCCTTATCGAGCGTGATAATCATACCCCGAGGATTTTTAAGCTCAATATGGCTAAAGCCCTCATCCGCAGGATCGGTCCAGGTGAGCTGAATCATTGAGTCCCCGGGACTTGCCGTAAGAGCCGATACCTCAGCCGGTGGAAGCGGCGGAGGCGGCGGGCAAGCGGTAAGAAGCAATGAGATGATAGTGCCGAAGCAGAGGCTATGGCAAAGCCAATTTAACCCGACTTTTGACGATTTCATAAGATTCTCCTAAAAACATTCTGCTGATACAAACTTTATTGGCAAAAGACTTGTGGATAACTATACCACAAGCGATAAAAACTTCAATTATTTTTGATGCGCAGGTAAAAAAAAGCCCCGGCCTAGGCCGGGGCTCGTCAAAAACGATAGAAAAGGTCTTACTTCTTGTTGGAGATAGTAGCCTTGCAGGTCTTGCAGATCTTGGTCTTAACGCCCTCAATCTCCTGCTCATAAAGGGCCTTGACGGCCACCCGCTTGCACACGGGGCAAGCGCCCCGTCCGTGATTCGGCAAGGCGCGAATACCCTTGCCCCGATGCGCTTTGGACATGTTTCTTCTCCCTTGCCTTTACTCGGACGCTTTCTCGGCGGCTTCTTTTTCTGCCTCCGCCTTGCTCTTCTTCTCAGCCTTGCGCTTCTGCTTCTCGTCAACCTTGGTAACGTCGATCTTGTGATCGACAAGCTCCAGTATCACAACTTCGGCGCCGTCTTGCTCGCGGAAACCGAGCTTTAGGATGCGAGTATAGCCGCCGTTGCGCTCCTTCATCCGAGGGCCGATCTCCTTGAAGAGCTTGGACAAAATGTCCTTGTCATGGAGATTGCGGGCTATGATCCGGCGATTGTGGATGGAGTCTTCCTTGGCGCGGGTGATCATCTTTTCGGCGGTGCGCCGGATCTCCAGGGCCTTAGCCTTGGTAGTCGTGATGCGCTCATGGTCAAAGAGCGAGCTCACCATGTTGCGGTGCAGGGACCGACGGTGGGCAGGCATCCGGTCAAGCCGGTTAAAACCAGTCTTATGCTTCATCTGAGTCTTCCTTCTTCTTGGACAGCTTCAAGGCTTGCTTGAGCGAGCTGTAATCGACCATACCAAGGCCTAGGTTCCATTCCTTGAGCCTGTCCTTTATCTCCTGCAGGGACTTCTTACCGAAGTTCCTTGTCTTGGCGATATCGTCCTCAGTCTGCCGGGTAAGATCGCCTATCGTCTTGATATTGGCGTTCTTGAGGCAATTGGAAGAGCGCACAGACAGCTCCAATTCCTCGACCGGGGTTCCCAAGAGCTGCTTGACGCGCTCGTCGAGCTCGTCAGCCTCGTCCTCCCCGGAGAACTCATCCTCGTTAAAATTGACGAAGATGGAAAAATGATCCTTGGCGATCTTGGCAGCCTCGGCCAGTGCATCATCGGGCTTAATGGAGCCGTCAGTCCAAATCTCAAGGATGAGTTTATCGTAGTCCGAGCGCTGACCAACGCGGGTGTCCTCTATCGCGTAGCGAACCTTCCGCACCGGCGAGTATATGGCGTCCATCGGAATGGTACCGACTACCTCAACATACTTTTCGTTGACCTCGGAGGGAACGTAACCGCGATTCAGATCAACCTGTATCTCCAGCTCTATCTTGGAGCCTTCCATCAGGGTGAGGATATGCTGTTCCGGCGTCATCACTTCCACAGGCTGGTCCTTTCCGACCATTGCGCCGCCAAACTTAGCGGGCCCTGCTATCTCGTAGAGGAATGTCCCCTGCTCAAGATCCTCGTCCAGTTTAAGACGCAAAAGCTTAAGGTTGTTCAATACCTCGATCGTATCCTCAACAACCCCGGGGATCGTCTCGAATTCGCTGGAAATGACGTGGGCATTGCCCTCTGAGTCATAACTTGCAATACGGACGGCCGAAATCGCATAGCCTTGGATCGAGGAAAGAAGGACCCGGCGCAGGGTATTCCCGACGGTGGTTCCATAACCGGGCTCAAAAGGATAAGCCAGAAATTTCCCATACGTCGATGAATTTTCGCTGTGTTCGAACGTAATGCCCTTAGGACGCTTGAATCCTTTGAGCAGATTTCTCCGCGCCATGTACGCTCCTTACTTCGAGTAAAGCTCAACGACGAGCTGTTCTCGGATGTCCGCCATATCGGTTATTTCGCTCCGTTTCGGGATCTGGAGGAACCTTCCCTCTTCCTTGTCGGGATCCACGCTCAGCCAAGGCATAACACCGGCTTTGGAGAATTCCTTGAGGGCGTCCTTGATGACGCTTACCTTCTTGCTGGTCTCATGAACGGCGATAACGTCGTTCACCCTGACCATATACGAAGGAATATTCACGCGCTTTCCATTCACGGTAATGTGCCCATGGGACACCAATTGGCGAGCCATTGAGCGAGAGGTCGCGAAGCGCAGGCGATACACCACGTTGTCAAGGCGCCTCTCTAAAAGAGAGAAAAGACTGTCGCCGGTGACGCCGGGCATACCAAGGGCGCGAGAGAAGAAGAGACGGAACTGCGTCTCCTGCATCCCGTAGGACCTCTTGAGGCGCTGCTTCTCACGGAGCTGGATTCCGTAGTTGGAGAGCTTGCCGGGCCTGACCTTGGGGGCCTTTCCGGGCGGTAAGCGCTTGCGGTTAATCGGGCACTTATCGCTCTTGCAGCGATCTCCCTTCAAAAATAATTTCTTCTGTTCAGTTCTGCAAAGCCTGCAGCGTGGACCGGTATATCGTGCCATTCACATATCTCCCTAAAAAGGTTAGATCCTTCTCGTCTTCCTGGGCCGGCATCCGTTATGAGGAATCGGCGTGCAGTCATTGATAGTCCGGACCTTGAGGCCCAGGACGCCCAGCTGGCGAATGGCGGACTCGCGCCCTACGCCAGGCCCCTTCACAAACACGTTCACTTCACGCAGTCCATAGCCTTGAGCTCTGGTGACGGCCGTTTCGGCTACCGTCTGAGCGGCGAAGGGCGTGGACTTCTTGGCGCCGCGGAAGCCTAGGCCGCCGGAGCTCGCCCAGGAAAGGGCGTTGCCGTTTAAGTCCGTAATGGTGATGATCGTATTGTTGAAGGTAGCCTGAATGTAGACATTGCCTTCGAATACTGTCTTCTTCTCTTTGCGTTTCTTGGTAGCAGCCACTTAGCTTCCCTCCGCCTTACTTCTTCTTACCGGCCACGGTCTTACGCTTGCCCTTGCGGGTACGTGCGTTGGTCCGGGTGCGCTGCCCTCTGACGGGCAGGCCTTTGCGGTGGCGCAGGCCGCGGTAACAGCCAATGTCCATGAGCCGCTTGATGTTCAGGGCGGTTTCAGATCGAAGCCGTCCCTCCACCTTGTATTCGCTTTCTATGACCTTGCGCAGCTCGTTGATCTCCTCATTGGAGAGTTCATTGATGCGGCGGTTGGGGTCAATCTTCGTGCTATCGCAAATCTTGAGGGCCGTGGCCCGTCCTATGCCGTAGACATAGGTGAGGGCGATATCAACATGCTTATTAGGGAGATCAACTCCCGCGATACGTGCCATTCCTGCTCCTCCTGCCCTTAGCCCTGTCGCTGCTTATGCTTAGGGTTATCGCAGATGATGCGAATGATGCCCCGTCGCTTGATAACCTTGCATTTATCGCATATCGGCTTAACGCTGGTTCTAACCTTCATCTCTACCCCCGATGGAAACGCGGAATAATATCACGTTCCTCGATTCGTTTCTACTCCAAGCGGCCTTAAACCGGCCCAAAGACCACTAAAACCGCCCTTTCACGCCCCGACCTAGAGGTTGCGGGACCGTAACTTGCCTTTTCGTACCAAACCATCGTGATGATGCATCCGGAGATTAGCCTCAATTTGAGCCATGGTATCCAGGTCAACGCCGACGATGATGATGAGCGAAGTTCCACCAAGAAGCTGCGCTAAACTCGAGGGGAACTTGAACAATAACTGGATGACCGTCGGGATAAGGGCGATCAGGGCCAGATAGAGTGAACCGGGAAGAACAATCCTATTAAGAACCTTTGTCAGATACTCTTCCATCTTCTCCGAGCGGATACCGGGGATCGAACCACCGTTTTCGCGGATATTCTTCGACATCTCCTGGGGATTCATGCTCACCTGGGTGTAGAAGTAGGCGAAGAAAACGATAAAGAGCACGTAGAGCAAGATGAAGAGCGGACCGTCCATGCGCAAGGCATAGAGAAGGTCGCTGATCCACTTAGCCTTTCCGGCCCAGCCATTGAGGATCTGCACCGGGAAGGTGAGCAGGGATGAAGCGAAGATTACCGGGATTACGCCCGAGGGATTGATCTTGAAGGGGATGTAGGTGGACTGGCCCCCATACATCTTCCGGCCGACAACCCGCTTGGCGTAGTGCACCGGGATCTTGCGCTGACCCTGCTGCTCAAGGACTACCATGGCTACAACCGCCACGAACATCGCCATTACCACGAGAACGACAACCGCGTTGAGCTCACCGGCCTGAACACGCTGCACCAATTCCACAAGCGAGTTGGGAAGGCGGGCGACGATACCGGCAAAGATGATCAAGGAAACGCCGTTCCCGATACCGCGCTTGGTGATCTGGTCGCCGATCCACATGATGAACATGGTACCGGTGGTGACCGAGAGCATACCCACGATGGTAAAGAGGGTGTCGTTGATTACGACTGCGCCGGGAATCTGAAAAGCAACCTGAACCAAGGCGATCGACTGCACCAGGCAGACGGCGATGGTTCCGAAACGTGTCCACTGGTTGATCTTCTTCCTGCCGCCGTCGTCCTCGGAAATCTTCTTAAGCTGCGGAACTATCAGCAGCAAAAGAGACATGATGATCTGCGCCGAGATGTAGGGCATGACGCCCAACATAAAGAGCGAGAAATTGGAGAACGAGCCACCCGAGAAAAAGTCCAGGAAGTCGGTTATACCGCCGCCAGCCTGGTCAAGGGCCACTTGGAGGGCATTGATGTTCACGCCCGGCAGGGAAATGAACGAGCCAAGCCGGAAGATCACGAGCCAGAATAGGGTAAAGAGTATCCGGTCGCGGAGGTCCTTTACCCTGAAGATATCAGCTATCGCATTACTTGCCATTTCTTCCCCACCCGTCCGACTTTATTCGGCTTTCCCGGCAACGACCTGTTCGGTCGCCGTCACGGTTCCGCCGGCTTTTTCGATCTTTTCCTTGGCCGATTGAGAGACCTTGGCGACTTCCACGGTGAGTTTCTTGCTGAACTCGCCCTTGCCCAGGAGCTTTACCGGAAGTACCTTCTTTACTAAACCCTTTTTGATGAGGGTCTCGGTATTGACGGTCTCCCCGTTCTCATAGTGGCTCTCGAGGTCGATAAGGTTCACAATGGCGTACTTTTTGGCAAAGGGGGTATTGCAGAAACCCCGATGAGCCAAACGGCGATAGAGGGGCATCTGCCCGCCCTCAAAGCCGGGATAAGTCTTGCCGCCAGAGCGGGACTGCTGTCCCTTGTTGCCCTTACCGGCGGTTCCGCCGATGCCGGAGCCTTGCCCACGGCCGACGATGATCTTTTTGCGATTCGCGCCCGCGGGCGCGTGAAGTTGGAAGTCAGACATTACACGATCTCCTTGACTTCTACGAGGTGGGCGACGGCTTTCACCATCCCGGCCACCGCGGGGCTGAGCTCCTGTTCGACGGAAGAACCGATCTTCCGCAGGCCCAGGGATCGTACGGTCGCGCGCTGAGCGGGCAGACAGCCGATCACGCTCTTGACCAGGGTCACTTTAACCTTCTTGGCCATTCAATTACCCCCAGAAATCCTTGATGGACTTTCCGCGATTCTTGGAAATCACGCGAGCGTCCATCATATTGGCTATGGCGTCGAATGTCGCCTTAACGACATTGATCTGATTACGAGCGCCCAAGGACTTCGACAAGATGTCGGTGATCCCGGCGGCCTCCATGATGGCGCGCACCGGACCGCCGGCGATGATCCCCGTACCGGAGCAGGCGGGTTTCAAGAGCACGTTGGTGGCCTTGAACTTACCGTGAACCTCGTGAGGGATGGTGCCGTGGAGGGCCGGAACCTTTATCAGGCTCCGCTTGGCGCGGTCGATAGACTTGCGAATAGCCTCGGAAACGTCATTGGCTTTGCCGAAGCCGAAGCCGACGTTACCCTTCCTGTCGCCAACGACAGTCAAAGCCGCGAAGGAAAAGCGCCTTCCGCCCTTGACTACCTTGGCCGTTCGGTTGAGCTTGACCAGCTTCTCGAGGTACTCGTTGTCGCGGGACCTGTCGTCCCGGCTTCTGTTATCTCTGTCTCTCTGTTCCATGCCCTACCCCTAGAATTGGATCCCGGCCTTGCGGGTGCCGTCAGCCATTGCCTTAACGATGCCATGGTATAGATACCCATTGCGATCAAAGACCACCTCATTGATGTTCTTTTCTTTGAGGCGTTTCCCCATCTCTTCGCCCAGCTTCCCGGCGCCTTCAACATTATGCTTGATGGTCTTGAGGCTTTCCTCAAGAGTGGAAGCGCAGACGAGGGTAACGCCGGTGGCGTCGTCGATGGCCTGCAGGTACAAGTACTTGTTCGACCTGAAGACGGTGAGGCGGGGCCGAGCGGCGCTGCCCTCGATCCGCTTGCGGATATGGAACTTGCGCTTGTCGCGTTTGCGCAGCTTGTCTGATAACTCAGTGTTTCTCATATGCCTTCACCTTACTTCACGCCGGACTTACCGACTTTCCGCCGGATCTTCTCTTCTTCATAGCGAATACCCTTGCCCTTGTAAGGCTCAGGCCCGCGCAGGGAACGGATTTCGCAGGCAAGCTGCCCCACCCGCTGTTTCTCTACGCCGCTAATGACCAATTTACCGTTGGGCTCAACCGCCACCTTCAGATCCTTGGGGATCATGACGATGAAGTCGGTCGAATAGCCAAGGCTCATGATGAGTTGCTCACCCTTAAGCTCGGCCTTGTAACCGACGCCGTTGATGATGAGGCTACGGGTAAAGCCCTGGGTGACACCGATGATCATATTAGCCAAAAGATTGCGGTAAAGGCCATGAAAGGACTTGGCCTGTTTGCTCTCGTTTTTGCGGCTCAAGGATATGATGTTACCCTCAACCTTGACGTCGATCATCGGGTCGAAGGACTGCTCAAGCTTGCCCTTCGGGCCCTCAACGTGCATGAGGAGGTCCTTGACGGTGACCTTGACGCCCTGCGGGAGGGCGATCGGTTTATTTCCGATGCGTGACATTCAGTCCTCCCTTACCAGATCTTGCAAATGAGCTCGCCGCCCACTTGCTTTTCGGTGGCCTTCCTGCCCGTGATCACACCAGTTGAGGTGGACACGACCAAGGTGCCGTAGCCGTTATGGACGCGGGGCATTTCCTTATAGCCGGAATACACGCGTCGTCCGGGACGAGAGACCCTGTCAATCCCGTGGATGATAGGGGTCTCGCTCTCGTCATATTTCAGGAAGACCCGAATGAGGTTCTGGTTCTCCTGAGATATCTTCTTAAAATTCTTGATATAGCCTTCCGTCTTGAGGATCTTGACGATCTCAAGCTTGATCTTAGAGGTGGTTATATCAACTTTCTCCAGCTTGGCCATTCCGGCGTTCCGGATCTTGGTCAGCATGTCTGCAATCGGATCAGATACGCTCATCGACCTCTCCTACCAGCTCGATTTCGTCACGCCGGGGATCATGCCTTCACTCGCAAGCTTGCGAAAGCAGATCCTGCACATATCGAATTTGCGCATATAGCCGCGTGGGCGCCCGCAAATTTTGCAGCGACGCACGAGACGCGTGGAAAACTTCGGCTTCTTTTGAGCCTTCAGAATCATCGCTAATCTGGCCATTCGATACCCCTTATTTCCTGAACGGCATACCAAACTTGGCAAGGAGGGCCTTGGCTTCCAAGTCGGTATTGGCCGTCGTGACGATGGCTACATTCAAACCGGCGATCTTCTCGATCTTGTCGAAATCGATCTCCGGGAAAATGATCTGCTCGGTGATACCGAGCGAATAGTTCCCGTGTCCGTCAAAGGCGTTGGGGTTGACGCCCCTAAAGTCCTTAACGCGCGGCAGGGCGACGTTCATCAGCCTGTCGAGGAACTCATACATGATATCGCCGCGCAGGGTTACCCTGGCGCCGATCTCCTGTCCCTCGCGAATCTTGAAAGTCGCGATGGACTTGCGCGCTTTGGTCTTTACCGGATGCTGTCCGGTAATGAGGGCTAGGTCGCCCACGGCGGCGTCAAGGATCTTCTTATTTTCCTTAGCTTCGCCCACGCCCATGCTTACCACGACCTTGACGACCCTGGGGATTTGCATGGTGGAGCTATAGTTAAAGTCCTTCTTCATATCCGGGGCTATTTTTTCCCGGTAGGTGACTTTAAGTCTCGGTTCCACGCTCGGCTTTACGCTGCCCGTTCCCTCGGTCTTGGCCTTAGCCTTGCCCTCTGCTTTGGGCTTGGCTTTCTTGGTTTCAGTGGTTTCACTCATATCAGAGAACCTCTCCGCACTTACGGCAGACGCGCTGTTTGTCGTCGCCGGCCAGCTTGTAGCCTATACGGGTCGGGCCACATTTCTTGCATACGATCATGACATTCGAGGCGTTGATGGAAGCCTCGATCTCCTCGATCCCGCCGCGGTCGGTCTGCTTGCGCTTGCGCATAGCCTTCTTGACCATGTTCAAACCGGCAACGATCACGCGACCCTTGTCGCGGTTGATCTTGAGGAGCTTGCCCTGCTTGCCCTTTTCCTTGCCGGCGATCACCTGGACCATATCGTCCTTCTTCAGCTTGATGTTTGCCATCGCCGATCCTCCTACAAGACCTCGGGAGCCAAGGAGACGATTTTCATATAATCCTTCTCTCTCAGCTCACGGGCCACCGGCCCGAAGATGCGCTTGCCCTTCGGGTTCTTAGCCGCGTCAATGATGACGCAGGCGTTGTCGTCAAAACGAATGTACGTTCCATCCGGGCGGCGATACTCTTTCGCGACGCGGACGACGACTGCCTTCTCGATAGTGCCTTTTTTGATGGCGCTAGTGGGAAGCGTGTCCTTGACCGCCACGACGATGATATCGCCGATGCTGGCGTATCGCCTTCGGGTGCCGCCGAGCACCTTAATGCACTGCACGACCTTCGCTCCAGAGTTATCCGCGACGTTCAGCATCGATTCTACTTGAACCATAGTCCTATCCTTCTTGAAAGCCCTATTTGGCGCGTTCTATGATTTCCGCAAGGCGCCAGCGCTTATCGCGCGAAAGCGGCCTAGCTTCAACGACGCGAACCGTGTCGCCGGTATGGGCCTCGTTCTTCTCGTCGTGGGCCTTCACCTTCTTGGTGCTCTTAACATACTTCTTATACAACGGGTGGAGCATCCGGGTTGTGATAGCCACAACGATGGTCTTATCCATCTTGTCGCTAACGACAGTCCCGGTGAACTCGAATTTTCTGCCTTTCTTGGCTTCCGCGCTCACTTCCACGGTTTACTCCTTGCTTCCGGCTTGGCTCGCCAGCTCGGCAGCCTTCTGCTGGTGAATGAGGGTGTTGAGCCTGGCAATCTGCCGCCTCATGGTCCGCTTCTGTAGCGGATTCTCGACATGCCCCATAACCATCTGGAAGCGCAGGTCGAAATACTTTTTACCGAGCTCTTCGCGCTTGGCGAGAAGCTCCTTGTAGCTTAGCGTCTTAAAGGAATCCTTCATGCTTACACCCCCGACTCGCGCACGGCGAATTTGGTCTTGATCGGGAGCTTGGCGCCGGCGAGTTTCATCGCCTCTTGGGCGACGGACATCTCGACGCCGGCGAGCTCAAAGAGCACCGTTCCCGGCTTGACGACTGTTACGTAATACTCGGGCGCGCCCTTTCCCTTACCCATGCGGGTTTCAGCCGGCTTCTTGGTGAAGGGCTTGTCGGGGAACACGCGGATCCACATCTTACCGCCGCGCTTAACGTGGCGGTTGATGGCGATACGGGCGGCTTCGAGCTGGCGATTGGTTACCCAAAAAGCCTCCTCAGAAACCAAGCCGAATTCGCCAAAGGCAATGGTATTGCCGCGGGTGGCGTGCCCGTTAATGTTACCGCGTTGTTGCTTGCGGTATTTCATCCTCTTGGGGCTTAGCATTTCTTAGCTCCTCGCCGGGGCGCGCTCACGGCGCTTCTTGACTAGGACACCGGCGTCCTCGTTCTGCTCGCTGCGGTACATGATGCCCTGGAATACCCAGACCTTGACGCCGATCTTGCCAAAGGTCGTAAAGGCCTCGGCAAAACCGTAATCGATGTCGGCGCGCAAGGTATGCAGGGGAATCCGGCCTTCCTTGTATTCCTCGGTGCGTGACATTTCCGCTCCGCCCAAACGGCCTGAACAGCGGATCTTAACGCCCTGTGCGCCGGCTTTCATGCCGTTGGAAATGGCCTGCTTCATGGCCTTGCGGAACGAACCGCGCGCTAAAAGCTGACGGGCCACGTTCTCGGCAACAAGCTGGGCATTGTTCTCGGTCTTTTTGATTTCCTTGATCTTGATCTGCACCTTCTTGGAAGCGACCTTCTGAAGGACGGCGCCGATCTTCTCAATATTGGCTCCCTTGACGCCAATGATGACGCCGGGGCGAGCGGTATGAATGACCAAGGTCACGCGTTGCGGGTGACGGATGATCTCGACTTCGGAGATCTCCGCGCCCTTCGTTTCAGGAAGCTGCTTGATCATCTTGCGCAGGGCAAGGTCCTCATGCAGCGTCTTGGCGTATTCGCGCGGATCTACGTACCAGCGCGAGGACCATGTCTTGTTGATTCCGATCCGCAAGCCGATGGGGTTTACTTTATTTCCCATGCCTCTACTCCGCCTTTCCGATTTCGTCGACGACAGCGGTGATGTGGCACATGCGCTTCACCTGCATATCGGCCCGGCCGCGGGCGCGGAACCAAATCCTGCGCATCCGCGGACCTTCGTCTATCCTGATCTCGCTTACGTACAGCATATCCTCAGCCAGTTTGCGGTTACGCGAAAGAGCGTTGGCCGCAGCCGACATGACGGTCTTCCTGATGAGAGCGCCACCCTTATTGGGAATATTCTCAAGTAGGGCGATCGCCTGAACGTAGGGTAGCTTGCGTACGAGGTCGGCCACGGGCCGCACCTTGTACGGGGAGGCGATCAGCCATTTGGTAATCGCTTTGTATCCGGTTTTCTCTGCCATGGTTCCCACCTGTTATCTCTTCTCGGCCTTCTTGTCGGAACCGGCATGACCACGGAAAATCCGGGTCGGCGAAAACTCGCCCAGCCTGTGTCCGACCAAATTCTCGGTGATATACACCGGGAACCAGGTCTTGCCGTTATATACCGAGATCGTCGTGCCGACCATTTCTGGAATGATCGTCGAGCAACGGGAGTAGGTCTTGATCATCTTCCGATCTCCCGCCTTGCTCATCTCGATTACCTTCTTGTAGAGGCTCTTTTCGATGAAAGGCCCTTTCTTCACGGATCTGGACATAACTACCTACCTACTTCCTTCTCTTAACGATACACCTTGAGGAAGGCTTATGCTTATCTCGGGTTTTGTAACCCTTGGAAGGCTGGCCCCAGGGGCTGACCGGCTGCTTGAATCCCTTGCCCTTACCCTCACCACCACCATGCGGGTGGTCGACAGGGTTCATACAGGTACCGCGAACCGTCGGGCGAATACCGCGCCAGCGATTGCGCCCGGCCTTACCGACTACCTCGTTCATGTGATCCTCATTGGATACAGTCCCGATGGTAGCTGAGCACTTTTTGAAGACCATGCGCATCTCATTCGAAGGCAGCTTGAGGGTAACGTAATCCCCGTCCTTACCGACGATGAGGGCGGAAGCCCCGGCGGAACGCGCCATCTGGGCGCCCTTGCCCAAGGTCAATTCCACGTTGTGGACGGTGAAGCCCACGGGAATTACCTCGAGCGGCAGGGTGTTGCCGACTTCGATAGCCGCTTTTTCACCGGACATAACCGCCATGCCAACGATCAAGCCCTTGGGGGCGATGATGTAGCGCTTCTCGCCATCGGCATAGACGATCAAGGCGATATTGGCGGTACGATTGGGATCGTACTCAATAGTGGCGACCTTGCCGGGGATTCCGACCTTGTCGCGCTTAAAATCGATCACGCGGTATTTCTGCTTGTGCCCGCCGCCATGGTGCCGCACGGAAATCTGCCCATTGGAAGCCCTACCGCCGGTCTTTTTCTTACCTTTGGTGAGATGCTTCTGCGGCTGGTTCCCCACAGTGAGGTCTTTGTTCACGATCTGAACGCGGTGCCTGGTTCCAGGGGTATTCGGTCTCAAATTAATGCTTGCCATCTTTTGCCCTCTTTATCCTAGACGCCTTCGAAGATGGCGATCTTCTCGTTGGGAGAAAGCCTCACGATAGCCTTCTTCCACGTGGCGGTATATCCGGGTCGGCCGCGCTGCCGCTTGGGCTTGGCCTTAACGTTCACGATTGTGCAAGAGATGGGGGTTACGGCAAAAAGCCTGCGCACCGCCTCTTTGATCATGGTCTTGTTCGCGCGCGGGTCAACCTTGAAGACATACTTTCCTTCCTCGCGGAAGGCGTTGGACTTCTCGGAAAGCACCGGCTCGATCAATATCGCGTTATATTCAATCATCGCTACTTCCCTTATTTGTCCGCGTAGAACTCATTGAGTTCTTTTACGGCCGTCTCGAGAACGACGATCTTCCGTCCATAAAACAGGTCATGGGCGCGAAGCCGATTGAAGGAAAGGAAGTGCAGCCAAGGGATATTGCGCCCGGCTTGCTTGATGTTCTTGTCGTCGTCCTTGAGGATGATGACGGTTCGCTCTTCCTTGCCTTCGGGATAGATACCCTTGAGCAGACTCACCAAATCCTTGGTCTTGCCCGACTCGAGGGTGAAATCTTCCACTACCTTGAGAACGTCGTTCTGGGCCTTGAGGCTCAAGATCGACTTCATGGCAAGGCGCTTCACCTTCTTGGGCAGCACAAAGGAATAATCTCTCGGCTTCGGGCCAAACACGGTACCGCCGCCCACGTTTAAGGGAGACTTCTTATCGCCCTGACGGGCGCGACCGGTGCCTTTCTGCTTAAAGGGCCTGTTATTGGAGCCGTGAACCTCGCCGCGGTCCTTAGTACAGGCCGTGCCGACGCGAGCGTTCGCAAGCTCATTATTGATCGCGTAGTAAATAACGTCCTCGTTCACGGGAAGGGAGAAGACAGCGTCACTTAGGCTGATCGTCCTCAATTCCTTGCCTTGAACGGAATAGACCTTCTTGTCCATACCTCGCCCCTACCTTACTTGGCCTTCTTGACCGCGGTTTTCACTATGACCGTGCAGTTCCTAGGCCCCGGCACGGCTCCGCGAACGAGTATCACCTGATTCTCGGCGTCAACCTTGACGACCCGAAGATTCTGCTGGGTGCAACGCTCGCCGCCCATGCGCCCGGGCATCTTCACGTTCTTGAAGGTACGCGAGGGATAGGTGCACTGACCGGTGGAACCAGGTTCACGATGGAACTTGGATCCGTGGCTGCTGCGACCGCCCCCGAAATTCCAGCGCTTCATGACGCCCTGGAAACCCTTTCCCTTACTGGTGGCGGTAACGTCCACGAAGCGAACTCCGCTAAGGAGTTCCACGCCGAGGGCGTCGCCGATCTTTACTTCCTTGGAGAAATCTCGCATCTCCTTAAGGATCTTCTTGGGAGCCACGCCTTCGGCGAACTGGCCGGCATAGGCCTTGGTCACGCGGGTTTTCTTCTGATCCCCGCAACCAATTACAACGGCCGAGTAGCCGTGGCTCTCCTTGGTCTTCTGGGCGAGCACCATATTGGGCTCCACCTTGATGACGGTAACCGGCAATAAAATACCGGAGTCATCGAAGACCTGGGACATTCCGATCTTCTTTCCAATGAGACCTAACATCGTAGGTATCCTTCACGCTACAGCGTTGAACGGATCGGGTACGAAACCCGCCGTTAGCTGCTGGATGACGAAGGCTTAAGCCTTCGCCCTAAACCGAACGCCGAAGCGATCGATTACGCAAAACGAGCAAGCCCGCCTTGCATGGCCTCCCACTTTCGCGAAAAACCATTCGGACCAGGCCTGACGGCCTTCAATCCGCTCGCAACCCTTTGGGGATTGCGGAATGTCTCATTCATCTTGCTTTTTTTCAATTCAATGCAACGAGCCAAAAGACTCGTCTAAAGTTTACTGCTTGATCTCCACGTCCACACCGGCGGGTAACTCAAGCTTCATCAAGCTGTCCATCACTTCGCTCGTCGGCTCAATGATGTCAATAAGGCGCTTATGAGTCCTCATCTCGAACTGCTCACGGGATTTTTTATTTACATGGGGCGAGCGCAACACGGTGTACTTATTGATCCGGGTAGGGAGGGGAATGGGCCCCAAAACCTTAGCACCGGCTTTTTGCACCGTCTGGCAGATCGCCTTAGCGCTCTGGTCGATCAGCTCCACGTCAAAACCACGAAGCCTGACGCGGATTCTTTCCTTCAGCATTGCTCCTCCAATAATGCTCTCAGGCGGCCTCCCTGAGAAGGCCGCCTGAAAAACTCGAACCTATTACTTTATGATCTCCGTAACCTGGCCGGAAGCTACCGTCCTACCACCCTCGCGGATAGCGAACTTAAGCCCCTTCTCCATGGCGATCGGGTAGATCAGCTCGGCGATAATCTCGGTGTTGTCGCCGGGCATGACCATCTCCTTGCCCGGAGGCAGGGTGACGGTTCCGGTGATGTCCGTGGTTCGGAAATAGAACTGCGGGCGGTAACCGGCAAAGAAGGGGGAGTGACGTCCACCCTCAGCCTGGGACAGAACGACGATCTGGCCCTTGAAGTTGGTATGCGGGGTGATGGTGCCGTTCTTGCAGAGAACCTGACCGCGCTCAACGTCCTTCTTGTCAACGCCGCGCAAGAGACAACCAACGTTGTCGCCGGCTTGGGCGTCGTCAAGGAGCTTGTTGAACATCTCAATGCCGGTAACAACCGTCTTGCGGGTCGGCTTGATACCGACGATCTCGATTTCCTCATTGAGCTTGAGCACGCCGCGATCCACCTTGCCGGTTACGACAGTACCGCGACCGGAGATGGTGAAGACGTCCTCAATAGGCATAAGGAAGGGCTTGTCGGAAGCGCGCTCGGGATCGGGGAAGTAGGAGTCCATGGCGTCCAGGAGGGCCTGGATGCAAGCCTGAGACTCGGCGCTGTCCGGTTCGGACATGGCCTTAAAGGCCGAACCCTGAATGATGGGGGTCTTGTCTCCAGGGAAGCCGTACTGAGTCAGAACGTCGCGAATCTCTTCAACGACCAGCTCCAAAAGCTCAGCATCCTCAACCAAGTCTACCTTGTTCAAGAAGACGATGATGGAGGGAACGCCTACCTGACGGGCAAGCAGGATGTGCTCACGGGTCTGGGGCATAACCGAGTCGGGCGCGGACACGACCAGAATGGAGCCGTCCATCTGGGCGGCGCCGGTGATCATGTTCTTAATGTAGTCGGCGTGGCCCGGGCAGTCGATATGGGCATAGTGCCTCTTGTCTGACTGGTACTCCAGGTGCCGGGTATTAATGGTAATACCGCGGGCCTTCTCTTCCGGCGCGTTGTCGATTTGGTCGTAATTCATGACTTTGTCGCCGAATTTCTTGCCGCAATACATGGTGATAGCGGCCGAGAGCGTAGTCTTGCCGTGGTCGACGTGGCCGATGGTGCCAACGTTCATGTGAGGCTTAGTACGCTCGAATTTGTCCTTGGCCATGCAACTCCTCCTTGGGTATGGTAGCCACCAAACGAAAATGAAAAAATAATGCCTGAGTATATAGGAACACGATTACCTTATTCAAGGGATCAACCGCGATACCTAAGCTCCAATAAAACTTAAAGATGCAGAGGAAGGGGTTCGTAGTGGGAGAAGCGCTGGGATAAGGTTAATCGGCCGCTGGCGTCGGACCGTAGCTCTCCGGCAAGGCCGAAAAGGGTCCTCATAGACAGATAGGCCGATACTACCTTACCATCCGGCGCGTCCTCGATTAACTCGATACGCCCCTGCCTGCCTTTGATACGCTCGAGCACTGAGCCCAAGGCGTCTTCCGGCAAGCCGACCTCCAACCGCATATACGGCTCTAGGATGATCGGTTTAGCATCTAACAAAGCAATTCGCGCGGCCATGGATGCGGCCGCCTCGAAGGCGAGCTCGCTGGAGTCCTTGGCATCAATCTCCAAAGACAGTATCTCCACCGCCACGTCCGCCAGAGGATAGCCGAATCCTCCAAAGCTTTCAAGGGCCCCACGGGCTCCACGGAGGGCCGCTTGAGCAAAAAGCCCCTGTTTTTTCCCTTTTTCCTGATTATTTATGACAAGCGAGATCCCGGAGCCTCGCTCGCCGGGCTGGGCCTTGAGAAAAACCCTGGCAAAATGCCGCCGATAATCAACTTCTCGGTCAAAGAGCCCCTCCCCTTTTCCGGCAACAGATATCGTTTCACGATAATTCACCTCTGGCTTTCCAATCCGCAAACCTTTGAGGCCATACTCTCTGGACAAACGATCCAAGGCAACTTCAATCTGAAGCTCCCCAATACCAGAAAGCCTGAGGCGGCCGGAACCGGCCTCTTCACCAAGACGAAGCGAGGGATCTTCCTCTACTAGATTCGTCGCCGCTTGGGCAAGTGCGGCTCCTTGGCCGCTATCCCGCGGCTCGATCACGATAGACATAACCGGCTCTTGAAACTCGATAGGCTCGTAGATGATGGGATTGCCCGGATCGCAGAGGCTGTGCCCCGTCTGGACATCGGCCAGCCCCGAAGCGGCAACGATATCTCCCGCTAAAGCCTCATCCACGGCCTCGGTCCGGCTGGCTCGGAGTCGATAGAGCCCAAGGACCTTTACAAAGCGACCAAGACTGGCATCCCAAACCCTCTGCCCGCTCTTGAGCCTTCCTGAAAAAACGCGGAGATAGACAAGCCTTCCCAAGGACTCCACGTTCGTCTGCTTAAAGGCAAGGGCGGAAAAGGATTCATCCGAGCTAAGCCGGCGGCAAGCAGGGCTCCCATTGCGGGGGTCCACCCCCAGCGGGGGGCGCGAGTCCTCCGGCGAGGGTAAATAGGCAAGAATCCCATCGAGCAAACCTGGCAGGGTGTCGGGGGAAATTGCAGACCCTCCAAGCAGCACGGCTACCTGGCCCGAGGAAGCGGCCCGAGACAGGACGGCAGCCAAACGCTCCGCATCCGGCGCCCGCCCGGCTACAAAGGATTCCATGAGAGAATCATCCAGCTCGGCCGCAGCTTCCCAGAGCGCAGCGCGCAGGTCTATATAAGGAGGATAGAGCTCTGGAGCGTCGACAAATTTAGAACCGGGACCGCCGTGCTCATAGCAGGAGGCCGGATGGAAGAATGGGCGCATCAAATCAAACATACCCAGAAATTTATCTTCCAGCACCAAGGGGCACTGAAGGGGGATGACGGGGATATCCAATTGGGAACGGAGGTCGGCTAGCACGCGGCCCAATGATGCCCCGCGTCTATCGAGCTTATTGACGAAAAAAAGCATAGGCAGGGCAGCTTGCCTACAAGCCTTGAGCACGGGTTCGGTCTGGGCTTGGACGCCGGCCACGCCGCAGAGCAAGATTACCGCCCCGTCCATGACCCGAAGGCTCCGTCTTACCTCGGCGTTGAAATCAACGTGGCCGGGGGTGTCGAGAATGACGATGCGCGTGCCCTTCCACTGGCAGTGGGTGGCCGCGGCGCTGATGGTGATGCCGCGCTCCCTCTCTATGGCCATCCAATCGGTTTCGGTATTCCCCTGGTCCACCGAACCGACGCAACGGATACTACCCGACAAAAAGAGCAAAGCCTCGGTCAAGCTTGTCTTGCCGGCGTCTATGTGGGCGAGTATGCCTATATTGCGAAGGGCACAGGACATGGCGCAAAGCCCCCTTGGGCCCCCATCATACGCCATGAAGGGCTAAAAAAAAGGCCGCCCTTTCAGGCGACCCTTTTCAAGCGCGCGGCGACGAGCGCCGCTACAAACACTACCAGCGATAGTGAGCGAAGGCTTTATTGGCCTCAGCCATCTTATGGGTGTCTTCCTTCTTTTTGACGGCGGAACCCTGATTGCTGAAGGCGTCGGTGAGCTCCTGAGCGAGGCGGTCGGCCATTGCCTTTCCGGCTCTGCTACGGGCGGCGTTGATAAGCCAGCGGGTAGCCAGGGCCTCGCGGCGGGCGTCGCGGATCTCGATGGGAACCTGGTAGGTGGCGCCGCCAACGCGGCGGGATTTTACTTCCACAGCGGGTTTGACGTTGTCCAGGGCCTTGAGGAAAACCTCAAGGGGCTCGTTCCCGGTCTTTTCCTTAATGATATCCATGGCGTCATAGACGATGCGGGCGGCTGTCAGCTTCTTGCCCTGAACCATCATGCGCTGAATGAACTTAGTGACGATAGCGGAGTTGTACTTGTAATCGGGCCTGATGGGCCGATTCAGGGACTTATGCTTCCTTCCCATGATTCAGCCTCCTTAAGCCTTAGGCCGCTTGGCGCCGTACTTGGAACGGGCCTGCTTGCGGTCTTCTACGCCCAGGGTATCCTTGGCGCCACGAATGATGTGATAACGCACACCGGGGAGATCCTTGACGCGGCCCCCGCGCAGGAGTACGACGGAGTGCTCCTGGAGGTTGTGGCCAACACCGGGGATGTAGGCGGTTACTTCGATGCCGTTTGAAAGGCGAACGCGGGCAACCTTGCGGAGTGCTGAGTTCGGTTTCTTGGGCGTTACGGTCATAACGCGAGTGCAGACGCCGCGCTTTTGCGGGCATCCTTCCAGGGCCGGGCTCTTGGTGCGGCTTCTAACACCGCTGCGGCCTTGGCGAACGAGCTGGTTAATCGTAGGCAACTCTTTGCTCCCTAATAAGATAAGTCCGAAAATCCCTCTGCGGCGCTACGCATATCCCGGGGCGGCCGAAACCCTTTGGCCAAAACGAAGAGGTGACGGAACCAGCACGGCAGTCACCTTGAGTCCTTCCCGGGGAGAAGACAGATCGGTACAGTGACGAAATCTATCCTTTAGCTTTACCGAGTGTCAAGGGGAGGGGCCCTTAAGCGGCCAGCCGCGTGGCTGTGAGGCCACGACTCTCCGAGGCGCTACACAACGCGAATCTCTATTTGCCCAGAGTCAAAACGGCCTCCCCGTGCCCAGATACGTATGATACCCGGATCACCCTTACTGCGGATCCAAAATCCAGCACAGCCGCCTACAAGGGGAATAAGAGAGGGGCCGATAATGCCTGCCGGACCTTCAACGGAGAGTAAAAAGGCCTCCTGCACGAAGGGGCAGAGGTTGCCGTACTGGTCTTCAAGGCGAAGGACGCAGCGGCTTGTGTCCCAATCCCCGGCTGAAAGTTGGCTATCGTCCGCGTGGAGGATAAGACGCGTGGCAACGGCGTCAGGACCATAGCGCCGCCTGAGGATCTCGCGCCCTTCGAGAATACCGGCTATCTCAAAGCTGTCGTCTTTGATACCCCAGCCAAAACCGTAGGCGTGAACGAGCTTTTCCGCGTCGGAAAGTTTTAGCCGATAACGCAGGAGAATCCAGCCCATAGAAAGATAATCCAGGGGCTTAAGGCTGGAAAGGCCGCTTGAAAGGATTTTGCCGATAAGGTGTTTTAAACGGCCTTGGTCACGGGGTCTAAAAACCGAGGTTTCAAGAGACTCCCCTACCAAGTCGCGGATAAGGACCGGGGGATGGGGCATGCCGGGGAAGGACTTCGTGTCCGGGTAATAGGCGCCGATCCGCCGCCCCCCACGATAGAGGATGATGGAGTCACAATTGGTATAGACTTCTATGGGTAAGAGCCGGGCGGCGCTCCGTTCGCCCTTGGCAAAGAGGCTGGCAGCTTCCAAAACAGGCTTAATTCGGGGGTTCTGTTGACTGGAGTAGACGAAGGCGGCGTACTTGGGCTGACGGAAGATATCGCAGACCCCATGATAGCAAACCCTGTCGCCCGAACCGAAATCCCTATGGGTGTTGTAGTCAAAGGCGCACCAGCCGATGGCCCCGGAAATGCCGGGGATGCTGGCCGCGGCGGAGAGGACGCGGCAATGGCGCAGGGCATGCTCCACGAGGCGCTCCTCAGAGTCAAAACGCTTAGTGGGGAACATATGGCCGTTATGCTCGCTCACCAAGTAGGGCATGTTCTGACCGGCCACCTTGCGCGGCTTTTTCAGGACCAGGCGCCCTCCGTCATGGGAAAAGTCGTTGAAGGTGTAGACGTCTTCCAGCACCTCGCTCTTTTCAAGATACCTCACCCCACCCGTCTGCCTATCCGGGTCTAAGGCGCGGGCG
>JBGSOB010000053.1:0-19893 GCA_041739325.1 Treponematales bacterium
GAGCTGTCCGGCGGCCAGCGGCAGCGGGTGGCGATCGCCCGGGCCCTGGTCACCAGGCCGGACATCGTGCTGGCAGACGAGCCCACGGCCAATCTGGACTCGGCCACCGGCGGCGCCATCATCGAGCTCATGAAGAAGATCAACCGCGACATGGAAACAACCTTCATCTTCTCCACCCACGACTCAAAGATCGTAGGCATTGCCGACCATGTCATCCGCCTCAAGGACGGTATGGTTACGGAGAACTATCGGCAAGAGGCCGAGGGAGCCAAATAAGATGGGCGTCCTCATTCGCATTGCCCTGCGGAATCTGCTGGAGCACAAGGCCAAGACCCTTATCATCGGCATCATCGTTGCCGTGGGGGTGTGGGTCATCGTGGTCGGCAACGCATTCCTTGCCAGGGCCGATCTGGGGGTCAAGAAGACCTTTACCCAGAACTTCACCGGCGACATTTATGTCTACGGCAAGAATCCCGGCGGCCTTCCCCTGCCAGTGTCCATCCTCTTCGGTATGGCTATGACGGGCAACAACGACGCCGAGACCCCCTTGCTGCCCGACTTCAACGAGCTCAAGCAGTATATTGACGCCCGCCCCGAGGTTGCCAAGTCTACCGGCCTGGTAACCGTCATGGCTATGTTCAATCTTGAAGACAAGACTGAGGTAGGCAAGGAGGGTGAAGACTCCGAGGTGACCACCTCCATGCTCGGCGGCGCCATCCTCATGGGCATAGACCCCGAGTCTTACAATCCCATGTTCGACAACGTTAAGATTCTGGAGGGCCATTATCTCCAGCCTGGCGAGACGGGTATGATGATTTCCGCCAAGCGCATCAGCCAGACGGCAAAGATGGCCGGCACGGAAATCAAGCTTGGCGACCAGATCATCCTTCAGGGCTTTTCCGCCGCGGGTTTTCAGGCGCGCAAACTGCCCATCGTGGGCATCTTTGAGTCGACCTCGGAATCAGACGCTAATGAATTCATGGCCTTTGCCGACATCAATTCGGTGCGGCTCTTGGCTAACCTGACCGTGGGCGGGGCCGCAGAGGTTTTTGTGCCTGAATCCGCCCGCGCCCTCCTTGACGCCGAGGAAGATGATATCTTCGGCATGGAAGAGACTGTTTCCTCAGGTTCATCCTACGCGTCTTTGGAGGCCTTGGCCGATGAAGCCGCCGCCGCGCCCGCCATCAAGGCGGAGGCCGACTCCGGCGCTTGGCAATTCATCCTGGTGTCCCTCAAAAACCCCGGCGCCGCGCGCATGACCATAGCCGCCCTCAACGCCTACTTTGTCAAGAACGGCATCAACGCCGCGGCCGGCGACTGGAAGGGGGCCGCCTCGCCCTTTTCCCAGAGCATAGACTTGGTGCGTTTCGTGCTGAGCATCGTCATCCTCATCTTAGTGGTGGTGGCCATCGTCATTATCATGAACACCCTTGTCGTCTCGGTCCTTGAGCGTACCGGCGAGATAGGCACCATGCGGGCCTTAGGCGCCCAGAAGGGCTTTATCTGGAAGATGTTCTTGGTGGAAACCCTCTGCGTTACCTTAGTCTTCGGGGCCGTGGGCATACTCTTAGCCGGGCTTTCCATGCTGGTAGTCAATCTTATCGGCTTCCAGGCCACCAATTCATTCCTCCAGGTTCTCTTTGGGGGTCAGACCCTCAGCCTCAGTCTCTCGCTTGGCGGGGTCCTGCTCACCCTGGTTCTTGTGGCCCTGGTGAGTCTCTTAGCCCACATCTACCCGGTGCTCGTCGCCCTGGGTATACAACCCGTGCGCGCCATGCAGACGGAATAGGAGAAAATCGTGGCAGATATAGACAACGGGGCAGCAGCGCCCCTCAGCGCCCGGCCCCGTCTCAAGGCCCTCTTAACGGTCATGGGCATTGCCCTGCGCAACCTTTCGCGGCATAAGGTGGCCACTTTCCTCTTAGGAGGGGTTATCGCCTTCGGCGTTCTCATCATAAGCCTGATGCAGGGTTGCGCCGGCGCCATCATGGATAACGTGTCGGCCAACGTCGCCAATCTGGCCGCCGGCCACATCTACGTGTCTGGTGTGGAAAAACTCGGTTCCGGCAAGGAATTTCAGGTTATTCGCGACGACTCCGCCCTCTTGGAGGCCATGGAGGCTACAGGGCTCAAACCCCTCTACGTATCCAGGCGCGCCTCTTTTCAGGCAACCCTCACCTTCGGTTCGAACTCCACCACCCAGAGCATCTCCGGAGTGGACCTGGCTAAGGAGACCTACCTGACCGAGCGCTTGGCAATCTCCTCGGGCAGTTTTGAGGAAATGGCTGACCCGCGCGGCTTGATCATCTCCGAGACGATGGCAAGCAACCTCAAGGTTAAGGCCGGCTTTCGGATACTCGTTCAGCTACGCACTTTTTCCGGCCAGCAAACCATGGGGGAATTCACTATCGCGGCCATCGTCAAGGACGCGGGGCTCCTGTCCATGTCAACGATGTCGGCCTACGCCAACCTCCAGTACGTCAACCAGCTTCTCAACCTGCCGGAGGGCTCCTATCAACAGCTTTCCTTCTTTATGGCAGATATGAAGAATCTGGATGGCTACGGGAAAACCTACTACGCCGCCCTAAAAGACCGCGTGCAAGTCTTCGAGCGCAAGGACAATTCCAGCGCGCGAGAGAACATGTTGCGCCGTCTGCGCGGCGACAAGACGGAAACCTGGGAGGGCACCCGTTACCGCATGACTACCCTCAACGACAACCTCTCAAGCCTGCAAGACTTGGTGAACGGCATCAACATCGCTAGCCTTATCGCCTTGGGCGTCCTCTTCTTAGTCATCATGGTAGGCATCACCAATACCTTCCGCCGCATTATGATGGACAGAATCAAGGAGATCGGAACCATGCGCGCCCTGGGAATGCAGAGCTCTCAGGTCTTGGCCCTCTTTCTCTACGAAGCCCTCTTTCTGGCCTTAGGCGGGGCCTTGGTCGGTTTGTTCTTAGGCCTCTTGGTCATGCTTGGATTCTCCCTCTATAATTTTGGAGATTCCTCCATGCTCGCCCTTCTCTTAAAGAATGGGCATTTGAGTTTCAAGCTTAACCCCATCCTGATCTTGGCGAATATCGGAATCATATCCGGGCTCACCCTTGTGGCAGCCCTCTTTCCGGCTCGCGCCGCAGCCGCCCTTCAGCCGGCCAAGGCCCTGAGCACGGTAAAATAAAGGAGTTTACGAATGCGCACTATGCGATTAATGAGTCAATCGGCCGCCCTGGCCCTCTCTTTGCTCTGTGCCGGGGCCGCCTTTGCCGCTCCGGACTTTGGCGCCATGCTCAAGGAAGTTGACGACATGGGTTCCTTCCCCGGCAAGGACGTCTCCATAACCTACACGGTGGTGGACACAAAGCCCAATAAGCCGGACTCGGTATTTCAGTGGTCAATCTTCCGCCGCGACGAGAAGGACCAGGTAGTCATGGTAACCCTCAAGCCCGAGGCCCAGAAGGGAGAGGGCATACTTAAGATAGACGACGACGTCTACCGCTGGCAGCCTGACGTGGGCTGGACCCATTTTTCCATGAGCAAGGACATCCAGAATTCCAACGCCAAGACATCAGACTTCCGCGGCTCGCGCCTCTCCGATGACTACGACGTTCTCTCCAGCGCCGAAGTCACCCTAGGCAAGTATCAGGCTTGGGAGCTGACCCTCAAGGCAAAGACAAATGAAGTCACTTATGACTGGGTCAAGGTTTACATTCGCAAGGACAAGCCCCTCATACTCATGACAAAGAACTACTCCCCGGCTAAGAGCATTACCGAAGCATCCCTGTTGCGCACCGTGCAGTACCCGCCCACCTACGTTACCGTCGGCGGCAAGGAACTGCCCACCGAGATTCGCATGCTCGACGAAGTCAATAAGGGCAACAAGACCGTCCTCTCCATACCCAAGGACGTGGATTCAAAGACGGGCAAGGAGCGCTTCCTTATCTCGGTGGGCTATACCGACGACAAGGGCCGCTACTCAGACCGTTTGCCGGATTCCAATTTCAGCAAGGCCTTCCTTGAGAAGACCAATAAAAAGTAAGGGGTAGACCGATGTTTGAAAAACCACGCCTCGCGCTTTTACGCCTTCCCCTTATCCTCGGTCTTGCCTGCGCCTTCGTCTCGGTGGGAGCCTTCGCCCAAGAGGCGATAGCAGACGAAGATGATATCTTCGGCGCTGAGGAAACGGTTGGCGAAACGAGCGAGAACACCAACGCCCTGCGCGACACACTCTTTTCAACGGAAGGCGTTGTGCTAGGCGGCTCCTTCTCCGGCTCAGCCGGCTTAACCGGCACCTGGAACGACCCCTGGGGCGGGGCCTTCGACCTCTTTAGCGCGGACAAGGCCGAGCTCTCACCGGCCACATCCCTTTCCCTTGGCTTTTCCGCCAAGCCGGAGCGCGACTTGAGTTTCTACGGCGAGCTCCGCTCCGCCTATCCCTTTACCCGCAGCGCTGCCGTTCTTGACGAAGCTGGGGAAAATATCGGTGCTACGACCGTCCCTGACATAACGATCTTCAAGCTCTACAGCAAGTTCGACTGGGCTGACAGGGTATTCTTCTCCTTTGGCAAACAGGCCCTCAAGTGGGGTAAGGGCTACTTCTTTACCCCCGCCAACGACATCCTTGCCTTGAGCGCCGTCAATTTTGATGACCCCGAGGCTGAGCGCGAGGGTCCCCTTTCTTTGAGGGTAAACGCCCCCATCCCCGGCACCATGGCCAGCGCCTACCTCTTTGCCATCATGGACGCCACCAGCATCCATCCCACCAAGATAGCGGTGGCGCCAAAGTTCGAATTTTCCCTGCCCAGCTTGGAGTTTTCCCTTTCAGGCTTTTACCGCTATGAAGACCCAGTCAAGGCTATCGCCTCGGCGTCTTACGCCAGCAACGGTTGGAGCTTTTTCGGTGAGGGCGTCCTAGCCTACGGCTCGGACAAGTATTTTGTGGTAAAAGAAGAGAGGATCGTGGACATTCCCGCCATACCGCCCTTTATTCCGGCATCGCAAAAAACCTTCTACTACCGCATCGTTGAAAAACCAGAATCGATCTTCCTTACCGGAACGGCCGGAGCCCTCTACAGCAACAGTTGGGAAAACAAGCTTAGCCTGACCGTAGTGGGACAGTACCTCTACGATGGTGAGGGCCAGGCTAACATGAGCCTGGACGACATGCTGCAAGCGGTTATCGAGCGCATGCATCCGGCCTACGACTACGCGGACGACCCAGCGGTGAGCATCGCGGACCCCGCGGAAATGGCGAGCGCTTTGGGAAAATTCGGCAGCCGCCTGGGAAGGCATTACGCGGCGGTATCGGTCAACGCGGCGGAGATTCTAGGCTCGGACGTATCGGCATCGGTATTCGCCCTGGCCAACCTGGCCGATCTTTCCGGTTGGGTAAAGCCGCAGATATCCTACAAGATCTTCGATCGCATGAGCGTTTCCGGCTGGGCTAATTTCAGCTTTGGCGAGGGGGGTGGCGAGTTTACCAACCTTGGGGGCATTTATAAGGCTGTGCAGGGAATCAGCGTCGGACCCGGTGGGGTGAGCTACGAAGAAGCGAACCTGACACCGACGATGCAACTTGGCTTAAGCTTCACTCTGGGGAACGGCTCTTTCTAAAATAGAGCCGGATCAGCTCTTCGCGAATTTCTTCCAGCAGAGCCCTGCGATTTTGACCAGGCCCGGCCACCTCTTCCAAGAGGACGCGCCGGGCTTCTTCTATTGTGAGCCTCTTCGAGTACAAGAGGTGCTTAAGGCGCAGTAATAGGGATATCTCGCGTTCGCGGTACTCCCTGCGCCCAGAAAGGCCGCGCCGCGCGCCGATGAAGGGCACTTCTTTTTCCCAATAGCGAATCACGTAGTCCCTCACCTTGAGGATCCTCTCCACGTCGCCAATGGAATACGCTTTCATCGCGGGCTTTTTACCATTCCTTGTCTTTTTGCGGGCCGCGCAACTCGATGGCTATGGGAACCATGGAAAAGCCCAGCTCTTTGCGGACCTTGTTGCGCAAGAAGGCCTGGTAGGGCTCGCTGACCGCCTTGGGGCGGGATACGAAGAATACGAACTTAACCGGGTTGGCGCTTATCTGCGTGGCGTAGCGGAGTTTGAAGTGGGTGGAGCGGCCCACGGGGGGCGGGAAGTGGCTCACCCAATCTTCCACCGCCTTGTTTAAGGGCCCCGTCTCTATGCGGCGGTTAAGCTGGTCAAAGAGTTTAACCGCCATTTTAAGGAGGTCGTCCACGCCCATGCCCTCCTTGGCGGAAAGCGGAAGGATGGGCACGAAGGCGGCTTGGCCGAAGAAGTATTGGATCTTGTCGGTGAGGGCCTGCAGTGAGTTTTTAATGTCGGGCATGGTGTCCCATTTATTCAAGGCAAAGATCATTCCGCGGCCCCGGTCCATAGCCAGGCCCGCTATCTTCTTGTCTTGATCCGTCAGGCCCTCGCGGGCGTCTATCATGAGAATGACTACGTCGCAATCGTCTACGGACTTGACGGCGCGGTTGACGGAGTAATACTCAACGTCATCGGTCACGCGGGACTTGCGCCGCAGTCCTGCTGTGTCCAGCACGGTAAATTCGTGCTTTTTCCAGGTGAATTTAGCCTCAACCACGTCTCGGGTAGTGCCGGCAATGTCCGAGACCAAGGACTTCTCCTCTCCCAGCAGTCGGTTCATAAGGGTGGACTTGCCGGTGTTGGGTTTGCCGATGATGGCTAGGCGGATATCGGAGTGCAGGTCTTCATACTCCTCCACCTTGGAGAAGTCCAGCCGCTCCACCATGCGCTCCTCAAGCTCGTCTATGTTGCGGCTGTGCTCGGCGGAGATGAAAACCGTGGCCGGAAAGCCATAGGAGAGAAAGTTGAAAGAGAGGAGGTCTCGCTCCGGGGAGTCGGCTTTGTTGACCGCCAAGAGGACCTTCTCCGAGTAAGCGCGCATCAGCTTTACGAAATGCTCGTCCTCTCCGGTTATAGTGGTAATGTCCATAAGCAGGACGATGAGGTCTGCCTTTTTCAGGGTTTCCAGGGTGCGGCGCACTACCTCGGAGTCCAGGCCCTCTCTGTCCATTTTAAAACCGCCGGTGTCCACCAAGGTGACGGCTTTACCGGAGTAGGGGAGGACGCACTCGCACTCTATCGGGTCGCGGGTTACGCCCGGCGTTGGGTCGGTGATGGCGCGCCGGCTGCGCAAGAGACGGTTGAAGAGGGTTGATTTGCCGGCGTTCGGGCGGCCGGCAATGACTACCAGGGGTAGGTTCTTGTACTTAAGGCGGGTCTGGATTATTTCCACGGCGTTCTCCGGCTCTGATCAGCGTTTGTCGAGCTGGAAGCGTTCGTCCATCCAAGAGTGGACGGCCGCCTCAATGTCAACGTAGCTTCCCATGCTCATGATGGATTGGATGAGGTCCTCGGCATCCTTGCGGGTTACCGAGCGGATGATGCGTTTGACCTCTGGGACGGATGCGGCTGACATGGAAAATTCGTCCAGCCCCAGGCCCAGGAGGACCACGGTGGCGTAGGGGTCGCCGGCCATCTCGCCGCACATGGACACCTGAATGCCGGCGGCGTGGGCGTTGTCTATCGTCATTTTAATAAGGCGCAGCACGCCCGGGTGGAAGGGCTGGTAGAGGTAGGCAATCTTTTCGTTGCCGCGGTCAACCGCCAGACTGTATTGGATGAGGTCGTTGGTGCCGATGGAAAAGAAGTCTGCCTTGTGGGCAAGGATATCGGTTGTCATGGCGGCGGAGGGGATCTCTATCATGATTCCTACGCTCACTTCGCGCTTAAAGGGTATTCCCTTTTCCCGTAGCTCAAGCCTCACCTCTTCCAGCACGGCGTGGCAGCGGTCAAGCTCCTCAACGCCGGAGATCATGGGGAACATGATGCGAAGGTTCCCGTGCATGGAGGAGCGGAGGAGTGCGCGCAGCTGGTTCTTAAATATCTCCTGGCGGTCTAGGCAGAAACGGACAGCCCTCCAGCCAAGGAGGGGGTTTTTCTCGTCAGCGCTCTCAAACTCCGGGATCATCTTGTCTCCGCCTAGGTCGAGGGTGCGGATGGTTACCGGCAGATTGCCCATGGCTTTGAGAACGGCGGAGTAGGCAAGAAACTGCTCTTCCTCGGTCGGCACCGAGTCTGGCTGAAGGTAGATGAATTCGGAGCGATACAGGCCTATGCCGTCTGTGCCGCGGCTGATTACATCCTCTACCTCTTGGGGTATCTCGATGTTCGCCTTGAGGGGCACTACCTGCCCATCTAGGGTCACGGAGGGCAGGGTGCAGAAGGATCCCAGCTCCCGCTCGTGGTGTGCCTTGCGTTCAATGAGGAGGCGGTACTTTTCCAGGGTTTCCGGGTCGGGGTCAACGATAACTTTGCCTGAATCACCGTCTACGATGAGGGTTTCCCCGTTGCGGATGGACTTGGTAATTTCCTGCAAGCCTAAGACGGCGGGTATGTGGAAGGCTCGGGCAAGAATGGCGGTATGGGAAGTCTTGCCCCCGGCGTCAAGGGCAATGGCGTGCACCGCTTGGCGGTTCATGCCTATGGTTTCCGAGGGAAGGAGGTTGCGGGCTACGAGGACCACGTGGCCCTGGATGGAAGTCAGGCAGCGCCGTTCACGCTTTAAAAGATGGGCAATCAGGCGGCGCGATACGTCCTTGATGTCGGAGGCGCGCTCGGCAAGGTAGGAATCCTGGCTGTCCCCAAGTTTTTTTACCAGGGACTGTTCAAGTTGAAAAAGTATCCATTCCACGTTTTTAAGACTGTGGCGGAGGTTGCGCTCTATCTGCTCAAGGAGGTCTACGTCGTTGAGCATGAGGATATGGGAATCGAAGATTGCCGCATGCTCGCTGCCCATCTCCAATTTAGCCTTGTTTCTCAGCTCGGTAAGCTCATTCTCGGCAAGGGTTTTAGCGGAGTGGAAGCGGCCGAGCTCAAGGGATAAGTCTTTCTCCATGATGGAATAATGAGGGATTGAATAATCCTCTTCTTCCAGGGAGAGATAACATCTTCCTATAAAAATTCCAGGCGATGCCTGGATACCGGTGAGCTCGCGCATATTCTCATGTACTATATAGTAGTTTGTCAGGAGCGTCAAATCGTCAAGGCTGGGCCTAGCTGGTCCAGGGCCTCGCTTTAATGCATGACGATCTGGGGATTGACCGATCTTCCCCACTTGAGTACGGAAAAGTGGAGGTGGGCGCCGGTGGAGTAGCCGGAAGAGCCGACATTCCCGATGTACTGCCCCAGGTTGACGTACTGGCCTGTGCTGACCCCTATTTTTGACAAGTGTCCGTAGAAGGTCTGGTAGCCGGAGTGATGGGAAATGCCCACGTAGTAGCCCAGAATGGGGGAAAATCCGGAATCCACTACCCGGCCCTCCATAGACGCGGCAACCGGACTTCCATAGTTTGCCGCAATATCGAGGCCGTTATGGAATGTCCTGGTGCCGGAGAAGGGATCTTTGCGCCAGCCGAAGTAGGAGGATATCCAGCCCCGGGCAGGCCAGCGGAAGAGCTCCCCGGAAATCTCGCGCAGGGCAAAGGATGAAAGCCGGGCATTGGGTAAAAAGAGTCGCTTGTCTTCCAGCATGGTTTCGGAAAAGAGGCCGTTGGCCTCGATAATGCGGTCGCTGGGGATGTCGAACTTCTGCGCCAACTCGGCAAGGGTTTCACCGGCCTTGGCGGCGTACATAATGCCGCTCTGGCTAGGAATCTTAATGGTTTGGCCAATGCGCATGCCGCGGGCGTTCTTGATATCGTTGACGGAGACGATGGTGTCCAGGGTTACGTTAAACTGCTCCGCTACCCGCGAAAGCACATCTCCGCTCTTTATCATGTAGGCGGTGTAGGAGAGTGGTTCATCTTCCGGAATGTCGCTCTGGTTTTCGGTCAGGCCCAAGATCCCTACGCCGATTCTGTCGGCGCCGCCCATGCCTGGAGGGGCTTGGTTGGGGCAGGGGGCGGAGGCTAGGAAAAGCCAGGAAGACAGGAGGATAAGACAGGCGGCGCTGATGACCTTGGGCCGCGCCAGGAGGAGTATGGGATCTATGCTTTTGTAGGCAATGAGCTGGCGGAATCCCAAGGTCTTTCTCCCCTGTTTTATCGTATGCTTAACCAGGACTGGCCTGGAGACAGTGTCCTATCATATATCGGAACGAATAGCTGTGCAACTGAAATCATCTTTGTTTTAAGCCCTCGGATTTTGCATTGGCGGGATAGTCTAGGTATATGGGGGCTTTTCGCGCTAGAATATATACCATGAAGCAACGATGCGCCCTTCTTTCAGCCCTCTCCCTTGCCGCCCTCCTTGGTCTGGCGGCCTCTTGTCTTTCCTTCGGCCATCAAGCCCCCCAGGGCGGCCCCAGCCCCTCTCCCCAAGCGGCGGACGATATTTATGCCCTCATCCAACGGGGTGATATGGACGGCCTCCAAGGCATCCTTAAAAGCCGCCAGCTGGTAAACAGCCCCAACCCGGCGGGCGATTACCCCCTGCACTTAGCCGTTATGCGCTCTGATGTAGGCATCGCCGAGTATCTTCTGGCCATGGGGGCGGAAATAGACGCCAAGAACGGTTTAGGTAAAACGCCACTCAGGCTGGCCGTAGAGCTGGGCCCTGAGGCTATGGTGGGCCTCTTGGCCAAGAAGGGGGCATCCCTCTATATTCGGGACGACTCCGGGGCAGATGCCCTTGAGGGGGCCCTGCGCCGCGGAAAGCCTCTGCTGAGCGCCCTCCTTACCCGGGACAACGTTCGCAGCCTCGATAGCGCCGGGAGAAGCGTCCTACACCGAGCCGCGGACGCCGGTATGGTGGATGCCCTGCGCATCGCCTTAAGCCTTGATCCTGAGATAAACCGTAAGGACGGGGAGGGGAAGACGGCTTTGGATTCTGCCTTCTTGCGTCCCCAGAGCCTGGATTGCGCCCGCGCCGCCGAGCTCTTGATTCAGAGCGGCGGTACTACCTTTATCGACGAATTCGCCTGGTTCCTCCGCTGCGCCCGCGACGGCGAGTACAACTCGCGCCGCTTTGACGACGGCAATTCCCCCCTCCACGAGGCTGTCGCCAGGAACCAGCGCGGTTATGTGCAGTTCCTTTTAGAAAAACGGGTGGAGCTCAACGCCAAGAATTCCGCCGGTCAGGCGGCCCTCCATGAAGCGGTTCGTCGGGGCTTCTCCGAGACGGCCCGCATCCTCCTTGTGGCGGGGGCAGACCCCAATGTACGCGATAGTTTTGACAACAGTCCCCTCCTTATCTCCATGCCTGCGGAAAGAAGGCGGGAACTCCTCGAACTGCTTTTATCCAGGGGCGCCAACCCGGACCTAAAGGATAAGAACGGAAACACGGCCCTCCATGTATCCGCCATCCTCGGCTATCCCCGCGAGGAGAGTCTCCTTCTCCTGCGTGCCGCCTCCCAGGTGGATTCGGCGAACTCAGACGGCAATACCCCCCTCATGCTCGCCGTGCTCAAGGGCAACGCCGAGCAGATCCGCCTTTTCCTTGAGTACAAGGCAAACATATTCGCCCTTAACGGCAAGCGGGAGTCTCCCCTCTTAGCCGCCTTCCGCCAGGGGCCTGAGTTGACCGCGGTTTTGCTAGACACCCAGCGGGTAAAGATTCGGGACGATTCTGGTTCTACCCCCCTCATGCTTGCTGTCCGTCATCAAGACAATCCGGCCATCCTCAAGCTCCTCATCGAGCTGGGGGCAGAAGTGAACGCCCGCTCCAATTCCGGGGACAGCGCCCTCCACCTTGCCCTACAGCGGGACAGGCGGGACTTAGGCGAGCTCCTTATAGCCGCCGGGGCAGACATCTTCATAGCCAACATGCAGGGCGAACTCCCGGTCAGTTTGGCTATCAAGAATCTTTCTGGGCCCCAAGAATGGATATTCAACCCGCAAACCATCCGCGCCGTAGACGGTTTGGGTAATACCGCCCTCCACTATGCCGCCGGCCTTGGCTATTCAAAGGTCATACCCCTTATCGTCTCCAAGGGGGCGGATATCCAGGCGCGTAACGCCAACGGTGAGACTCCCCTCCATGCCGCGGTAAAAACGGACGCGGCGGATTCAATCAAAACCCTCTTTGCCCTCAAGGCCTCCGCTCTAGCCCGCGACGCCCTTGGCAATAGCCCCCTCCACCTTGCCATTCAGTGGAATGCCGTAAAATCCATAGGCTTGCTTTCACAATCCAAGGAGAGCCTCTCCCTGCGCAACCTCTCCGGCAAGACAGCCCTCCATGAGGCCTGTCGCAAAGAGAATTACGGCTTCATAAACCAGCTCTTAGAGCGGGGCGCGGATGTGGACGCCCGCGACGCTTCGGGCTTGACTCCCCTCATGGAGGCGGTGCAGTCTTCCCGGCTTGAGCTAGCCCGCCTCCTTATCCAGAAGGCGCAGGCCGATGTCCTTGCCCGCGACGATTCAGGCTCTACCGCCCTGCATTACGCCGTAAGCGGCCGCGGCAAGGATCTCTGCCGCCTCCTCCTTGACGCCGGGGCAGATATCCACGCTATGAACGCGCGCGCGCAAAGCCCCCTGCTTATCGCCCTTGCATCAGGGCGGGATGGCCTTGCCCTCCTTATCGATTCATCCACCGTTCATAGCCAGGATCAGATGGGGCGCTCGGCCCTCCATCTTGCCTTGAGCGCCAACTCAGGCTATGAGGCCGTGGCTTGGCTCTTGGAGCGCGGAGCCCGATCCAATGCCAGGGATTCCGCCGGCAATAGCCCCCTCCACCTTGCCGTCAATACCGGGCAGTACGATATCGCCGCCTTGCTGGCAAAATTCGGTTCAGACATCTATGCCCGCAACGCCCAAGCCCAAAGCCCCCTGCTTGCGGCCATAGCAAGGGGCGGTGAGGCCCTCAAAGCCTTAGTGGGCATGGACAACTCAGACGCTGTCGACTACCTGGGGAACAATCCCCTCCACGTCGCGGCCGCCGTGGGAGACGCGCAAGCCGCTGCCTTTTTTGTCTCCATGGGAGCTAGCAAAACAGAGCGTAACCTAGCGGGGGAAACCCCCTATGAAACGGCGCTTAAAAGAGGCAATACGCGGGCCGCGGAAATCCTTAAGTAAAGCTGGATGGAAGAGTCAAAGCTCCTAGAGGACAAGACGCGGATACCCCTCATCCGCCTTGCCCTGCCCATGCTTATCGAAAACCTCATCCGCACTTCGCTGACCGCGGTAGACCAGTTTATGCTCTACGGCTACTCGGAAAAGGCCGCCGCCGCCATGTCCACCGTGAGCCAATGGGCCTTCTTTATCCAGCTTGTCTACATGATGGTTTCCATCGGCACGAGCATCTGCGTGTCCCAGCGGCTGGGGGCGGCCAAGCCCCGCGAGGCCGGGCAGATAGCCTTGGCAAGCCTTGGCCTGATCCTGCTTTTTTCTGCCGCCTTAAGCGCGGCTGTCCTCCTCCTTACCCGACCGGTGCTTGCCCTCTATCGGCTTGAACCCTACGTGGAGGAATACGCCGTCCGTTACCTCCTCATCTACGGGGGCTGTTCGGTTTTTACCGCCATCAATATCGTCCAGTCCACTATTTTGCGCTCCTACGGATACGCTAAAGACCCCATGGTCACCAATGCCCTTGCCTTGGCCCTCAACATCATAGGCAACGCCATCTCCCTCTACGGTCCCTTCGGCCTCCCCGTTCTCGGGGTTACCGGGGTTGCCATCTCAACCGTCTTCAGCCAATTCGTTGCCCTCTGGTTCCTCTTTGTCCGCTTAAAGCGCCACCGCGAGATCGATATCCGCTTCCGGGAAATCTTGCGTCTACCCGCTTCCGTCTTTAGAGGCATTCTGGCTATCGGCGTACCCACAGCCGGGGAAAACCTCTCCTATAACGTTTCGCAAATCATCATCGTCGGCTTTGTGGCCAAACTTGGCACCCAGGCCCTGGCCGCCTACGGCTTGGTCATTACCCTGGCACGCTACGTCTTTATCTTTGCCGTCTCCTTGGGCGGGGCGGCCCAGATCAAGGTGGGCTACTTTGTTGGGGCCGGGAAGCATCAAGAAGCTGCCCGCCGCGTCTGGGGCTACTTTGCCGTCGGCTTCGCATTTTCCCTTCTGGCCGTGCTAGCCCTGAATCTCATCAAGCGCCCCCTTATCGGCGTCTTTACCCAAGAAGCGAGTATCGTCGCCATCGCCCTTGCCGTCTTGGCGGTGGAGATATTCCTTGAGCCGGGCCGTAGCCTCAACACCATCCTCATACCCGCCCTCAAGGGCGCAGGCGACGTGCGCTTTCCCGTCGTGGTGGGTATTGTCTTTATGTGGGGCATAGGCGTTGTGGGGGCATGGTTCTTCGGTATTCACCTTGGCTGGGGCCTGCCGGGTATTTGGTTTGCCATGGGCTGTGACGAGTGGATTCGCGGTTTGGTGGTCGCCTGGCGCTGGAAATCCGGGGCCTGGAAAAAGAAATCCCTTATCGCGGCCTAGCGCCTGACCGACTCACGAGGGCTCTCTGGCCCTAAAGAATTTTCAGGCTCTCAAGATCCAGGGCGCAGCGAGGGCCTTCCTCGGGGAAGCCTACCCCGATAAAAGAGCCGATGGTAAAAACAGCAGTCCCTGTGCCGCTAAAGCATTGTGCGGCGGCGCTTCCATCGTGGAGTATCCGAATGTCGTCAACCGCAAGATTACAGGCATCAGCCACCCTCTCGGCCAAGCTCGGCTTCCCCCCATCTTCCTTGAGTAAGCCGTAGAGCCCGCGATCCATGACATCCGCGCCAGGAAGGTAGTTGGCAATGCTGATGGATAGCCGCGCTTCTTTATCCGCGCAGGAGCCCAGGCATTCGCGGAGGCTGGCGTAGAAAAAGCCTTTGAGCTGGGCGGCGCTGGGGTTCTGCGGTACCCGGAGAGAGGGGAGGGGCTTGTAGGCATGAATGCGTGAGTCTTTTACAAAGGCAATCCCGCGTTTGACAAAGGAACCGCCAAAATCCAGAACGGCTATCTCCCCTTCGGCTATGGCTTGGCAGCTGGCGGCCCCCAGGCTCGGAAGGAGAACCGGCTGGGCAGGGAGGAGGACTTCGAGCCCCCTACAGAGATTGCGGACAGCCTCGGCTATCGCCTGACCGAGGATGCCGGACACAAGGCCTCCGGCAAGAACGATGCGGTCTATCGACTTCCAAAAATTCCAGTGCTCAGCCCCCCAGCTTTTACGGACTTCCCGGTTGCCCTCATCACCGCGCCGCAGGGCCTCAAAGAGCCAGGCTGAGTTTTCCGCTATCTCGGCAATCACTGCCTGGGCCTGCTTAGCGCCCTTGCCCTCCCCATCGCCGGCAAGCTGGTTCACCCGCGGGCAGATATCGCTCTCGCCGAGGCCCCTAAGATATTCTGGGTCCATGCGGGCACGGGCTCCGTCTACCAGGGGCTGGGTTCCCAGTAGTTGGCTCGCCGTCCTGCCCTTCAGACGCTCCGGCATTCCCGGGGAATCTAAAAATTGAAGGGTGTTGATGGAGATAAAGGGCTGGAGGCTTGTGCCTAGGTAGAAGGGATTGTCGCCTTGCGTCATAGATAAGAAGAAGGGGGACGGAGTACGAGCCTCCGTCCCCAAGGGCTTACTGCTTGAAGCCCATCTCGGCCGTGAGGATAAGGGGCCGGTCGGAATCCTGATTTTCTGAAGCCCGTGTCAGGCCCCAGAGGCTCCAATCCAAGCCCAGGCCCACAAAGCCGTTCTTGCTCTTCCAACGGCCTTCTATACCCTGTCCCCAACGTGCCTTCTGCCCGCAGGCTGCTGCCTGGGCCCAGCCGGGGAGATCGACGCTGTAATCAAAGGCCAAGCAGTCAAGCTTGAGCGCAAAGTTCTCGCGGTTAAAACTCATGTCCAGGAGGGCGTCTAAGGACCAGTTGGGCAGGAAGGAGGCTCGGTGGCGCGAGCGGGCGGAGATTCCCATATCCCATGCCGTGGAGGGCTTTATGCGCACTTTGGCACCGATGCTTTCCTCCCAGAAGAATGCCTGGCCGCCGGGGCGGTCAAAGAGGAAGAAACCCCAAAAATCCTGGCTGGCGGAAAAGCGTAGCTTGCCGTCGGCGGATTCCTTTTCAAAGCCGATAAAGGGGCGGAAGCCCATGCCCATGGTAGAAAAATACTCAGAGGGATCCAACCCAGCCTCAAGGATGATGTCCGGGTCTACGTCGTTGCCCCAAATCCCCAGCGTTGCAGATAGGCTTAGGTCCCAGAGCCCCTTCTTTTTATCCCCAGAGAGAAGGCCATAACCGCCATAGGCGCGTGCGTTGAGGCTCTCGGTAAAGAAGGCATAGTCGCGGGCTTCGTCCGGGAGGACTTCTCCGCTTGAATAGCCTTCCCACTTGCTAGGTGCCAATTTGAGACTGCCGTCAAGTTCGATGCCTCCGAGGGCCCCGATTTCCAGGCGCTTTGAGCGCTTGATTCTCTCACGGGCCTTGGCATCAAAGCTGAACTCCGGATCCATTCCCTGCCGGCCATAGACTGTGCCCGCGCCTGGGAGGCTATCTGCCCATGCCCACTCGCCGCCTAGGCTCCAGCTTAAATCCAGCTTGGATTCCGGGGCAGAGCTTGCCGCTTTTACGTCTGTGGCCTTGGCTTGTTTTTCTGCCTTTGCCTCGGAATTCTTAGCGGAATCGATAAGCTCAGGCTTTGCAAGCTCCCCTAGGCTACTTGTTTCTCCGCCCTCAAGGAGGGGATCGCCCGCCACCGTCCCGTCAAGGGATTCTTGGGCGTAAAGGCCGAGCGCGAGGAGGATCATGCTGATTGTTAGAATACCGTTTAACTTCTTCATGGTCGGAGTATAGCGCAAAATTGGGCAGCTGGGCGGGGAGATTATATGAAAAAGCCTGAAAATACTCCTAAAGGCGTAGGCCGTGAATAGCGTATCAATCTAAAAGCTCAGGGATGGGGCTTCTTTCGAACTTGACAGAGGCCGCGCCCTCGGTAAATGATTGGTTGAACGTTCAACAAGCAGGGAAAAGGGGAATTCGGGCCGATGCGGGCAACCATTTTGGATATTGCGCGGGAGACTGGGGTTTCGCGCACAACCGTTTCTAACATCCTCAATGGAAAATTCAAGTGCAGTCTGGAAACAAAGGAGAGGGTCCTCCAAGCAAGTCACAGGCTTGATTACCGCCCCAATTTGGCGGCTAAGACCCTTGTGGGGCAGAGATCCGAGATGGTCGGCTTGGTTTTCCCCTCCTACGTGGACGGCCAGCTCCTAAGCCAGAGCCCCTTTTATAATATCCTCATCAACGCCCTCAGCTCCCAGTTCTCTGAAATTTCACACTGCGACCTCCTTCTCAAGGCCGTCGGCCCAGCTCGCGGAGCCCCGGCTCGCGGCAGCCCTGCCCTCAGGGATTGGGTCCTTTCCAGGAATTTGGATGGCCTTATCTTCGTGGGAGACTGGGGACCGGAGGAGCTGAAAGGCTTGCCGGAAATCCCCTGCGTCTTCATAGACAATTACCTGAGCCCTGGGCGCGGCCACCGCGTCAACATAGACGATCAAGGAGGGGCGCGTATGGCAAGCGCCCACCTTTTAGCAAAGGGATTCAAGCGCCCCGCTTTCTGTTGCACATCCGTCCAAGGTTCTGCGGTAAACGCAGCCCGGCTCTGGGGCTACATGGATGCGGTCTCGGCGGCCGGAATCAAGCCCCTCCTGCTAGAGCCGGATTCCCTTTCCTTTGAGGGCGGCAGGCGGGTAGCCAAGGCCCTGGCCCAGAGCCCGGCGGATTCTGTCTTTGCCGTCAATGACATCCTTGCCCTGGGCATCCTACGCGGCCTTCTTGACCTAGGCCTCAATCTGCCGCAGGACATGGGGCTTATCGGCTTTGACGACCTCGACGGGGCGGCCCAGTGCCAGCCCCCCCTCTCCACCATCAATCAAGATATCTTCGGCAAGGGCGCCATCGCGGCACAAAGCCTTTGCCGCTTAATGGCCGGGGAGGAGCTTCCTCCCCAAAGCATTTTGCCCCTTAGGCTGCGAGAGCGAATGAGCAGCCAAAAAATCCAGGCATAGGAGTAGCGTAGATGAAAAGGCATTGGAAGATGGAGATGGGGTCGCAGGCGGGGGCTCAAGGCCCATCTAAGACCCTGTGGGGCCATGGAGCCCTAATAGCCCTTGTGTGTGTGAGCCTTTTTGCCGCTTGCGCCTCGGGCGGGAAGGGGAAGGCTACAGACCAGGCCGATAACGACGATAGGCGGATGGTGGCCCGTTCCGCCTTTATCGCCAATTATGGAACGTGGAAGCCCATTGGCGCCCTGCGTTCCTGGAAGCAAGATGGGCAAAGCTTCTCCTTCCAGCTGGCCGGGGGCAAGCGCGCCCAGATAAGCTTTGCCTCGGACTCCGTGTACCGCTTCCGCTACAATGCCTCTGGCGACTACTCCTCCGAGATATCCTACGCGGTGATCAATAGAAATCTCAAACCGGTAGATGTCATTGCCACTGAGAGCAAGGGAGAACTCAGCCTGTCTACCCCCGCCATACGCCTTGTAATAAACAAGAAGGCCTTTACCCTCTCCGTCTACAAGGACGGCAAGCTCATCTCCGCGGAAACCGAGCCGATATCGAGCGCCGGCAGCCGGGTTGTCGCGCGGCGCGACATAGACCCCGGTGACCGCTTCTATGGCTTTGGGGAAAAGAGCGGCCCGATGATGAAGAACGGCAAATCCATGAAGATGTGGAACACGGACGCCTACGGCTGGGGCAACAGCCATGACAGCCTCTACATGTCCATTCCCTTTTTCATCAACGCCGGGGAGCGCGGCAGTTGGGGCATCTTCTTCGACAATTCCTACCAGAGCTTCTTCGACTTGGGCGATAGCGACGAAAACGAGTTTTACTTTGGCGCCACCGGTGGCGAGATGGACTACTGGTTCATCGCCGGCGCGGACGTCCCCTCCGTAGTCCGAGACTACAGCGGCCTGACCGGAACCGCCCCCCTCCCGCCGCAGTGGGCCCTCGGTTATCAGCAATCGCGCTATTCCTACATGAGCCAAACCGAAACCGAGGACCTGGCGCGGGAATTCCGCAAGCGCCGCATCCCGGCTGACGTCATCTACCTGGACATAGACTTCATGGACGGCAACCGCTGTTTTACCTTTAACCCCACGGCCTTCCCCGACCCGGTTGCCATGCTTGCCCGTCTCAAGCTGGAAGGCTTTAAGGCCATTACCATCATAGATCCGGGCATCAAGATAGAAGAAGGCTATTCAGTCTTCGATTCCGGAAAAGAAAAGGATGTCTTTATCAAGGACGATACCGGCCGCCTGGTGCGCGGCTCGGTGTGGCCCGGGGTCTGCGCCTTCCCGGACTACGGCAAACCGGAGACCGACGCCTGGTGGGCGGATCAGTACAAGACTACCCTCGCCCTTGGCTTTGACGCCATCTGGAACGACATGAACGAGCCGGCCCTCTTTAACGCCCCCAACGGCACCCTCTCCCTCTCCGCCCTCCACTGGGACCAGGGCCGTATGAGCCCCCACGCTAGGATGCACAACCTCTACGGCTTCCTCATGGCTCGGGCAACCCTCAACGGCCTCGACACATTGCGGCCGGACAAGCGCAACTTCGTCCTCTCCCGCGCGGGCTTTGCCGGCAGCCAACGCTACGCCGCCAGCTGGACCGGGGACAATAGCGCCAGCTGGGATCACCTGCGCCTCAATATCACCATGGTCATCAACCTCGGCCTCTCCGGCATACCCTTTTCCGGGGCGGACGTAGGCGGCTACATCAATAACCCAAGCCCCGAGCTTTTTGCCCGCTGGATGCAAGTCGGCGCCCTCCTGCCCTTCTACCGCAACCACACCGGCAAGGGCAACGCCCCCCACGAACCCTGGTCCTTCGGGCCGGAGGCAGAGGCCGCCAGCAAAAAGGCTATTGAGCTCCGTTACCGCCTCATGCCCTATTTCTACGACCTCTCCCGTCGCGCGTCCCTTTCCGGCGAGCCCCT
>JBGSOB010000087.1:0-27975 GCA_041739325.1 Treponematales bacterium
CCCACCAGGTAGGCCAGAATTGGTTTATCGCCAATGGGGATATGGCCCATGCCTATGACATCAACGTCAATATGAAGACCTATGCCGCCTGGTGGCTTTGGGCTCGACTTGGCGGCTGGGATGGAACGCTCAGTCCCTAGACAAACACACTTATCAAGAAGTACGAATTTTAGCCATCCGCGCATTCGAACGCGGATGGCTGTTTTTTGCTTTATGTGCTTTCTAGTTAAAATTTACACGGTCCAAAACAGGCCTAGGCGCATACATTTTTTTTACATCTCCCATACGGGCTTTTCACCACTTCCCACCTGAAAAGGGCTTTATTTAAGGCAGAGAATCTTTCATGATGGAGGAAGCACGATGAACAAGCGCATACGCAGCGGATTATTGGCCTTTTTAACGGTGACTCTGATGGCGGCGACCCAGGCCGAGGAACTCCGGCTGACGGTGGACATGGAGAACAGCTTGCTGGCGGCAGGCGCAAAACAAGTGACCTACATCAAAGTAGGCTTAGAGGGCTTTGAGTGGAAGAACGACGCGGCCCGCCCTCCCCTCAACATGGCCCTAGTTCTGGACCGCTCCGGCTCGATGGACGGGCCCAAGCTGGAAAGGGCAAAAGACGCCGCCAAAATGGCGGTGGGCTTCTTGAACCACCGCGACATCCTTTCCATCGTTACCTACGACTCTGGGGTAGACGTCATCCTGCCCTCTACCCGTGTAACCGACAAGGCATCCATACTGCGCAGGATAGACCGCATCGAATCGGGCGGGAACACGGCGCTCTTTGCCGGCGTAAGCAAGGGCGCGGCCGAGTTGCGCAAATTCCTTGAGCGCGACCGCGTCAACCGCGTCATTCTCCTCTCCGACGGCCTGGCCAACGTTGGCCCGGACTCTACCGGGGCCTTAGTTGACCTGGGCTCCTCCCTGCGCCGCGAGGGAATCTCCGTGACGACCATAGGGCTTGGCAGCGGTTACAACGAAGATCTCATGGCCGGGCTGGCCCAGTCCAGCGACGGCAACCACGCCTTCGTGCAGGAGCCGGGAGACCTGGCGCGCATCTTCAATCTTGAATTCAAAGACGCCTTCGAGGTAGTGGCCCAGGACGTAGAGCTCATCATCAGCTGCGCCCCCGGGGTAAAGCCACTGCGCCTGCTCAACCGCGAGGGGGAGATCCGCAATCGCGAGATCCGCATCAACCTCAACAACGTTTACTCCAAGCAAGACCGTTACATTCTCATTGAGGTTGAGCTACCCGCCCTCGCTTTGGGAGACAAACTGCAGGTGGCCCAGGTAGAGGCTAAATACCTCAATATGCTGAGCGCAAAGCGGGCATCGGTTCAGGGCCAGGCGACGGCTAGCGTCAGCTCAGACAAGGTGGCTATCGCCGCCAGCCGCAACAGGGAAGTAGTTGAAAAGGTGGCGGTACAGAAATCGGTATTGGCAAACGAGGCGGCCGTGGAACTAAAGGACAAGGGAGAGGCGGCCCAGGCCCAAAGCCTGCTCTCGCAAACGGCAAGCGAGTTGGAGGCCCTGGCAAAGGAGATAGGCTCTGCCCTCTTAGACGATTATAGTGAGCAGAATAAGGCCGATGCCGAAGAGATAATGGATGAAGCCAATTGGGGCACAAAGCGCAAGTCCATGCGCAGTGAGCAGTACGGCTCAAAAAACCAACAGAGGTACTAAAGCATGAAGAAAGGCCCGGTCATAGCCGCGGGAGCGCTCATCCTCCTTCCCACCATTTTTGCGCTGTGGATGGGGTGGCGCGCCCTTGAAAGCGACCGGGCCGGGGCGCGAGCAAACATAGAGCGGGCCTTTTTAGCCAGATTGACGGACCTAAAAACCGATATCGACGCCTTCCTTAAAAAAACCGAGTCCGATTTTTTAGATGCCACCGAAGGCATGGAGCCGGCTCCGGATGCCTTGCGCTCTTATTCACGCGGGCAGAGCTTGGTGCGCCAAGCCTTTTATATAAGCGATGGCCGGCTGGTTTTCCCGCCTCGTTCCGGGGGAAGCATGGAAGAAAACGATTTCCACCAGCGCGCCCAAGCCCTCTTGGCTGAAGGTGAACTGGATAGGGAAACCGGAGGGGAATACGCCCGCATCCGCCCCAGCTCAGGCTGGCGATCCTGGTTCCATGCCGAAGGCCAGATATTCGCCTTTTGGCGGCGGGCTAACGACGGCGGCATACTTGGGCTGGAACTCAATTCCGCGGCCATGATGAGCCGTTTAGCCGGCATACTCCCCGAGGCCCTGCCGGGGCCCTTAAGCGTCTCCGCCATTTCGAATAGGCCCGGGGCCGCGGCGGGGAGGCTCTTTGTCCTTGTGGACGCGCGCGGCCACGACTTCATGGCCTGGGGTGACTACCAGCGCAAAGGGGAAGACAAGCCCCTAGCCAGCCTTTCCCTGGACTCTCCCCTCAATGGCTGGCAACTGCAAAGCTACGCAAGTTCAGGCGAGCTCTCTCTCATCTCCCGCGCGGAGTCTTGGCTCCTCATTCTAGGCGGCATCGTCCTAGCCCTGATTATCACGGGAGCCCTTATCGCCTTAAGCCGTGGTATTGGCCAAGAGATGAATGAAGCCCGCCAACGGGTGAGTTTTGTCAACCAAGTGTCCCATGAGCTGAAAACGCCCCTAACAAATATCCGCCTCTATGTGGATCTTTTGCGCGCGAACCCCGACCCCTCCCGCAGCCAAAACTACCTTGAGGTCATTTCCACGGAAAGCGAACGCTTAACGCGCCTGATCCACAATGTTCTCTCCTTTGCCCGCAAGGAGAAACGCGACCCTCCCCGATCCCGCGACGTGGATTGGAATGAAACCGTAGCCGAGAGCTTAGCTTGCTTTAAGCCTGCTTTCCGGGAAAAGGGGCTTGAACTGGAATTCCGCCCCGGAGCCTCCACCACAGCCCGCATCGACCCGGACTGGGCCGCGCAGATACTGGGGAACCTCGTTTCTAACGCGGAAAAATACGCTGCTGAGGGCAAGCTCATAAACGTAGAGTGTGGGGTAGAAGCGGGGATGGCCTGGGCTCGGGTAAGGGACAGGGGGCCGGGCATTCCACCTTCAGAAAAAGAGCGAATCTTCCAACCCTTTACCCGCTTAAGCGATTCTATCCGCGAGGGGGTTTCCGGTTCCGGCCTGGGCCTTTCCATTTCCCAGGAACTAGCCCGCGCCCACGGCGGAGACCTTATATTAGAAGAATGCTCCGGCAAGGGAGCATCCTTTCTCCTGCGCTTGAGGGAGGTTTAGCCATGCGCGTACTCATTGCCGAAGACGATCCCTTTACCCGCAAGGCCTTGGCGGAGATCCTCTCCATGGAGGGTTGGGAAACCCTAAGCGCGGAGAACGGCAAGAAGGCCTGGGAGCTCTTCAACAGCCAAGCCGTCGACCTTGCCTGCTTGGACGTGATGATGCCCGGCCTCTCCGGCTACGATCTCTGCCGCAAGATACGGGAGTCCGGCTCGCGCATCCCCATTATTTTTATAAGCGCCAAGGCGGAGGAGATTGACCGCGTGTTGGGGCTGGAGCTTGGCGCGGACGACTTTATCTCCAAGCCCTTCGGAGCCCGTGAGGTGAGCGCCAGGGTTCGCGCCCTGCAACGCCGCGTAGACAGGTGGGCGGGCCAGGAGGCCACTGAGGGTGACTTTGACTTTGGCCCCTGGCGGGTGGAGTCCGAGGCCTTGAAGGCTCGGCAGGGGGAGCTCTGCGTGGATCTGTCCAAGCGGGAATTATCCATCGTCCGCCTCTTGGCGGAAAAATGTGGCAAAGCGGTAAGCCGCGAACTCTTTTTTAAAAGCTGTTGGGGCTGGGAGCAGGCCCCGGAAAGCCGGAGCCTAGACCAGCACATTGCAGGCCTGCGCAAAAAACTTGAGCGCGACCCCAAGGCCCCAATCATCATAGAGACGGTGCAGGGCGTGGGGTATCGCCTACCCGAAGCCCCCTCTTAAAAATCCTGCTTAGGCCCTGCGTCCCTCCGATGGGCGAGGCTGTTAACAATCTTGTTTTTTGAGCGCAAGCCGTGCTAATGTCCCCCGACCGGCGCTCAGCCGGGATATGCCAGGCCCGCCCTCTTTGAGGATAGAGGCTCAGGCGGCGGTCGTATTGCAACCCGCCTTACCAAAACAAGGAGTCTCTATGGAAAGCCGCAGCTTTCGCTACCTCGACATCGTCATGGCGTCCTTTGTCGCCGTCCTTATCGTCAGCAATATCGCATCTTCGGCAAAGATCATCGACCTAGGCTTTAGCCTCTTTGGCCTGCCGATGGCCTTTGACGCCGGAACCCTCCTCTTCCCCTTAAGCTATATCTTTGGCGACATCCTCACCGAGGTCTATGGATACAAGGCATCGCGTCGCGTCATCTGGACAGGCTTCCTTGCCCTTGCCATCACATCCGGCCTCTTTATGCTGATACGGATCCTCCCCGGAGAGGCCGCCTGGCAGGGCTACGCCGGGCAAAAGGCCTATGACGCAATCCTGGGCGGAATGAGCTCCGGCGGCATAGCCCTGGCAAGCCTTGCCGCCTATTGGCTAGGAGAATTCTCAAACTCCTTTATTCTGGCAAAAATGAAGGTGCTTACCCAAGGCCGGGCCCTCTGGGCGCGCACTATCGGCTCCACCCTCGTGGGCCAAATGGTGGATACCCTCGTCTTTGTCCTTATCGCCTCTGCCTTTGGAGTCTTCGGTTGGGCCCTCTTTTTTACCCTCCTTATCACCAACTACCTCTTCAAGTGCGCCGTGGAAGCCGCCATGACCCCCCTCACCTATCTTGCGGTGCGCCGTCTCAAAAAAGCGGAGGGGCATGATTTTTACGACAAAGACACCAATTTCAACCCATTCCGATTCAGCTGAGAGGAAGGCGGCTTCCCCTGGAAATCTGCCGATACTCAAGGAAAGGGGGAGCTATGCGCCTATTGGACATTGATGAGTCGATCCGCTTGCGGGAGATGGGCGAGATAGCCATGTTTCATGGTCTGGCCGAGGCAGAGCTGAAGGCCCTCGCCCAGGCAAGCGAATTCCGCGAATACCCCGAGGGCGATATAGTCATTGCCCAAGACAGGGTCGACCCTTGGCTCTACGTGCTCTTACAAGGCAAACTCAGCGTATCCGTTACTAGCGCCGGTGAAGAAGAAGTTACCGTTGGTCAATTGCGCTCCGGCGACATCTTTGGTGAAACGACAATCTTCTCAGACCTGCCGCGGCAGGCTTCCGTGCGCTCAGACGATGAAGCCTTTATCCTTGCCCTCTCCCGTGACCGCTTCATCACCTTCATCAACCTCCACCCGCGCGCCGGATTAAAACTTTTTGCCTTCATCATTTACGGCCTTATCAACAAACTTTCCTCCTCCAACCGCAACCTTGCTATGGAAAAGGAATGCAACGTTACCATGGCCGACTTGGAAGACCTCTCCCGCCTCTTCCCCCCCACCCTTACCGATCTTCTGGAATAGCCTTTTACCACTTGCGGCTATTCCTGATTTATGCTAATTATATTTTTGTAATTATTACACTTTATGCCTCGACAAGGAGTACCCATGAAGACCTTCATTTGTTCAGTATGCGGCTACGTTTTTGAGGGGGACGCCCCGCCTGAAAAATGCCCCCAGTGCGGCGCCCCGGGCGCAAAATTCACGGAAAAGCCCGCTGCCGGCAGCTTCGCTTGGGCCGATCAGCATAAGATCGGGGTGGCCCAGGGTTTGGACGCCGAGGTCGTGCAGGGACTGCGCGAGAATTTTATGGGAGAATGCACCGAGGTAGGGATGTACCTGGCCATGAGCCGCCAGGCGGACCGCGAGGGCTATCCCGAAATAGCGGAAGCCTACAAGCGTATTGCCTATGAAGAGGCTGACCATGCCGCCCGCTTCGCCGAGCTCCTTGGCGAGGTCTTAAGCGCTGATACCCGCAAAAACGTGCAGATGCGGGCCGACGCAGAGGCCGGGGCCTGCCAGGGAAAACTCATGCTCGCCAAGCGCGCAAAAGAACTCGGCTACGACGCCGTTCACGATACGGTTCACGAAATGTGCAAGGATGAGGCTCGACACGGAGCCGCCTTTAAGGGCATTCTTGCAAGGTACTTTAAGGCATAGTCGAAACAGGGGGCCTAGCCCCCTGTGGGTGCAGAGGAGGCCGTATGCAGGCAGAAAGCCAAGAACCGCAAAGCCACGCCCAGTTTCTGAACGAACACGGGATACGCCCCTCTGTGCATCGGCTCCAGATTTGGACATTCCTCCAAGGGACCAAGGCCCACCCCTCGGTAGATAGGATCTATGCCCATCTTCAGCCCGGCCTGCCCACCCTTTCCCGCACCACGGTCTACAACACCCTATCCCTTTTCGTTGAGCGCGGCATAGCCCAAGCCTTAAGCATCAAAGATGGCGAAGCCCGCTACGACGCCGACACCAGCCCCCACGGGCATTTTCATTGCCGCGTTTGCGGCGAGGTTTTTGATTTTCCACTTACGGAAAAAAGGATGAAGCTTAAGTTGCCGGAGGGCTTCATTCCCGAACGCAGCCAGCTCTTCTGCTACGGATGCTGTCCAGGCTGCTCGGGTTCCACGCCCATGGCCTGCTGAACCTGGACCGAATCCTCCCCATGCAGGGACCGCAGCAAATTTTTCTTGCCAACCGTATAGATATAGGCGCGATTGCGCCCGGTTTCCTTTGACTTGTAGAGGGCTTTATCCGCCTGGGATATGACCATATCGGCCTCCGCCCAGCTCTCCTTGGTAACGTGCCTGACCCCGAGGCTGATAGTGGCTTGCAGTTGCCTATCTCCGTCTTCCACCAGGATCTTTTCCACCCGACGCCGTAGCCGCTCCGCAACCATGCAAGCGTTTTCCCGCGAACACTGGGCAAGAATGACAACGAACTCTTCACCGCCAAAGCGCCCGGCGACATCGCCCTTGCGGATAGTGTCTATAAAGACCTCGGCTATCTTCATGAGCATTTTGTCACCGGCCATGTGACCATAGCTGTCGTTAAAAATCTTAAAATGATCCACGTCCGTGAGGATGACGGCTATCTCGTGGCCGTAACGCCTGACGCGGGAGAGCTCCATTTCCAAGCGGGTTTTGATATAGGTATGGTTGTAGAGACGGGTCTTTAGATCCGTGATAGCCTTGAGGTAGTGGATGTTGTTTTGCAGGCCGATGGACGCGAACTGCATCACGTCTTCCAAAAAGGACATCTCGTTTTTTGAAAAAGATGAGCCGATGATGTGCTCGCCGATGAGGGCAAAGCCATAGACCTGGCCGAAGCCGAGGATGGGCATGACGACAGCCGGCTTTAGGGCCCTAAAGGGGGCGCTGAGCTCCTCGCGCCCCAGCATATACTCGAATACCGGGAAGCTCACCGTGGATGGGGCTAGGTTGAAAAAAAAGCGGTAGGGCTCCAAGTCCTCCACCACAAAGTGGGGGTCTACCCGAACCATGTTTTGGTAATGGAGGATGTCCGGCCTGTTCTCGCCCCGATCCGATTCCAAGATAAAGGTAAGGCTGGTGGGCATGAGGCGGTCATTGAGGATCTTTGCCACGGTTTCAACGATTGCCAGGATGCTCGGTTGCTTGGCTATGTCCTTGGCCCCTTGGATCACCTGGCGCAGGATGACATTCTCCTCTTGGATGCGTTGCAGGATCTCAAGCATGCCCATTTGGCTCAGTGAGGTAAAATTCTGTAATACGATCCGCGATAGCTCCTCTACGTCAGAAGAGGGGGTAGGATCGTTTCTGGGATCTTCCACACACTTAATATCGCCCAAAGAGCCCATTCGCACAAGGGAGACTTTCGGCTATACTCAAGACTTACGGCGCACCAGCTCTGGCTGAGCCCGGAAAAGGAGGGGAAATGGCTTTGTTCGTGTCTTTGGAGGATAAAGAGGGTGATACGGTAGTCCGCGTCTTTGAAATCCGTTCCATCCAGCGCCGCTTTGCGTCTTCGGAAGGGCAAGTCTGCCTTCCCTTTATCTCGGAAACTGAGGACAGCGCCTTCAATCAAGCCCAACTGCCCCACCTGGTTTCCGAATTAGGCAGGCTCAGCGCAACAGAGTTGGCGGTAGAGGAAAGAAGCGAGCTGGATAGACTCCTGAGCGCCTGCGATAGGATTAAGGCCATGAAGGGCGCCAGCATCCATTTCTACGTAGACTCCGGCGGGGAGGCCTGATGAGCGCTGATAGGGTTTTCAAGCTGATACTCAGCTATGACGGCAGTGATTTTCGCGGTTGGCAGGGCCTTGCCGGTAAGGGCCGCAGCGTCCAAGAGAGCGTTGAACGCGCCCTGGAGCGCGTAGTAGGGCATAAGGTTGAACTAGCCGGGGCGGGGCGCACCGACGCAGGGGTCCATGCCATCGGCCAAGTGGCTAGCTTCCATAGCCCGAGTCCCTCACATACGGAAAGGATCATGACGGACCTCAATGCCCTGCTTCCCTCTGATATCGTTTGCCTTTCCTGCGAAGAAGCGGACTCCCGCTTCCACGCCCGCTACCGGGCCTTGGAAAAGACATACCGCTACCGAATCCTCAACCAAGAACTCCCCGACCCCTTCCTGCGTCGCTACAGCCTCCACGTGCCATCCGCCCTCAATCTTCAAGCAATGCGCGATGGCGGGGCCGTATTGCGGGGCAAGCACAACTTTCAGAGCTTCACCAATCTCAAGGAAAAGGAAAAAAGCTTTGATCGCGAAATTTTCTCGGTGGATATCCTAAAGGAAGGCCCGCTTGTGGATATCTTTTTCCGCGCGGACGGCTTCCTCAATAATCAAGCCCGCATCATGGCCAGCGCCCTCATCTCCTGCGGCCTTGGAAGAATGGGAGCGGGAGAGCTGAAAGAAACACTCCAAGCCCGAGACCGCGCCCGCGCGCCAGGCGCGGCAGGCCCCTTTGCGCTCTGCTTGATGGAGGTAGGCTACCCCAAAGACTAGCGGCTTTTCCCTTGCCTTTCCGCAACTTCCCGGCTAGTATTATTTAAATACTCTCAAGGGGTTCCTCATGCCGAAGTTGCGAGACAAGTTAATGAATCTCTACGCTTCTGAGCCGGTAAACGTCCAATTCAAGGCTCAGAACCTGCACTTTGTGCTGTGGATCGTTCTTGTAGCCTGCGTTCTTATGACCCTCATCCACCTGGTGACCGGCAACTTCCTCAACATGACATCCTCGCTTCCAGCCGTCATCGTGTCGGGTCTCTGCCTTTGGGGCCTCTTTGCCGGCAAGTACCGCCTTATAAGCTCAATCTACATCTTCTTCCTGGGGGTGACGCCCTTTTCCATCAGCATTGCCCAGGAGGCCCTCAGCTACCGCGATATCTATATGTTCTTCCTCTTTGCCGCCCCTATCCTGGTCATGTCGGGCTTGGTAGGCTACTCTCGCTGGCAACACTGGGTGCTCACCGCGGAAATTGGCCTCAGCTCCATCGCCTACCTCAGCCTGCGCCTCCTTCCCGCACTCTCAGGAGCCGACATGAAGGAAGTGATCAACGGCTTTGTCTTTGCCTATATCTTCTACGCCCTTATCGCCATTCTTCTTTCGGTGAGCGCCACGGTTGAGAAGAACATCGTGAGCAGCCTAGATAAAAGCAATAAAGAAAGCAGGAAGCGTATGGATTCGATGGGGCGCCTGGTCGAGGACTCAGGTAAGGCCCTCTCCATAGGACGAGAACTCACAGAATTGGCGCGGGCATCAGCCGATGTCTCCGCTCGCATCGAATCCGGCAGCCAGGCTATCGACGGGGCGGTCAACGCCCTGCGCAACAAGCTTGGGGAGAATTCGGATCAGCAAGCCCTCTTGGAGCAAAGCCGCCTCACGGTTCAGGGTGAGATGAGGAGACAAGCCGCCGCGGTATCGGAATCTTCAGCATCGATTGAGGAAATGACGGCATCCATCGACGCCATCTCTGCTTCCGCCCAATCCAAGCAGGTATTGGCAGTAAGCCTGGACGAGCAAACAAACCTGACGGAGAGAGCCTTCACCCAGACGATGGATTCCTTCTCGCGTTTGGAATCATCCTCTTCCCGGGTGCTGGAATTCTCCCGCATCATACAGGAGATAGCCGAGCGCACAAACCTGCTTGCCATGAACGCGGCCATAGAGGCGGCCCACGCCGGAGATTCTGGCAGGGGCTTTTCCGTTGTGGCTTCCGAGATTAGGAAATTGGCAGAGGAAGCAAACGCAAACTCCAAGCTCATCGCCGACATCATCAATAAGAACGACACGGACATCAAGGCGGCCATCCGCTCCGGCACTGAAAACAGAAAGGAGTTCGCCGCCGTCCGGCTAAGAGTCGGCGAGGTGCGCGACGCCCTAACGGAGATTATCCACGGCATGTCCGAGCTTAGCTCCGGCACCGGGGAGATCGTGCGTACTGTGCAAGACCTGCGCGACATTCAAAGCCAGGTAAGCTCCGCGGTTGACGCCATGGAGGCAATCCAACGCGCCGGTTACGCGCGCTTTAGGGAGATATCCGAGGCCGCTGACGGTATCGGCCAACGCACCCAAGACATTTCGGACTCCACCCGCCAGCTTAAGGAAAAAAACGCGGTGCTTACCCGCATTGGCGGGGAGAATGAGGCCAGCGTGGAAGCCCTACGCGAAGGGCTAGACTCCATGAAGGCCTAAGGCCCTATTTTTGCTTCCAGCGTATATCCATGAGCACGCCGTTATGCTGAGGGACCATTCCCGGCAGGGCTTCTCGAGGGCTGTCTACCCATCCTGACCATTCGAATTGATAGGGCCCCAACTTTTTGAGCTCTTTAAGCAGGACAGGGTCCGGCAGATAGAGCCTGCCGTCCGCGGTTTGGATCATAAGTTGGGTATGGGGCTCGTTTCCGTAGGCTACAAGCACGCCCACTATCGTTACATAGGTTCTGCTCTTGCCGTTATTCTTTTCCTTGGAATTTTCCTTGTTCTTTTTCCCCGTGGCAACCGAGCCGGCGGCGTCAGCACCGGCGGCGTCAGCGCCGACAGTCGCTTGATCATTGACGTACTGGGGCTTGGCATAGCGCTTTCCCCGGCTGTAAGAAGTGTTAGGAGCCTTGAGGGTAATGAGGCAGGATGAAAGACCCAAGCCTAAGAGAAGAAGCAGAGCAGGATAGATGGCGTTTTTTTTCACAAGGATACTCCTCAACGAGAGACTATAAACCTTCTATGAAGGTTGGCTTAAATTGCTTTTGGGACCCTCACTTTAATATACCCATAGGCCGGTTCATTTGGGCAAAAAAAGGGAGGCCCCCGTGGAATGGGGAGCCTCCGCTGACGAAAGATGAAATCCTACTTAACCATGAGGTAGAAACTCACATCCGGGTCTGCCGGAGCGGTGAGATTCACGCTCAGGGTATTGGACACAAGTGACTGCCAGGCGGTTTGACTGTGAATTGAAAGCCCATAGGGCCGTAATTCTAGGGCCGTAGAGGGGGTATAGAGCCGGGGCCCGAAACTAGAAGCAACCCAACCGGCAGCGTAATTATACTGCTGGTAAGCTCCTAGATCGAATGCTACGGCCGTATAGCTGAGGGTACCGACGGGATCCGTCCGCGCTTGGTTGTTAAACTTGACGCTAGAACCGGAGGGCCTGGTTGTCGTGTAGACCAAGGCTTCCCCATAGTGCCTAAAGGCGTCCGCAAAGGTGTCCGAATAACCTCTAGATGCCAAAGCAGCCGTTACCGAGGCTTCGGCCACGGAGTTGTTTGCCAGCATTGCCTGGAAGAGGGGCGCTCCTCCGTAGTTGCGCTCCAAGTAGGCGCCAAAGGCGAAGGCGGATGCGTAGCTGGCCAAAGTATTCGATTCCAGCCAATCGCTTACCCCGGATTCAGCATAGTGGTAATTAAAACCGGGCATGCGGTCTAGGGAGCCGTCCGTAACAGGGTTGAGGCCAATATTGGCCGCCACGAGATCTTCCGCAACCATGGAGCACATCTCATTGTACCAAGCGGGAGAAGCCTGTCCGTACTCCACCGATTTTTCGCTAAAGTGGATCATGTGCTGGTACTCATGGGCAAGGGTAGAAATGATCATAGTGGGGTAACGGTCCGTGAAGTGGGCGTCTATGTAGAATATCTCCGCATAGTTCGTCTTGATGTTGTTGGGATCCATTTGAACCTGGGTATAGTAATCCTTGCCCCAGAAATAGCCCAGAATTCCCCCGGTCTGACCCGAGCTATAATCATAGCCGACATCGTAGAGGAGAATGGCAATATGCTGGTCTGCGTCTCGACCGCCTGTCCCGCCCGTTCCCCCTCCGAATTCGTAACCGAAGATATTGGTTACGTTCTTAAAGATACCGTCGGTGTAGTTGGGGCCGGTTCCGTCGAATTTGTTCACCAGGGCTTGGGCTTGGGAGGTAGTTACAAGGTTGTCGTTGTTCAGTGTTGACGTAGCGCCATAGTTGCCGTTCGCCACCCAAACATAGCAATACTGTCCGGCCGCGCGCAGGGTTGCGGTAATTTGCACCCACGCATTCGACGCGTTCTGCACCCAGAAGGTTTTTGTGCTTGTTCCCACCGTAAGCAGGGGGTCGATAGTCCCATAACTGGTGGCGTCTTGCCTTTCCATACCGGGGAGGGTTTTGGGGCTTGCCTGGTTTTTCAACTCAGATAGCAAGGGGGGATTGGCGTTAAAGAGGGCAGCGTCCCTGTGCTCCATACGCACAAGCTTGTCCGGGTCCGGAATGAATTCGGGTTGGAGGATTGCCAAGGGCTTGTCGTAGGGAACAACCGAGAATTGCGATGCCGCCGAGCCGGTGTTGGCGGCAATTGCCGCAGCGGAGGAAACATTGGCCTTGACTAGATACAGGCTCCGGCCGGCGAGGCCGCTGATATCTATTGTCTTGGCGGTACCACCCTCGAAATCCACAGGGTAAACCGGGGAAGAGGAGGTATAGACCCAGCCGCCGGGAGCTACATTTACGCTCATGTCCCAATCCACGCTTGAGGTAAAACCCTCGTAGATTTGGAAGACTTCCGTCTTTGTGTCGGCTTCCGCCCCGCTCAAGGAAAGGTTCAAGAGGTAGTCGCCGGCCGCCAAAACCTGGCTATAGACGACTTGATTGCCGCCGCTTATTGAAAGACTTAAGGTCTGGGAGCTACCCCCGATCGGCGTGAGGGTTCCACTTGCCGAGGTGAAATCCGCGGCAACCACCCAATGGGCGTTGAAGCTGAGGGTACCATTTCCCGCTGTGCGCTCAAGGAGAACAGCACTGCTAGCCGTTTGCCCGCCTACAATCGTGAGCGGGAAGCTCTTGTCCATTATGACATGGCCGTTTGAGTTTTCACCCTGCACAAGGATGGTCCATTCGCCGACAAGAAGGCCGGCCCTCGTGTACGCTGGACCGCTGATATCCTGATCCAGGAAGGTGGCGGATTCCGGGCCGATACCGCTTACGTTATAAGAAACGCAGATATAGGCCGTAGAGTCCGGCGCGACGGTGCGGGAAGAGCCATCCAAGGCAAGGGAAAGTGAACCGGTGGCTTTTGGACTTGGCGCCTGCGCGCAAGAAGCAAGTAAAACCGCAAAACCGGTGATGGCGAGGAGGACGCTAAAAAATCTCTGCATGGTAATCAATTCCTTCTTCATCCTTTCCTCTCTTATTTGATGATGGTCAGGGCTTCGGCAAAGGTGAATCCGTCCCTTGAGGCAAGGGCCGTAACGCGGTGGCTGCCAGAACTTAAAGTTGCCGGATCAAGAGTGTAGAGGTAATCGTTGGCGCCGGAAATGAGGGCCCCGTCCAGGTACCAGGAAAAGGACTGACCGGTATTAACGGCGGAGGCGTTATACACGCGAATGGCGAATGACCCGATAGAGGCCGCTTCGCCATAATATGGACGAACTCTTAAGTAGATAAGTTGTCGGCTAGTGACGCTGAAGGTAACACCATCCCCTGTATAGCCGCCCGGGTAGCCAGAATCGGCATCTGCGCTCCATCCGCTCACGCGGCTTGTTTTGTTTGAAAGAAAGGCCCCAACCTCGATATCGCCTGTGTAATTTGCACTGCCGTCATAGGCATCATCCCAGGTTACCGTGTAGTTTTGGCCTGCTTCCGCAATGAAGGGCAGATAGATATAACCCGTTCCCGTCGTTTCCCAGGGAACCCACGTATTATAGGCAAGGGCGGGACCAAGCCCCATCACGAGGCGATAGCTGCTGCCATAGCTATAAAAGAGTTTTGCTTCCGTCGGATAGGGCTTAATCACAAGACCGCCACTTCCATCGGTTGGTGTTGGTGTTGGTGTTGGTGTTGCCGTTGGTGTTGCCGTTACCGTAGGCGTTGGTGTTGCAGTAGGAGCAATTGTCGGCGAAGGCGTTTTAGTAGGGCTTGGCGTAGGGCTCGGTGTTTTTGTCGGGCTTGGGCTTGGTGAAAGATCAGGTAAAAGTGGGCAAGCCGTTATTGCAATCATAAAAAACATTAGAATAATAGAGAGATAGATCCAGATTCCCCGTTTCATTTGTGCTCCTTTGCGTGGATAGTCATCCCCTCAGTATATCTTATCTGAGTCTGGATAACAAAATTCTTGGAAATATATTTTGGTTTTACCAGAGCATTTTATTCATCGGTATAATAGCAAAATTCCGGCCTTTCCCTCGTGGCAGACCAAAGATGGAGGGGGCCACCATGGCAATCAGAAAAATGGCGGCACTTTGCGCAGAGGGATTGCCTCAACCAGGGGCGGCGGCGATGTTCCACAAAACCAGAGCTCCACAGGCGGGAGAAGGAATCCTTTAGAATATTCCCTTGATGAAAGGAGGGATGATTGTTATTGCAACCGCAGATGCTGCCATCGGCAAGGATGGAGGCAAAATTGATGCCCGAGCGGCAAAAAGAGGCTTGATTCCGGAGGCGGGCCTCCCGCGCTGGGCAAAACCAGCCCTCGCAAGAAAGGGATAGAGAAAGGCCAGCTTGCTTGAGCTGGGGTCTTTTTCTCTCTATCCAGGTAAGCATTTCCTGGGTTTGAGCGGCTGAGAGGGCCAAGACCCCAGATTCCTTTGCGCGCCCGGAGGGAAAGACGCGGAAGAGGCGCCACGCGGGAAGACCTTCCTCAAGAAGGATATCCGCGCATTCATCCAAATGGGCCAGATTCCCCGGGTGTACGCAGGTTACTACATCGTAGTGGACGAGGGGCTTTCCGGTGGAAGGGTCCCGAGCAGATCGCAGATCTCGCAAGGCGCCAATCACGGACTTGAATGAGTGAGGATTCCGCCTCAACCAGTTATGGGCCCTTTCAGGACCATCAAGACTCAAGGTAAGGGAAACCATGCCCGCATGGACTAGGTTGGCCAGGGTTGTCGGCGTCCAGGCATAGGCGTTGCTTACCATGCCCCAGGGAAAGCCAAGATCCCTAAGATAGGCTCCTATATCTAGAAGCTCCGGATGGCAGAGGGGCTCCCCACCGGTAATGACGATGATGGGCTTTGTCCCAAAATGGGCTTTGAGATCCGCGGCGATAGCCTTCCAGGAATCCAGGGAAAGAGTGGGGCTCTGCTCTGCGGCAGAACAGTCCGAACCGCAGTGGCGGCAGGAGAGATTACAGGATCGAGTAATCTCAAAAAAGACATAGAGGAGTTCGTGCTCATGGGCTTCCAGGGAGCGCCAGGCTCGAAGGGCCAATCGCTTGAGGGGATGGGCCTCCACGGCAGGCGCTTACTTGAGGCTGAGGCTGACACTCAGCTCTGCGCCTGGGCGGGGAAGAACCTGGGCATTTTGGTAATCTCCCCCGTTTTCCTGGCCGTCAATATCGCTGACAAGGGCTTGGAGGGCTTGAGAGGATTCGTGGAGGGAGGGAAAACTTGCCCGACCCTGGGCATTGGTGAGGGCGCTCTGAAGGCAGATAGCCCCGTCCCGAATCTCCACACGTAGACCGGGAATCGGCTCATCGCTGGAGGAATCCTTTGCCGTAAGGCTGAAGGCTCGGTTGGCGGTATAAGCAACCCCGTAACAGGCAGAGAGGAAGAGCCCGGCGCCACCGGCCATAGCAAGTCTAAAGGCGTTCTTGAACACTCCACTTAGTCTCATGGGATCCTCCTCAATCAGAACGCGTTAGACGTGTTCACTCAGTATAGCGCAGAAAATCCGGCGCTGCCACTAATAGGAAAGGGTCATCTGCCAAGATCCAAGACTGCCTACAGTGATGGAGCTGGCGTTTGAAATACGCAGGATCCATGTACCGGCAAGACCGACGCTGTAGAGTCTTTCATTGAGTATCGTATCCGGCTTATAACTACCCGGCACAACCTTGGAACCCAGATAACTTAAATTATCCAGACCTGTATCATCGAAAGCATAGTCCCCGTCAAAAACCATACTGCCGCCCTCCCTACGCAAAAGCGGATAGGTTCTTCCGTTGGGATCGAGTAAAACGAATTCAAGGGCGTTTGCTCCCTCAAAGTTCAGGCCCTTCATACGTATCTCAGAGACTGCGACGATAGTGCCAAGCATATCGACGACCAAGGGAAAATCGTTCATTGCCGTGCTCGGCTGAATAGAGCCACCTGCTCCAGTATCAAGGGTAATGGTATTACTCGGTGTAAGCGCCGCACAGGATAAGAAGAGAGTGAAGGCGCAAAATGCGAAAAGGGCTATTCGTAGAAAAAACCGGAACTGGGGCATGGGCCCTCCTTTTTTCCAGTATCCCCCGCGAGGAGGGGTTTTGCCAAGTAGGAGGCCCTCTAAGGGCTCTCTAGGGGCCTCCTAAAAGCCAAGACTTAGCCCCAACCTAAAACAACCGGGTAGGCGCAGGCCGGCGCCAAGATAGTATTCAGCGTTTACTCCCAAGCCGACATCGAGGGCAAGGGTATCATTGATCCAGTGAAGATAACTCGCCTCCGCTCCCAAACCGAGGGAAAGCTTTGGCCCAGAAGCGTCGCGCTCTATGCCGTTTTCCTTAATGCTGGCTTTTAGATTGAGAACCCGGGCCTGGGCGGATATCGTAAGCCCTAGATCCCCCTTACCCAGGTTGAGGCTAGGCCGGAAAAGCCCTGCAAGGGCAAGGGCATAGGCCTCGGTGGTTTCTATACCCGCCGTCCGCATCCCCCCCGGCAGGGAAAAATATTCCAAGGCTCCTCCCAGGGCTAGGCCGATGGCCGGGGAAAGACTGAGATTACGCCGGTAGTCAAGCCTGAGCCCAGGAAGCACGCCTTGGAGAGGAAGACGAGCCTCTGCTCCTGAAAGGGTTGTGAAGGGCAGGGAAAAACCAAGGCTTTGAGGCTTGCGCGCCCTATACCCCATCCTGCTCCGCGCTTGGGTCAATTCCTTGTCGTAGAGCCGCTCCAAATTGCTTTTTCCTATACGGCGGTAGAGCTCTATCGATGTCGGCGATAACTCCTTATCCAGAGACATACCGGCGTAACTTTCAGCGGCAAAGGCATTCCGTCCGGCTAGATTTTCACGAGACCGCTTTCGATACGCGGCGGCTATGGAGGCATCAACGCGGGCGCGAAGCCTGAAATAGCGCCCGTCTATGAGTGAAGGGCCCTCGATGGCCAGGTAGTCTTTAAGCATACGATCCGCGTCAGAAAGCGCTCCGGCCTTTAACCCGTCCGCGACTTGGGTCATAACAGCGCGGTAATAAGCCCTTCTTGCAGAGTCTAGGCGCGGCCCAAGACGCCCCCTGATAAAGCCGCTGATGGCGTCGCGGAGGGCTTGATATTCCGCACCCTCCGGCACGCTTATGAGGGCCCCACTCGCCCTTTCGGAAAGAAGCTCAAGATACTCCACGTCGGCGGCCCCAGCGCGCACAGCCAGGAGGAGGTCTCGCTCAAGGGTTTTTAACTCTTCGCTACAGATACCGGCGCGCGCTTGCTCGATCAGGAGATCGGCTTTAAGCGCCCAAGTATCGGCGCGGCGAATCTCAAGCAAACGTTTATGAGCCTCGGCGTACATGCCAAGAGCAATAAGCTTTTCCGCGTTTTGTATGGTGGCACCAACCGATAGGGATGAGACTTCGTTGGCTATTTCCTGCCCGAAGGTTTCAAGGCCCTCAAAGATGGATGCCTGCGGGATTTCCCGGGAAAGACTGAGGCTGATCCGCACGCTGTTTTTTTCAATGATCCTGGCTTGAAGTAGGATAATCTCCCCTTCCCGGCCGATGCTCCCCGCAAGATAATAATCAGTGCGGGACGCATCGCGAATCTCCGTTCCGCCTTCAATCACGCTGAAAGGGGCGTTATTGATGATACCGACCCGCAGTAAAGCCGTCATTTGAACCGCGTCCATGCGCTCAATGCCGTCAAGGGCCTCGAATTCCCGTATCTCCAAGCCCAACGGGCGCTCACTGGAAATATCCTCGCTCTGGGACAGGAGCTTGAAGGGGAGGGATACTAAGCTCAGCGCCGCTAAGAATACGAAAAGGCCCCTGCGGAAAAGAAACATCATCGCTTTAGCTCCGGGAGGGAAAAGCAGATTCCTAGGGAAAAGCCTTCTATTTCCATTTCCTGAATGGCGTCCAATCCAAGGAGCTGGGGAAGTGAACGACGATACTCTACTTTTATTTCCGTGCCTTCCAAGGGAATCCATGCAAAGCCAATCCTATAGCCAAGGGCTAAACTCATGGCGCTTTCCAAGCGCTTACGCTCCAATCCAAGAAAGGGCAGGCTATTTGTGGCGTTCAAGGCCGTTACGCCGCAAGAGAGGTCAATGCCCAGATCAAGAGAGTAGGAGAGAATCTCCGCACGCCCTTCTATTCCCCCAAGCGCCTCTCCTGAAAAAACGGAGAATGACTCTAGGCGCGAGTAAGGTAAAGAGGAGTGTGCTTCCAAGCTTTCACGGTCTTCTATCCATAAAAAACGCCCGCCGGCGAACCAGGCGAGGGCTATATCCACGGAGGATAGGCTTGAGCGCAAAGGGCGCAGGAAGGGCTTTCCGTAACGCCCCTCAAAGGCCATCCCCGGACCCATAGAAACGCTTTCCCATGTGCGTTCCGTGCGTCGGGTGTCGTAATAGGAAAGGCGCGGAGAATAGCTCAATAGAGCGATACCGGGAAAAACCCGCTTTTTTTCAAGAAAAAGCCGTGAACGGCTAACTCGCTGCAACTCGCTCTTGTAGAGCCCAACCTTCTCACGGCTTACGATTTCCACGCGTTCGCGCTCTACCAGACGCCGCTTAAAGCGAATGTAGTCGATGTCGTCCGGAAACTCGAGCAGGCAGAAGTCTATCTTAGGCCGTGCGGCGGAAAAATCGTTTGCCTCAAGGGAAGCTTGGGCAGCCTTGAAGGATTCTTCCGCGGCCAGCCCGCGTTTGGCCCTTGTCCTCACGGAGGATAAGGACTTGGCATCCGCGCCCCGCTGCTCCAGATAGTTGATCAAACCATCGGCGGCCCCAAATTTTTTGTCGGCGAACAGCCCCTCAATCTGTTGTAGAATACTCGCTTGGTTTTCAGCCGCCCGGCGCGCAGCTTCAGTCTCTATCAAGGCGAGAATACCCTGATACTCTATGTTATCAGGATTCCTAGCCAAGGCAGCCTTTATTGCCGAGCGAGCCTCTTCGTAGAGATATGACTCTAGCGCCTTTGTAGCCTCTTTTGCCTTATCAGACGCGATCGTCGTGTCTATGAGCGCCTGCCTGTCCGCCGCCGCCTTTGTCCCGGCCGCGTCGGGATGGACGCGCCGGTACACGGCGAGAAAAGACTCCGCGTTGCTTAAGTCACCGGCCTTCATCAGCGCGTCAATATGACCGAGTGAAATATCGCTGCGTGAACCGATAGCCTTAACGGCCTTCTTGGCAAGGTTCTTTATTCCCGTCAAGCGATCCTTATCCTTGAAAGCCGTGGGGCTGATTTCAAGCTCTCGGCCCGAGTCCATGGCAACGATACGCGGGTTGAGGGTATGCGTAGCGTCCTTATCCGTTGCCTTGACGGCCGTGCGACCCTCAATGATAAAATCAAAACCGGCGGAGCGGCCGAATTCGACAATTCCGGCAAGGTCAGACTTGAGAGTGAGCCCCTCAGACTCAAGCCGTGAAAGTATGCCTCGATAATCGAAGAGTTCGTACACATTCTCCGCGGCTACGGAAGAAACGAATATTTCCGATATCTGACCCGTTGATTTTTCGTTCAAACCCTCACCTGATTGAAAGGGAATGATAAGCACTTTGGGGCGGGTCTGAGCGGCCAAGGGCAGGAGGGCGTAGAGGATGGAAAGGCAGAAGGCAATTTTACCGCTCATCCTCATGGCTGTACCCCCGAATATACAAAGGAGCGGCTAAGGTAGATTGGCCCTGAGTCGTCGACGGAGACAAGCTCCAGCAGATACTCACCAAGCGGCCATTCTTCTCCGGCCGCCGAGAGATGGTTAAATTCAATGCTTTCCAGAGCTTGGTTTATGGTATAGCTACTTTCAACTTTAAGCGTTTTTGCGCTGCCTGATACGGAAAGAATCCGCAGGCTAAGAGCCAAACTCCCTAAATCAGCGCCGGCATCATCTTCTGGGCTGATGGAGAGAAAAGCGCGGATAGTGGCGCTGATAGCCACAAGCCCATCTTCTTGAGCGAGCATTGAGAAGGAATCGATATAGAGATCAGCGCTCAAGACTGGCGGTGAACAGGAGCTCAAGGCCGCTAGACACAGGAGAAAAATGGAAATCAAAAGGATGGCCGGGCGGCTATTAAGCATTCTAGTCATATGCGTTTTCATGCCGTCCTCCTAAAAGCCTATACCCGCGTAAAAGCGCAGGAAGGGGGCGGAGGGCAAACGCTTGTCCTGATTGAAGGCGTAACCGGCCCGCGCTCCCAAGTAGATGCCGCTGGAACGGGAAAACTTGATGTCCAAAAGGGCGCTCGCGCCGCTTGTGAGAAAAAGGGCGTAGTCACCAGGAACGCTCCCCCCATAGACAAGCATTCCGCCTGCATCCAGCCCCAGACTCAGGATGATATTGAGAACCTTAAAACTCTCAGACAAAAATGGAGAGGCGTAAGCCTCTATCATGAGCCGGTTCCCCTCAGCCCCCAAAACGTATTCCGCGGAAGCGGCGGCATAGCTTGTCCAGCGAAAGGGAATTCGTTGATTCTGGGCCTTCCCACCGGGTCTAAGCTCACCCAACCAGAGGGCTTGACCGCCCCAGGAACCTGGAAGCGCGGAAACTCCCAAGCCCACCGGGTCAACGTGCATGGCATAGCTGGCACCGATGTGGGCGCTATTAACGAGAATTGCGGCCGCCCACTCTGAAAAGGTATAGCTGCGCTTTTCCGCCAAGCCCCTGCGTTGCCGTTCCAAGGATGCTTGAAGCTTAAGCTCCTCTCCCTTTATATGGAGGTTGTAGCGCGCCTCTTCCTCGTCTATTTTGCGGCGCAAGGCATAAAAGCGCTCATCCACGCGTAGGGCGAGCGCCTCGCTCAAACGGACGCGAGCTTCTTTGAAAAGCTTCGAACCCATATATCCACGCGCCTGTTTGTAATAATCCAATGACAAACCATCACTGATGAGTTGCTTCATGGATAGGATCTCGGCATTGGGTTTGTTGTCGCGCACGAAGATATCAATGAGCCGTTTGGCTTCTGCGTAGTTTTTTGCCTTAAGCTGACGCTTGATGGAAGGGATGTCGGAGCGCATGGCCATCTGCAGGGCCTTTTCCTCTATGGAATTTGCCAGCTTGTCTATATCGGTCTTAATATCCGCCTCTTCAACGTAGATGGTATTGGCAAAAAGTACCTGGCCCGTTTCAAGATTCACAAGACGGGTCGCAATAACGATACGTCCAAAGAGACTGCCAAGCTCCCCAAAAAGAAGGGCCTTGGCCCCCTCTATCCGTCCGGCGGTAAAATTTTCATTGCCGATACCGGTTACCTGAAAGGCTATCTCGTTATACATTTCATCAGTCATCTCCCGCTCGAGCACCTTGATATTCGGTTTGTTGGAGACGGCGCTGCGCAAGAGCGTAGTGATGGAGTGTATCTGCATCTGAACCGCGCTACCGCCTTCTTGCCCAAGATAGCGCAGACTAGGTATGACGATGGGAATGGGCTCTGCCGACGCAGGCAGGGCGGCAATTCCCGCCCCGGCATCTTGGCAGGGAAGCTGGGCCAGGAGAAAAAACAAGGCGGTCCCCATGAGGAAACCGGCTTGAGAATGGAACGCAGGACGCATTGCGCCACCTCCGGTGATGTTCAGGGATATATTACCCCTGAATCCTAAGTCGGAGGCCGCTGGATTTCAAGCCTTATGCCCTAGTTCTCACCTTTTTCATTCCAAGGCATCCAAGACCGCTTGGGCGTGGCCCTCGGGACTTACCTTGGGAAAGTTGCGCTTGATATTCCCCTGCGCGTCAATGATGAAGGTTGAGCGGATCACGCCCATACTCTTCTTGCCATACATGTTCTTTTCACCCCAGGCGGCATAGGATTCAAGGACAATATGATCGCTGTCGCAGAGAAGATGGAAGGGCAACTGGTATTTTTCACGGAATTTTTTATGGGCATCAGGCTTATCCGGGCTTATCCCCACGACAGCCGCGCCGCGCTGAAGGATGGCGTCATAGACGTCCCTAAAGCCACAGGCCTCCGTCGTGCAACCGGGCGTGTCGTCGCGCGGATAAAAATAAAGAACAAGCTGTTTACCAGAAAAATCGTCAAGCTTGACGATTTTTCCATCGGCGTCACTTAAAGCGAAACCAGGCGCCTTGTCTCCAACTTTCAGCATGAGAAACCTCCTAGCGGCTTGCTAGCACTAAGCTACGCAAGACGCTAGGAAGAGTCAAAGCAAAGCCAGAAAATTATGCTCCGTCCACAGGTTCGGCTCTGGCCTTCTTAGCCGGAGCAAGCATAAATTTCCCACCTATGTAAAAGAGCCCGATAAAATTATTCATATCGGAGAAGGGGGTAATGCCAAAGTAGCCAGCCGTCACCCTGAACCAGCTTGCCACGTTGAGGCCGGCGCTTAGATCAGCTACCATGATGTCGAAACTGTGGATGTTGCTGTAGAGCCCGATAAAGCCAAAGACAAAGCCACCCAAACTGAGATTGATGGCCATCGGCCCAAGGATGAATTCGGCGAAGGCCGTGGGGAAGGCGACGGATTCAAGAATGATGGTAAAAAGCCGCAGTCCACCACCTAGCCTAAACATCCCCAGCTTTGCCTCTCCAAGCAACTGGAAGTCCGGGATCAATAAGGTAAAGGGTATCTTCTCAGTAGTGACAGATGTATTACCGCCGAGGGATTGGATGTCGCCGATCAGGCCCGCCGAGAAGGGTAGCATGAGGTCGATATCAAAACGGAGTTGCGCAAAGGCGCTACCAGAAAGGGCTAAGAGAAGGATGACGAAGAAGACGCGGGGTAGCCGGTTTTTTTTCATTGGGTACCTCCTAGATATAAGGTATCCCTTTATGACGGAAAATCCAAATCGATTCTTTCCACTCCCAAGCGACCTATCCTCCTTAGGGGTAAACGCCGTGGCTAGGCTAGAGGAAAACTCAATAATTTCGTAGCATAGCTGACCATGCAGGATAAGCCCCATGTGCCAAGACACACCTTGATCTTCAAAAACGCTCTCGAAAATTTGGAGGCCTTGAGCCAGGCGGCTAACATAATCCGCGCTGGGGGCCTGGTTGTCATGCCCACGGAAACGGTCTACGGCCTAGGGGCTAACGCCATGGACGACGCAGCCGTTCGTTCCATCTTTAGCGCCAAGGGCCGCCCCCAAGACAATCCCCTCATTGCCCATGTAGCCGACATTGCCGATGTGGGCGTTCTAGCCGCGTCAATCCCCTCCTTGGCCGCCTATCTTTTTTCACGTTTTTCCCCCGGTCCGCTCACCATCGTTCTTCAAAAAAAGCCTGAAGTGCCGGACTCTGTCTGCGCAGGGCTTGCCACCGTAGCCATTCGCATACCCGAGCATCCCCTGGCTCGGGCCCTTATCCGAGCGGCCGGCGTGCCCATCGTAGCCCCCTCAGCCAACATCTCCGGCCGCCCCAGCCCAACCAGTTTTACCATGGCACTTGCCGACATGGATGGCCGGGCTGACGCCATTCTTGACGGGGGCGACTGCAAACATGGGCTGGAATCTACCGTGATTGCCGTGGAAGGGGATACTCTTCGGATACTAAGGCCGGGCGCGGTTACTTCGGAAATGCTGCGGGAGGCTCTCCTAGAATCGGATCTTTTTAAAGCATGCCTTATCCTCGATGCCACTTCGGAGGAAAACCACAAACCTTCAAGCCCGGGCATGAAATACGCCCACTATCAACCTAAGGCTCAAGTATATATCGCGCAACGCATAGATCAGGACAGCATCACTGATATCTTCCCGCACAAAAAAGTCGGTTTGATTGTTTTGGGGGATGGAAGCAGCCAGGGAAGGCTTGAAAAAACCGCCCCTCCCTACCCGGATGGCAGTCTAGCCCTACGAGTGGCAAGCCGCACCGAGTACGCCCGTCTACTGTACCGCTGCTTCCATCTGATGGACGAGGCGGGGGTGGACGTGATCGTCGCTCAAGAGGCAGAGCAGGGGGGAATCGGAACGGCATTGATGAACAGATTGCGCAAGGCGAGCTCCGGGCGCAAAATATAACGCGAGCTAGGTTTCAAAACGGGCGATGCCGGCGCGCACGGATTCTATTTCTTCCCGATTGCGGGTTCCCAGCTGGTTGATATCGTCCAAGGCTTTGTTGATCTCCTGCGAACCGCGCGCCATCTCCGCTATGGAGCCGTCTATTTCCGCATTTACGTCGCGCAACGCGTTAAGCTGGCTCAAGAGCTGTTCATTGCCGGAGGTCATCTCGGAAGAACCGCTTTCCACCGCCGATGTAACGTCACGCATGGTTTTTAGCGCTTCGAGGATTTGCTCGGAGCCCGAGCTTTGCTCTATGACAGCCTCATTGATTTGCACGATAAGCCCGCTCACCTCGCGCACGGAAGCGGATATGTCCTCAAATGCTTCCGTGGTGTCGGACGAATCTCGGTTGACGGTCTCTATCAGACTCTTCGCTTCGCCTAGGTCGCGGTCTATCGCCTTGGCCTGTTCGGAGGAAACCTCGGCAAGCTTGCGGATCTCGTCCGCAACTACCGCAAAGCCGCGGCCTGAATCTCCCGCGTGGGCGGCCTCAATGGCGGCATTCATGGCCAGGAGGTTTGTCTGACCGGCTATCGTCGAGATGATGGAGGCGGCCTCCAGCAAATTGTCCGAATTGGCGGCTATGCGGCGTATGAGCTCGGTCACGCTGGAAAGCCGATCCTTACCGCGTTCAGAGCTGGCCTCGAGGGCGCGTACCCTGGCATCGGCCCGTTCCGCCATGGCGGTGACGGACTTAAAATTGGAGACCATCTCCTCCACAGAAGCTGAAGATTCGGCTATGGCGGAAGATTGTTCCTTGATGGCACTGTCTAGTGAATCGATATTGCGCGCCATCTCCTCGATGACGGCCGCCGTGCCATCCAGGCTCAAGGACTGCTTGTCCATCTGAACCTTGGTACTGGCGATATTTGCGTGGATCTGATTTACCGCCGCCGCTGTTTGGGTGATGTTTGCGGCCAGGCTCTCACCCGTACCGGTGAGTTCTGCCATTGAACGGGTTACGCCCTGGACGGTTTCAGAAACGGATTCGATAAGGGCATTCAAGGAATCTCCCATCTGACCTATTTCATCCTTACCCAAGGCAGACACCCGCGCGCGCAAATTTCCGGTAGCGCCGGTTTCTATAACCGCCCCAATTTCTTTGAAGCGCTTGATGAGGGTTCGGTAAAGGAAAAGAACGAGTATGATCAGAATGAGGATGACGGCGCCGGCACCCGTCCCGGCGCTTACCGCCTGGTTGGAACGGGCAACGGCCAAGAGGTCGCGGTCGTCTACCGAAGTACAGACGATCCAGGGGGCTTCCTTCATTCGGTAAAAGGCCAGGTGCATGTCGCGGGCTTTCGCCTGTTCCCCGCCTTCGCCCCAACGGTAAGCTATAAAATCTGAATTCTTTTGGATAGCCATGAGCTTCTTAAAGAATTCCGAATCCGCTAGATTCCTGCCTATAATGCCGGCCTCCGGGTGGGCTATGGCCATTCCCGTTGAGGAGATAATGAAGGGGTAGCCTTGGCGGCTGATGCGCACAGGTTTGATAAAGACTTCGGTAAGCCTGTCCATGCTTAAGAGCACGACGACAGCCCCCAATTTTTTTCCGCCGGAATTCACCGTCTGCCCCATGGCGACTACCTTGGCCTTGGCCCCAAAGGGATCGATTATGGAGGGATGGAGAAAGCTTGTCTTGCCTGTGTCGCGCAACTCAGCCAAGCCCGGGATGATCAAGCCGTCCTTGCCCAAGTCCGCGCTCAAGGTAGAGCCCACGACCCTGCCGTCCGGAAAGCGAACCACGAGTATCTGGTGTGAAAAACGCGTAAAACTTAGGTAATCCCGCAGGACTGAGGCCGCTTCATCGTCAAAACGCCCGGCTAAGGTAGAGAGCACGGCGGGGTCGCGTGAAGCCGATATGGAGAGGAGGTTGCGCACGCTGGCTATGTTGAGGTCGAAAAAAAGCGCCAGATTAGTCGCTTGCTGAATGGCGGTAATGCCCTGGTCTTCAAGAACGGTTTTGCCGATGATGCTGTTTTGCACCAAGACCAAGGATGCCATGATGAGGGAAACCATCACCGCTACGATGACGGCTATCTGGCTAATCAGGCCGAGGCCTCGACGCTTCATGCTGTGCAAACCCCCGCTGATTGAAAAAGCCCGAAGACCCGGATGGAGCGCTTAGGGCTGAATGTTTCAATTTTAAACGATATGCCGGCGAAATGCAAAAGAAAACCGCCCCCTTGTCAGAGGGCGGTTCAGCCTACGTATAAAAAAAGCTCTAGAGCTTGGCCAAACTTGCCTCAATGTCGGCGATAATGTCTTCAATCCCCTCCAGTCCGATGGATAGGCGTACCAAGTCCGGTGAGAGTCCGCCTTCCTTCTGCTGTTCCTCGGAGAGCTGGGAATGGGATGTGGAAGCCGGATGGAGGGCAAGGGATTTTGCGTCTCCCACATTGGCAAGGTGGGAGAAGAGCGAGAGACCGTCTATGAATTTCTCGCCTGCGGCCTTACCGCCCTTGGGCCCGAAGACAACCATGCCGCCAAAGCCCTTCTTTAGATACTTTGAGGCATTCGCGTAGCTAGGATCGGCTTTTAAGCCCGGATAGCGTACCCAAGCCACCTTGGGGTGCTTTGAGAGGTATTCGGCAACGGCTAGGGCGTTTTCCGAATGCCGCGGCATACGCAGGTGGAGGGTTTCTATGCCTTGAAGAAGTATCCAGGCGTTGTCCGGGGAGAGGCAGGCCCCCAAATTTCGCAGGGGAACGGTGCGCAGGCGCAGGGCAAAGGCTATCTTCTTAAGCTCGGGCGGCAGGTCTATGCCCCAGCGCAGCCCGTGGTAGTTTTTATCCGGCTGGGTAAAGAGGGAGAACTTGGGCTCGGACCAATCGAAGCTACCGGCGTCGGTGACGATTCCGCCAATGGCCGAACCATGACCCCCGAGCCACTTGGTAAGAGAATTGACTACGATGTCGGCCCCATGTTCGATGGCGCGCAGAAGGTAGGGGGTGGTGAATGTGCCGTCTACGATGAGGGGCAATTTGTGCCGCTTGGCCACCGCCGATACCGCCGCGATATCCACCACGTCCAGGGCCGGGTTGCCGATAGTCTCAATGTAGAGGGCCCGCGTTTTTTCGGTGATAAGCTTTTCAAAGCTCGCAGGATCCCTGTGGTCGGCGAACTTCACCTGTATTCCTAGGTCGGGCAGGATGGCGTCGAACATGGTGTAGGTTCCGCCATAGAGGTTGGGGGCGGAAACGATCTCGTCGCCGGAGCGCGCCAGGGTAATGATGGCGTAGAAGATTGCCGAGGTTCCTGAGGCGACGGCTACCGAGGCCGCCCCGCCCTCAAGCTCGCTTACCCGCTGTTCAAGCACATCGTTGGTGGGGTTGCCCAAACGGCTGTAGATGTTGCCGAATTCTTTAAGGGCAAAAAGATTTGCCGCGTGCTCGGCGTTTTTAAACACGAAGGAAGACGTGCGGTAGACCGGCACCCCGCGGGAGAGGGTTGTGGGATCGGGGATCTG
>JBGSOB010000101.1:0-16587 GCA_041739325.1 Treponematales bacterium
AGGATTGGAATGCCATCCCTCAATGGCGTCGGTGGAGATGATGTTTACCGATATCGAATGGAAGAGGGGAATGCAGGCGCCGGAGTTGAGGAGGCGTTTTTCTGCCTCTGCAAGGGTTTTAAGCCTGACGCTTCCTTCCTCGAACATAGAGCGCTCCACTAGCTTGTCATAGTCTTTGTCCGAGTAGCGGGCATCGTTGAGGTTGGACTGGCTGGTCCACATCTGGAGGAAGGTGAGGGGGTCGGCAAAGTCACCGATCCATGTCATAGAGCCGATGGTATAGCCCTCTTCCTTGAGGGCCTGGAAGTAGCCGGCGGCGCTGACGTTTTCCGTCTTTACCTGAATGCCGGCATCGGTCCATGCCTTGGATATGATCTCGGAAAGCTTCTTGTGGTCTTCCCCGTCGGAGAGACGGAGGATGACCTCCGGCAGGCCAGAGCCATCCTTAAACCCTGCCTTTGTCAACAAGTCCTTTGCCTTTTCTATATCCTGCCCGCCGGGTCCGGATGGCTTGGGATAGCCCTGGATGGGGGCGATAAGGCTGTCGGCGGGCATGAAGTAGCGCTCGTTGGAGCGTATCTCTTCCCAGGGCAAAAGAAGGACAAGGGCCCGCCTGACGCGCTCGTCCTTCCAGGGTTCCTTATCAGACTTAAAGAAGAGGTAGTTTGTGGCAAAGAGGGGTTTTGTTACCTGGATGGCGGAGTTATCCAAGAGTTTTTCCAAGTCCATACTGCTGGATAGCCAGTGGATCTCTCCGGTATTAAAGCGACGGGTTAGGTCTGCTTCGTCGTCGGAGAAGATGACGCGAATGGAGGGTAGGCTGATCTTGGCCGCTTCCCAGTAAAATTCGTTCTTGACAAGAACCATCTCTCCCTTAGTCATGCTCCCGATCTTGAAGGGGCCGGAGACCGGCATGTCGCCCAAATTTGCCCATGCTTCTTTGGTAAGCATTGAGGGGTGGATGAGGGAAAAGGAGTGGTGGCAGAGGAGCTTTGTAAAGTAAGCCGCCGGAGACTCCAGATCAACCACTAACACAGAATCCGTTCCAGCCTTAATGCCTACTTTAGCCGGATCCTTCTGGGTTCCTAAGCGGTAGGCCCTAGCGCCCTTGATGACGTCAAAAAGCGATGAATACTCGGCGTTTTCCGCAGGGTTGATCATGCGTAGCCATGAATCGCGGATGTCTTGAGCGCGGATCTTCTGGCCGTTGGAATAGCGCGCCTCGGCTCGGATCTTAAAGGTGTAGGTTTTTTTATCCGCAGAGCGGACGAAGCTTTCACAGAGGGCGTTCTTAGGGTCCAGGGTCCGCGGTTCATAGACGAAGAGGCCCTCATAGAGGGCGGTGAAGATCTGCGCCTCGGTGGCGGAGTAGGCGTGGTGGGGGTCCATTTCCAGGCTAAAATCAGAGACAGCAACCACGAATTCGCTTTGTTCGGCCCCCTCTCCCAGCCCGGGGGCCAGGCCCTGGGCGCTTAGGTTAAAGACAAGAAAGGCCAGTAGGGCCAGGGAGAGGAAACGGTTCATGCGGGGCACTCCTTAGGGCGGCTCTTAGCCTATGAACAATCCGGCTATCATCAAGGTTACACCCAGGATGGCGCAGACGATTGCCCCCACCATAAAACCCTGAATGGATTTGGCGGCTCCGGCTGTCAGCTCTTCCTCGCTCTTGACGGAAATGATGTATTTCTCTGCCTTAGTGCTTGAGCGACGCATGACAAGCTCTCCGCTTGAGTCCGCCGCCTCGCCTAAAACGTAGATATCTCGTCCGAGGGGGATGATGCGTTCTTCGTAGCGGTAGCCCAGGGTCTGCCTGCCGGCGGCCAGGGCCGATTGCCCGATATTGAAGGCGAATGAGCCTAGACTGAAGCGGTCGTTGGGAAAAGATTTCTCAAAGCGGGACAGGCTTTGCTCCATTACTAGTTCCGCCCCGTCGGGGACTACCTTGATGACGCCGCTTGAGTCGCGCAGGCGGAAGGCGGCGCGACGCTCGTTGGAAGAGAGGGTTTCCGAGCCGCGGTGGGTCTTTTGCTCGCGCTTACCCTCGGAGTCCGTCTCCCAGCGGGTTTCCTCATACTCGCGCACGAGGCTGATGGAATAGGCGACGCAGGGGCTCCCGGTGAATTCTGAGGAGAGGGGGCTGTCGCACTCCGTGCGGCCCTTGACCTCGGCGCGTTGGATGAAGGACCCGGGCATTGCCTCGCGGACTTCCTGGAGCTGAGCGACGGTGGAAGTCTCCACCGACTGCATCTGGTAGAGCTTCTTCTTCTGCCCGGCCCGCAAGACCAGCAGGATGGGCGCCAGTACGAGAGCAATACCCCCGATGATGAACAGCATAGCCGCCTCCCTTTTACGCGGACTCGGTCTTGATGCCGAGCCGCTTCATTTGCTCCAGCTCTTCGTGCTGGGCCACGTATTCGTGCTTTTTCTGGTTTGCCTTGATGATGGTGTTCTTAAGCCCTTCCATCTCAAGCTTGATGCCGTGCAGGCGGCTACGGTTTTCCTTCTGCACTTCGCTGCGGAAAAAAAGGTCGAGCGCCTGTAGGCGCCGCATGACGATCTGCAATTCCTCGATGTTCTTCTCTACGAAGGAGTAGAGCTGCTCTTCCGGGGAGGCTTCCATGCGTTGGTAGAGGTTTCCGCTGCGGGGGTTGAGTGAGGAATAGAGCTTTGACTTTTTTTGCAGCTCACCGCGGAAAGCGGTAAAGTCAAGCTTTTCCGTGCGCTGGGCCGTGGTTACCGGATCGGTGAAGTCCACTTCATAAATGACGGACTTGTCAATGCGGTTGAACATGGCGCGCATCGCCTTCTTTACCTTTTCCCAGAAGGTGTTTCGTTCGGCTTCGAGCAGGCTTGAGTTTTCCTCGAGCTTGCGGTCGCAGTCGTCGAGCTGGAGGCTGATGGATGATAGTACGCGCAGGGCTTCAAGGAGGGTCAGTCGGAAATTCTGCTCTACTTTAGCGTTCTTTTTTGTCTCTGACTTTACATGGAGGTCTGCGAGTATCGTGGCCCTGAGGGCGGCTGACTCTTGGGAGTAGTCTTCCTTAAGCACCTCGACCGCCAGCTCAGAGAAGAATTGCTTGCCGGGGAATATCTCTGAAAACTTACGCTTTATCTGACGCAGGACCTCTTCTTGGTGGGTCACCACGTGCTCGCGCTCTAGGTTGATGATGCCCAATACCTGCTCGCGGTACTCGCGCTTGAGAATCTCCTTGTGACAGGTGGTCAGATCCTTGAGGATGAGCATGATGGATTTTGAGGAGCGTTCCAAGTGGAGGAGGCTGTCGTTGATGACGCCGGAAGAAAGCTGGTCAGAGCCCTTGCGGATGAGGTCTATCATTTCCGCGAAGAAGCGGGTATTGATGCTGGTTGAGTTGACGGTGACCTGGCTGAAGTTGAAATAGCGGGTAAGGGCAATGAGGCGCTTTACCCGGTCCATGTTCAGGAAGTCTATGGAGAACTGATAGTAGTTGGTAAGGAAATCCAGCTGGCCCATGAACTGGGAGATGCGGATGCTCATCTGCTCGGTTTTTTCCGCGTCGGTGAATGAACCCTCAGGCGGGGTGTTTACCTCTGAGTAGCGCGAATCGAAGCGGTAGGGGTCATCGTGTATGATGCCCTTTTTTAAGAGGAGGGAGTGGATGCCTTGGAAGGCCGCCAACATGATCTTGAAATGTTCCTTGAGCTGGGGCAGGGCTTCCCCGTCCATTTGGCGTATCTTTGCGTCAAGAGCCTCGCTCAGTTGTCCGGCATAACCGTCTGAACCATTCATATAATTTAATTATGGGTGAAAAAGGAGTGATTGGCAAGGGCGAAGGGGGATGAGAAAAAAGCTTTTGCCTCAAGCGCCCTCTTCTTTTTCGGCGAAGAGAAATCATGATGCTTCGAGTTTTTATCGTCCTTTTTTGCGTGATTGCCTCTGTTTGCCTGGGTTTAGCCTGCTCCCTTCAGGGAGCCGAACCTGAGCCTGGCTTTTCTGAACTGGATATCCTCATGCCTCCCTGCCCCCCTGCCTGGGAGGATCTTGGGAGGACGCGGGGTATTTCCCTTCGGCTTATGAAGGCCACGAACGCAGGGCTTGGTGAAATCTGTCGGGGTCTGCCCTTTGGTGGCAGGGCTAGGATTGCGGCCCCGCCTGAGGATTTTGCTGTCTTTATCGCCCTGCCGGAGGCTCCCGGGCTCAGCCTGAGACAGATCGGGGGCTTTTACCCCCTCGATGCGCGGGGCAGGCGGCTTTCCCTTGATTTTTACGGGGGTTGGATGGCAGCCTGCGCTTTGGAAGGGCTGGGGCGTTCGGAGAAACTCACTGCTTCCTTCGATTGGCCTCGCTTGAGAGTAGAAGCCCAAAGCCGTCTGGGGGACCCTTGGCTCTGTTCCCCCGAAGCCTTGGGGCGGAAGATAGCTGAAGCCGCTTTTACAACCCTTTTACTAAAAGAAGCCCCGCTTTTTCCCCTTGATCTTGAGGCGCACTGGAGGGTCGGCGCAGAGGAAGAATGCCTCTGGTTTTTCAGCAGCCCATTCGCGTCTCCAGTCCTGGAATCCGGAGGCCGCCTTGCCCTTCTCTTACCTGCAGGCAAGACTATCCTCTATCGGGGGCGGGAGCGCTTGTTTTTAGAGCTAGCGGAGGGAGGAGGCTGCCGCTTCTTCCACTTTGGTGATTGAGTGGGGAATGAGGATGCTAAAGCAGGAGCCTGAGGAGCCGGATATTCCCGCTGCGGCTTCTACGCTCTCCAGCCGCACCAAGCCACCCTGGGCCTTGGCTATATGCTTCACGATGGCAAGGCCAAGCCCCGTGCCGCCGGAGTCGCGGGAGCGCGCCTTGTCTACGCGGTAAAAGCGCTCAAAGAGGCGGCGTCTGTCCCGCTCGGGTATGCCGGGACCCTTGTCTCGCACCGAAAGGAGTGCATAGGGCCCTTCAAGTCCTGTCGATACGGTGATAGACCCGCCTGAGGCCGCGTATTTAAGGGCGTTATCCACCAGATTCGAGAGGGCTTGTCGCATGAGGCCTTCATGACCGAGGGCCATGATGCCCTTTTCCCCGGCCCTGAGTACCTTGACGCCGCTCGCTTTTATCTGCCCGGCCATTTCGCTCAAGCAGGAAGCGACTATCTCGTCAAGGCTCAGCTCGGAGAGCTCTACGCCCACCCGCTCTCCCTCCTCGATCCTCGCCAGGGAAAGAAGGTCGGTGAGGATAGCCTCAAGGCGTTTAATGCCCCGTTGTGCCATGGAAAGGAGCTTGGCGCAGAGCTCGGCATCGCTAAAACCCTCGCCTTCCAGGGTTTCAAGGGCGGCCTTGATGGACGTAAGGGGGGTCTTGAGCTCGTGGGAGACGTTGGCGGTAAAGTCGCGGCGGATGGTTTCCAAGCGGTTCAGCCGCGTGAGGTCGTTGAGAACCAACACGGCCTTTCCCCCCTCGATGGGCGCCGATGTCAGACGTAACTGCCGCGTCTTTTCCCCGTAAAGGGTCAGGCTCGACTCAAGCGGGCCTCGGGCTTTGAGGGCCGCCGCCATGAAATCGCAGAGCTCTGTGTTGCGGCTGATAGCTAAGAGGCTTTGCCCCTGGGCTTCTTCAAAGAGGCGGCGGAAGGCGGGATTGGACGCGAGGACACGCAGTCCTCCATCAATAACGGCAACGGCCTCCGACATCCCATTGAGGATGGCTTCCGCCTCCTGCTTTTGAGCCTGCACGGCGCGGATCTGGGAGTCGAGTTCAAGCGCCATGCGGTTCATGGCCGCGGCAAGATTAGCCAGTTCCTCCGGGCCCTCTTCCGGAAGGGCTTGGCCCAGGTGGCCGGCGGCAAAATCCTGGGCGCCCAGGTTGATGCGTTGGATGGGCCGTACCAGGGCGCGGGCTAGGAAGAAAGCTATCAGGGAGACAAGGAGGGCAAAGACGGTCCCCAGAGCCAATATGCTGAGGGCAAGTGATAACCGGCTCTGAGCGATGATGGATATGGGCATGGCGGTACGCACCAGGGCGTAGACCCGGCCCTGGCCGTCGCGCAAGGCGATAGCCTCGTAGACCGTCGTCATGCCCACGGACGCGGATCTGCGCCGGGCCGATCCCTCGCCATCAGCGAGGGCTTCCAGCACCTCTTCCCGCTTGCCGTGGTTTTCCATCCTCTCGGGATCGGCTTGGTTGTCGGCGATAACGCGGCCGTCCGGGGCGATAACGGTTATGCGCAAGAGGCTCTCAGCAGAAAAGTCTTTAACGGCGGCGCGCAGTTTTTTTTCCGCCGCAGGCGAAGGATCGGCGGGGTAGTGGGGCTTAAGGGCGTTAGCCGCCAAGCGCGCGCTTTGCCTAAGCTCGAGCGATGAAAGCTCAAAAAAGAAGCGGGAGGCGCTTTCCGCGGTAAAGACGCTTATAGCGGCTACAAAGACTAAGGTGGTAAGAAGGTAGGGAGCGTAGATCCACGAAAAAAGGCGTGGCCTCACGGGCGCCTTTCCTCACGGTAGCGATAACCCACCCCACGCACGGTTTCTATAAGCTCGCCGGCATCTCCCATCTTCTTGCGCAGACCCAGAATCTGAACGTCTACCGCCCTGTCGGTTACCGGGTAATCGCGGCCGCGTACCGCGTCTATGAGGCGGCTGCGGGAAAAAACGTGGCCGGGGTTGCGCATGAAAAATTCCAAGAGTGAAAACTCCGTCGCCGAGAGCTCTACCGGGGCGCCGCCAATGCTCACCTCGTGGCGGGTAGGGTCTAGCCGGATGGCGTTGGACTCAAGGATCTCGCCCTGGCCTTCAAGCTTACCCTCTTCCCTGCCGGTTTCGCGAAGGCGGGCCCGTACCCTGGCCACGAGAACCCTGGGGGAAAAGGGCTTGCAGATATAATCGTCCGCTCCCAACTCTAGGCCGGAAACGATATCGGCGTCCTCTGCCCGGGCCGTCACGAGGATGACGGGGAGCTTGGCGGTGCTTTTTTCCGCGCGGATGCGTTTGAGGGCCTCAAAACCGTCCATGCCCGGGAGCATCATGTCCAAGAGAACCAAGTCTACCGGGCCGCGGCGCAGCTCGGAAAAGCCCTTTTCAGCGCTGTCCACCCCAACGACGGAATAGCCCTCCCGCCCCAGGTTGTGGGATATGATCTCGCGAATGTCGGATTCGTCCTCAACCACTAAGATCGACGCTTTGGGCATAGCTTCCCCCGTTCTATTCGTTAAGCTCGGCGTGGGCGCCGGTGACAGCGTAGACGACAAGTTCGCAGCCGTTCGTCACATGGTCGCCTAAGCGCTCAAGGAAACCCGAAGTCTTGATGATTTTCAGGGCTTCTTCGGCCGCGGCCGGGGAGCTCTTGAGGCTTTCCAAGGTCATGCTCACTAAGGCGTGGTGCATTTCGTCTACCTTGGCGTCCATGGCGGCGCAGTCGCGGGCGGCCTGCACGTCGCGGCGGATAAAGGCGTCTATCATGGCGCGTATCATGCGGCAGCCCTGGCTGCCCATCTCGCCCAGGATCTCGAACTGCCGCGGCCAGGCTGAGTCTTTAAGCTTGATGACCGTCTTTGCCAGGTGAACCGCGTAGTCGCCGATGCGCTCTAAGTTGTCCGCCATGCGGATGACGGATACCAGCTCGCGCATGTCGCGGGCAACCGGGGCCTGGGTGGCAATGAGGACGGACGCCATATCTTGAACTCGGAGCTGCATGGCGTTGACGACGTCGTCGTCGGCCTTGACCTGGGCGGCAAGCTCGGCGTCCCTTTCCCGCAGGGCCTGGACGGCCTTGCTTAAGTCTTCCTCTACCCGGCTGGCAAGAGCGAGTATTTCCCTCTGTATGTTTCCGAGCTCTAGCTCGTAGTGGCTTCTTGACATTTGCATAGTATGGCTCCTTTGCCCGCTTTGGGGCAAGTATCGGCGAGCTTTTCTCCCTTCTCAGCCGAAGCGGCCAGAGATATAGTTTTCAGTCCTTTGGTCCTTGGGATTGAAGAATATTTCCTTCGTCGCCCCCATCTCCACCATGATCCCGTTCAAGAAGAAGGCAGTGTCGTCAGATACCCGGCCGGCCTGCTGCATGTTGTGGGTAACAATGATGATGGAGTAGCGCTTCTTAAATTCGCCCATCAGGTCTTCGATCTTACCTGATGATATGGGGTCAAGGGCCGATGTCGGCTCGTCCATGAGGAGTATCTCCGGCTCTACCGCTATGGCGCGGGCAATGCACAGGCGTTGCTGTTGGCCGCCGGAAAGGTCAAGGGCGTTTTTCTTAAGCTTGTCCTTTACCTCGTCCCAAAGGTAAACCTGTTTGAGGCTTGTCTCCACCAGTTCATCCACGTCGCCCTTAAAGCCGTTGATGCGAGCCCCCCAGGCTATGTTCTCGCGGATGGATTTGGGAAAGGGGTTGGGCTTTTGGAAGACCATGCCGATCCAGCGGCGCAGGGCCACCGGGTCTACCCCAGGGGCGTAGATGTCAGCGCCATGGAAGAGGATTTTGCCCGTCACCCGGGTACCGCCTATCAAGTCGTTCATGCGGTTGAAGGAGCGCAGAGCGGTCGACTTACCGCAACCGGAGGGGCCGATAATGGCGGTAACCTTGTTTTTCTCAACCTTCATGTCCAGGTCCTTGACTGCCTGGAAGTCGCCGTAGAAGAAATTCATGCCTTGGGTCTCCAAGGCATAGCGGCTTTCTTGGGCGGATTCTGGGCTACCGAGCTCTGTGAGCACAGGCGCCGCCTGCGTGGCGTTGGCGTTCATATCAGCCTAACCTCTTTTCCTTGCGGAATTTGTTCCTGAAAAATATCGCGCTCGCGTTGAGCGATAGAAGAAGTACCATAAGCACGACGATGGCCGCGGCGGCGATGTTGCGGAACTCCGTTTGCGGTCGCGCCGTCCACTGGTAGATCTGAATGGGCAGGGTAGTGAACTTGGAGAAGATGCTTGTCGGATCCTTGGAAAGGAAGGTGGATGCCCCCACTACCACGAGGGGCGCGGTTTCCCCGACAGCGCGCGAGAGTGCCAGGACGGTGCCGGTTAAGATTCTGTCCATAGAGGCCGGCAAAACATGGTGCCAGATAACCTGCCAGCGCGTGGCCCCCAGGGCATAGCCGGACTCGCGGAAGGAGCGGGGCACGGCGCGCAAGGCTTCTTGGGCGTTGATGATGATGATGGGCAGGATAAGGAGTGCAAGGGTAAGGCTTGCTGAAAGTATGGTACGGCCATTTCCGGCTTCGGCAAAACCAAGCAGGGCGCCTGAGGTAAGGGGCTCCAAGGCCCGCACGAAGATGCCCAAGCCCAGCATGCCGTAGATGATGGAGGGAACCCCGGCCAGGTTGTAGATGTTGGTTTGGATGACGCGGTTGAAAGCGTTGTCTTTTGCGTATTCCTCAAGGTAAACCGCCGCCCCTACGCCCAGGGGAAAGGCGACGAGGATGGTGAGAAGGATAGTCATGAAGGAGCCGAGGGTGGCGCTGCGCACGCCGGCATAGAGGGCCTCTGAGGATTGGGCCTGGCTCATGAACTTGGGGTTGAGCCAGAATCTAAAGGTGAGAAAACCCTCATCGCTAATTTCTCCGGCTTCCTCGAAGATGGCCTTGCGGGCAAAGAGGGAGTCGAAGAATGTCCATGTTTTAATGACGTCGGGTACAAGAACCTCCGCAACCACTAACTCTTCCAGCTCGCGGCGCGGGCGTTCCGTCAGAACCGAGCCCTGGGCCAGGGCATGGAGGCGCCTGGCGCTTATATGTTCCGTGAGGACCTGAGCAAGCTGATCTGCGGAAAGTGAGGCTATGGGGAGGGGCCGGCCTTCCTCGTCTAAGGGAAGAACCTCGGCTTCCGGGTTTTCGTATTCAAGAAGGACATAGCCCGCCGTCTGGTTGAGAATGGACACCAGGAGGCTTGCCAAGCAGAGAACGGCAAAGATGGTGGCGGAGACAAAGATGATAAGCATCAATCTTCCGCGACCGTGGCGGGCGCCTAGGTTGGGCATGAAGCCCTGGGCCTGATGTTTCATTCGTAGACCTCCTGGTATTTCCGCACCAGGTGGCGGGAGAGAATGTTGAGTGACAGGGTAACCAAGAAGAGGAGGAGCCCTATGGCAAAGAGGGAATTATAGTCAATGGAATCGTAGGAAATATCGCCGCCGGATATGCGCACGATATGACCTGTCATGGTTTCCGCGGCCTTAAAGGGGTTGAGTGTCAGGTTGGGTCCGGAGCCGGCGGCAAGGGCTACGATCATCGTCTCGCCGATGGCGCGGGAAAGCCCCACGATAAAGGCGGCGGCGATTCCGGAGAAGGCGGCCGGTAGAACGACCTGGAGTGATACCTCCAGCTTGGTGGCGCCCATGGCGTAGGCCCCTTCGCGCAGGCTCTTGGGCACCGAGGAAAGGGCGTCCTCGCACATGGAGGCTATCAGGGGCAGTATCAAGACGCCCATAACAAGGCCGGCGGAAAGGGTGTTGTAGATGTCCACCGTATCGGAGCCGAAGACCGCTTGCAGGGCAGGGGAAACGTTTTGAAGGGCGAAGAATCCATAGACGACAGTGGGCACCCCAGCCAGTATCTCAAGTATCGGCTTAAGGATGTTGCGAAGTTTTCCGCTTGCGTACTCGGATAGGTAGACCGCTACCGCCATGCCGACCGGCAGGGCGATCAGCATGGCAATCAAGGACGTGATCATGGTCGAGGTAAAGAGGGGCAGAATGCCAAACTGCTCGATCTGGGGTTGCCAGCGCAGTGCCGTCAGGAATTCCCAGACACTCACTTCCTTAAAGAAGAGAAAGGACTCGCTTCCCAGGATTATGACGATGCCGATGGTGGTAAAGATCGAGACCGCCGCGGCGAAGAAGAGAAAAGAAGCTATCAGGGCCTCAAGGGGCCTGTGCTTTCTCGAAAGCTTAGGGGCGGCAGTCTCGAATCTCACCTCATATCTCCTAGTACAAGCCCTTCATGCCGTCAAGCAAGGCTTGCTTGGATGCCTTCATGTCCGCCGCGGGAGCGGGGAAGTAGCCGACTTTCTTGATCACCTTGTTGACGTTGGAAAGGTAGAAGCTCAGGAAGGCGGCAACCTGGGGCTTCTCGGCAATGGTCTTCAACGCGGAGTACATAAAGAGGGGACGGGAAAGGGGGTACTTGCCGGCGTCTACGGATTCCTGGCTGGGAACGACGGTGTTGACGCTCAGGGCCTTGAGCTTGGCCTTGTTCTCAAGGTAGTAGGCAAAGCCGAAGAAGCCGATGGAGTACTCTGAGCCCATGATGCCCTGAACTAGAACGTTGTCGTCCTCAGACATCTGGAGGTTCTTGGCGTTAAGGAGCTTGGTCTTGTCCTTCTTGAACACGTGCTCGACAAAGTAGTCGAAGGTGCCGGAGTCCGTGCCGGGGGTATAGCGCTTGATTTCCTTCTTGGGCCAAGCGGCGCGAACGTCTGACCAGTAGACCGCGGTTGAGAAGGCGGCGGCAAGCTCGTCCATGGAGATGTCCTTGAGGAACTTGTTCTTGGTGGACATGCAGACGGCCAAAGCGTCGGTTCCCACGCGGAACTCGATAACCTTGGAACCGAAGGCGGCATCGGCCTTTTCCTGCTGGGCGGGTTTGATCTTTGCGGAGGCGTTGGAGATGTCAATCTCCGCCTTGCCCAGGCGCTCAAAACCGGCGCCGGAGCCGATGGAGTCGATGGTGATCTGGCCGCTGTAACCTTCCTTCTGGAAGAGCTCAGCTACCGCTTCGGAAAGGGGGAATACGGTTGAGGAACCGGCGGTTACGATGTTGCCGGACACCTTGGTGGGGTCTACGCCGGGGAGCATCTTGTCGGGGTCGTCGGAGACCGAGTCAACCCAACCGTACTTTGCCTGGGCAAAGGAAAGGCTGGTCGCTACGATCAGAAAGGCGATCGTCATGATTCGTTTCATTGAAAATCCTCCATGTATGGATTGGCGGAGGGCTTTACATAGAGCCATCCAGCCTCTTTGTCGCTAAGGTAGAGGGCTTAGATGTGGAAACGGTGTCGCTTATGTTAGGAAAGGGTTAGGAATGCGGTTTTATGCCTTAAGGTTAGAAAAATGTTTGGCGGAAACGAGGGCCCCGATAGCCGAGTTGATGTACTGGTTAAAGGTTCGCCATACCAGGATGGCCACTCCCAGGAGGTGGAGGGGAACGGCCTTTGCGAAGATTGCGGCAAAAACGGCCTCTCCCAACCCCGATCCCCCGGGGGTCGGCATAAAGGAGATGAGGAAAAAGAGAAGGCTGCCTAAGACGATGCCCTCGCCGTAGCCTATACCCAGGCCTAAAAATTGAAAGACGCAAGAAAGGATGGAAAGATTTACGAGGTGAATGAGGGCTGCGGTAAAGCTCCCCGCGATGGCGCTCCATTTCCCATGCCTAAAGTATCCCTTAAAGGTTCTGCGGGCAAGGGCGCACTCGTGGATCGATTTTCTTAAAAAGCGGCTGCCATCAAACTTTTTTCTGAAGATATGGGCCAAGCGGCCAAGGAGTTTTACGCAGAACCTCAAGGCGGGAATGAGGAGGGCCGGCACAAAGAGAGCGACAAGGAAGAGAGCTATCCCGCCAAAGCCTAAAATACCGGATGCCAGAAAGATGGGTCCCACCGCGGGAACGGATCGAAGTCTTTCATGCATCAGGATCATCGCGACGAAGGCAAAGCCGAAGTTGGCCAGGGAGTAGGCGGCCGTTTTTGAAAAGACGGCCGCGCTTCCGCCTCCCAAGGGCACGCCTGCGCCCTTGAGAGCGGCGATGGCAAAGGGCTGGCCGCCAAAGCTTGAGGGCGTGACTACGTTAAAGAAGAGGCGGATAAAGGTGTTTTTAAAGGCGCACTTCAGGGTTATTTTACTGCCTCCGGCCCGTATGAAAAACATAAGGGAGATGGAGTCCAGGCTGATGCCGGCCAGCCATAGCGCCAAAATGGGGAAAAACCCAAGGGGATTCAGGCTACGCAGGGCTTCCCAGGTTTTTCCATTCAAAGTCAGGGCAAAGCCGGCCAGGGTAAGGCCGACAATGCCCAGGTAAACGATGACTCCCCTTTTGTTTTTAGACTCCATCGGCCCTAGACCGCCCTCTGCAAATGGGGGCGGTACTTAAGCTTATCGCGCTGTACCTGCTCAACCGGGAGGATGTCCTGGTTCTTGCGGCCTAAGGAGGCGGCGGCCGCCACAAGATCGCGCTTTAGCTTGCGTAGCCCGTCCGGCTCAAGGCTGGCGGCATGGTCCGTGCCCTTCCAGGTTCTGTCCAGAGTAAAGTGGCGCTCAAAGACGCTTGCGCCCAGGGCAAGGGCGGCTATGTCAATGGCAATGCCCAAGTGGTGGCCGGAAAATCCTATTGCCTTGACAGAGCCTTCGTAGCGCTCCTTGAGGCGGGATATCTCGCCTAAGTAGCAGTCGGAGAAATCTACCGGGTAGCCGGAGACGCAGTGGTAGAGAACGACGTCGGAGGAGCGCCCGCGGCGCACGAAGAGATTGATGAGCTCGTCTATCTCCGCCTGGGTCGTCATGCCGGATGAAACGTGGATCTCGCCCGAGTACTCGGCGCACAGGTATTCAAGCATGGACTGGTGGTTGTTGCAGGCGGAAGGCACCTTGATCATGCGCGGATTGAGGCTGGCGATTTCCTTGGCCGAGCTTAGGTCCCAAGCCGAGCTTGAGTACTCGATGCCGAATTCTTGGCAGTGGCGCTGGAGCTCTCGGTGCTGTTCCAGGTTGAATTCCAAGTATTCGCGGTGCTCTCCATAGCTTGCCCCATAGGAGTTGCTTGGGTTGGGATGGGGGGCATTGTATTGCTCGAGGGTCAAGAGCTCTCGATTATTGCGTTTTTGGAATTTGACCACGTCGGCCCCGGCGTATACCTTGGCGACGCGGATCATTTCCTTGGCGATCTCCATGTCGCCCTTGTGGTTGCAGCCGATCTCGGCAATCAAGATTGCTTTGTTCATCTTCAGTCCCTCCTTTGTGGGATTCACGCCTTCCAGCGTTGGTTGTAGGCAATGAGGAAGTCGCAGGCTTCACGCGCCGCGCCCCTCCCGCCCTTGTTTTTTAAGACAATGTCCGCCGCCGCCAGTGCCGGCTCTTGGGCATCTCGCGGGCAGAGGGCCCAGCCGGAGCTTAAGAGGCAGGCCAGGTCGTTGATATCGTCACCTAGGTAGGCTACTTCGGCCGCCTCCAAGCCACGTTCGCCCAGGAGGGCGCGCACTCGGGCGTATTTGTCGGCCGTGCCGGGGTAGTAGTCTTCAATCCCCAGTTTGCGCATGCGCGCTGCCACGATGGGGCTGTCTTCGCGGGTCATCACCCAGGCTTGGATGCCGGCCTTGCGCAGGAGGGCAAGACCCATTCCGTCAATAAGCGAAAAGCCCTTTGTTTTTTCACCCTTGGCGCTCACCTGGACCGAGCCATCCGTCAGGCAGCCGTCTACATCCATGATGAGGGCCTTGACCGGGAGGGGAGGGTCACTGCGAAGAGCGCGTAAGTTTCTGCGAACGAGGGCCTCGACTATGGGCCAATCCTCTTTTTCGTCGATCTCCGTCAGGCTTTCCGCCCCCATCTCAACGGGGCGGATCCTTCCGCTTATGCGGCAAGAGCTTTTCCAAAAAGCCTCGGCCTTACTGCAGTAAACCGCCCCGTTTTCCACCAATTGTCCCTGATGGTCTTGGCGGCGGGGGCGGGCGGAAACATCGTAGTCCAGAGCGGCGCCCGAGGCGTCCCAATGAAAACGCGTCGTCTTGACTACGCTTAAGGATGAGTCGAAGCCTCCGTTCTCCACCGCGTCGATGCAGGCGTCGATATCCTCGGCGCGGGTGAGGGGCGATGTAGCCTGAAGCAGGCAGATGATATCGAAGGAATGATCCAGGGATTCCGCTAAGGCCAGCATGGCGGACTCGGTGCTCGCCTGGTCGCTTGCCGTTTCCGCCGGGCGCTCTAGGGCCTTTACCTTGCCGCTCCAAGCGTAGTCGCTTAGGGTCATGGCTAGGATCTCGCCATCGTCTGAGTAAACGTAGATGAGGTCGAGGCGGCTAAGAATCGCCTCGCCGAGCACCCAGGAAAAGAGTGGGCGCCCTAAGAGCGCTTTCTTGTTTTTGCCGGGGATGCCCTTCGAGCCTGCCCGCAGGGGTATTATTCCTATCTTCATCGCTTCACCTCTGTCATACGCCGACAAGCAAGGACCCCGCAGGTAAGACGGCTATGAGAAGGTGGTTAGGATTTCGTTTAGGGGGAGCCAAGCCCTGGAAAGGAAGGGCCCTATCCATTAGGATGCGCCCATGTTTTTTCCACTACTGTTTGAAAAACCGCCGCGGCTTAAGGATTTTTTTACCGCGCTGGAAGACATTGAATTTCCTGACAGCCTTCTCTTTCTTGGATCCGGTTCCACCCCGCCGAAGCCTGAATGGGTAGGCATTCCATCTGTGCGCATCAATGACAAGACTTTGGACATCTACCCCGAATATCCTATCTTTGCCGTCATCAGCCAGATACTCTCCACCCCCAAGATTCTCAAACACCCGCTTTTTCGCGGCGCGGATACCCCCTGGCTCTGGCAGTTTCTCAACGAAATGAAGCTAAAGACGTCAAGGGTTGCAAACTGGGGCAAGCCGGTGGAGAAGTACCGACTTATAGGGACCAAGGATATGCGGCGTTCAGGTCTTTACCGCGGCCTGCGTTCTCAGTTTACCACCGGCTCCCTCGTTGTCCTCTTTCTCTTATTTTGCCCAGCTAAGCGCATTCTCATAGCAGGCTATGACGGTTACAAGGGCCAGGCTAAATTCCTGCGCGCCGACGGCTCGCGTTGGCATGGGCGTCATCATGGCCATGACCTTGGCGCCGAGTGGGCCCTGATAGAAAAAGCAGCCGCTATGGCGCGGCGCTCGGGAAAAATCGTGGAAATAGCGATGGCCGACACCGTTTTAACCAAATCCTCATAGGAACCTTACGGGCCGGAAACCCTGGCGTAGTCTCTTATACGCGGAGGCACGCATGCAGAATAAGCCATTCGTATGGGCTCACCGCGGTTCCCGCGCTCGCGCCCCCGAGAACACCCTGGAAGCCTTTAGTAGGGCGGAACTGGAGGGCGCCGACGGCATCGAGCTTGATGTCCGTCTTTCTAAAGAAGGCGAGGTCGTGGTTATGCACGATCCCAGCCTCTTACGCACAACAGGCGTGGACCTGCTGGTCAAGGACTTAAGTCTGGCGCAGATGAAGGCCATCGATCCCAGCATTCCCTCCTTGGAAGAGGTGATGCGCGAGTGTGGCGGGGCTATGCATTTTAACGTGGAGCTAAAGACCGAAGCGCTGACCCCCCTTTCCGATGTGCGGCGTCTGGCCGGCTCCGTAGCGGATCTTTTTAAGCGCTACGGCTGCTCAGAGACCTGCATGGTATCCGCCTTTGATCCCCGGGCCCTGGATTCCTTTAAGGATATGTGCCCGGACCACCGTGGCGGTTGGCTCTTAAAACCCCGGCTCTTCCCCCTCTGGACCTTTCCGGGGAAGCCCAGGCATTTTGACGCCATTCACCCGCACTTTTCCATGGTTGGCCCCTGCTTTATGAGACAAGCCCGCTCCAGCGGCAAGGCGGTCAACGTCTGGACGGTGAATTCCAGCATCCTTTCTAGGCTCTTGATGGGCTTAGGCGCACAGGGTATCATTACAGACCACCCCCTCCTGCT
>JBGSOB010000148.1:0-39570 GCA_041739325.1 Treponematales bacterium
CCAGCCCAGCTCGGCGCGGATGGCGGCCAGGGCGGCAAAGCAGGGTGGAATGATAAGGGTAAAGAGCATGAGAACAAAGGCCGTCAGTGGGCTGAATGCGGGGTCAGCGGCCAAGACCTGGCGCAGGCTATCTTTCGCCTCCTCCTCTTCACCGCCCACCCGGTAGAGAACGCCCAGGGTAGATACCACCACTTCCTTTGCCGCAAAGCCGGTCACGGTAGCTACGGCTATCCTCCAATCAAAACCCAGGGGCCTAAAGAGGGGCTCGATAAAGCGTCCCATCTTCCCGGCATAGCTGTGGGCCATGGCTTCCTGGGTCAGCTCAAGCTCAATGGCAGACTCAAGCTCTAGCGGGTTGGCAGATGGATTTTCACTTATGATGCTCGCGCGCAGCTCCTCTGCCCTCTGTGCGCTGGGAGTATAGGCGGGGAAGGAGGTAATGGCCCAGATAAGGATGGAAGAGGCAAGAATAACTGTTCCGGCCTTCTTTAGGTACTGCCAGGATTTTTCCCAGACATGCCAGAGGATGCCGGAGAGGGTGGGCGCGCGATAGGGAGGGAGCTCCATCACAAAGGGCGTCGGCTGGCCGCGTAAAACGGTTCGCTTAAAAAGCCAGGCGGAAGAGAGGGCAAGGCCCACGCCGATGGCGTAGATGAGCATAACCATTGTCCCGGCATGCTTTGGAAAAAAAGCGGCCGCGAGAAGCACGTGCACGGGAAGCTTTGCCCCACAGCTCATAAAGGGAATGATGAGGACAGTGACTATCCTATCCCGCGGGCTCTTGAGGGTGCGCGCGGCCATGATGGCCGGAACCGAGCAACCGAAGCCGAGCATCATCGGGAAGATGGATTGGCCGTGTAGCCCAAAGCTGTGGAGGAGCTTGTCAGTGGCAAAGGCAGCCCGCGACATATAGCCCACATCCTCCAAGATGGACAGAAGAAAAAAGAGGATGACGATGAGGGGGACAAAGGAGAAGACACCCCCCACCCCGCCGATAATCCCATCCACGACTAAAGATTCAAGGGCTCCCGGCGGCATGGCCGCCGACATCCTGCCTGCCAGCCAGGAAAAGAACGTCTCGAGCCAGCCCATGGGATACTCGCCTAGGACAAAGGTAAGTTGGAAGACCCCCCAGAGAACGCCAACGAAAATGGGCAGGGAGAGATAGCGGTTCATGATGACCCTGTCCACAGCCTCCGTCAAAGAGAAGTTGGGCTTTGCCGCCAGCTGAACGGATTCGCGGGTGGCCCCGCGGATATAACCATAGCGCTGTTCGGAAACCACGATCTCCGTATCTTTGCCATAGTGTCCTTCAAGCCACTTGATGGACTGTTCCACCAGGGCTCGGATAGACGCGGCTTGGCTGTGGCCTTCAAGCCTGGCTAGGGCATTGGCGTCCTTTTCCAAGAGTTTGACCGCCAGCCAGCGGGAGGAAAAACGGGCGGAAAATTCAGGGTCAGAGGAGATAGCCGCTTGAATGGGGCCAAGGCGGGTTTCTATCTCTTCCCCGTATTGGATGGACCGGGGAGGGCCCTGGTCTTTTGCGTCGAAGAGGGCGTCTACCGTGTCCAAAAGATTGTCGATGCCGCGGCCCTTGGTGCCCACGGTCTTTGCCATCGGCAAGCCGAGAACTAGGGAGAGGGCCTTTTCATCAATGCGGATACCCTTAGCCTCTGCCTCGTCGGTCATATTGAGGGCCCCCACTACGGGTATGCCCAGCTCTTGGAATTGGAGGCAGAGGTAGAGATGGCGCTCAAGGTTGGTTGAGTCGAGCACGTCGATAACCAGGTCAGGCTTTTCATCCAAAAGGAAATCGCGGGTTACTACCTCATCCTGGGAATAGGCGGTAAGGCTGTAGATTCCGGGTAGGTCGATAAAACGATATTCACGCTCGCCGCGGCGCCGCGATCCTTCGCGCTTTTCAACCGTGACTCCCGGGTAGTTCCCCACCTTGTGGTGGGCCCCGGTAAGGGCGTTAAAGAGGCTCGTCTTTCCCGAGTTGGGGTTGCCGGCGAGGGCGATGCGAAGGGTAGAATTCACGATTTGGCCCCTTGGCCGCAATCCCCACAGCCTCCATGGCTTCCCCGCCCCTTGCCGCCTCCCAAGCCCTTGCCGCTACCATGGCCTAAGCCCCAGCGGCCAAGATGTCGTCGCGCGTCTATAATGGCGCTCCAATCGCCTATTTCGACAACCTCAATGCCGTCTGCTTCTTCGCGGCGGATAAGAATATCGTAGCCGCGTATGCGAACCTGCATGGGTCCGTGGAAAAAACCGGCGCGGATGACGGCGCCCTCAACGCCCTCAGAAAAGCCCATATCCGCCAAGCGCTTGCCCACTTCCTTCCCAACGGAAAGCTTAACGACGCGGAAGGAAGCCCCTGGCGGGGCATCGGAAACGCGCATAGATCCCCCTTATCTTCGATCTGCTTGGCAGGACGGGCAGAGCCCGTAGAGCTCAAGATTATGTCCACAAGCCTTATAGCCATAGCGGGCGTATACCGCCGCCTGGGCGCGCTCCACCCCTTCGTCCATGAATTCCACTACCCCACCGCAGGCTGAGCAAACTAAGTGGTCATGGTGCTCGTGGCGAAAGGCATGCTCATAGCGCCGCGGCCCCTCATCCTTGAGGGCTTCCCGGGCAAGCCCGGCCTCCGCCAGGAGCTTGATTGTCCTAAAAACGGTCGCCTGCCCTATGCCTGGGTCAAGGGCCCGCACGGCGTCAAAAAGTTCCTCGGCAGTCACATGGCGTTCAATGCCCAAAAAGGCGTCCAACACCAACTGCCTGGGCTTTGTCATCTTCTGGCCCCGTTCGCGCAGATAGGACTCCAGTACCTGATACTCTTCCACGACATCCCCTCTGTATATGATAACGATTATCAATATCATTTTCACATAGAAAGCGTCAAGTTCTTCTTCTTTCTTGCGCTTTAGCATGAAGGATCTCTTTTCTTTACGTTTTATATTGTGTACTATTTAATTGCTTACTACATTTATGGAGGTTTTACATGGAAAGCGTTTTTGATTTCAAGGTGAAGAGCAATAGCGGAAAGGAAGTGGCTCTCTCGGATTACCGCGGCAAGCTCCTCCTCGTGGTAAACACAGCCAGCAAGTGCGGCTTTACCCCCCAATACGAGGGCCTGGAAGCCCTCCATAAAAAATACACCGACCGCGGCTTAGTGGTACTTGCCTTTCCCTGCGACCAATTCGGCCATCAAGAACCCGGTGGGGCTCAGGAGATAGCTGCCTTCTGCAAGCTCAACTTCGGGCTTAGCCTACCCCTAATGGAAAAGGTGGAGGTCAATGGAGCTTCAGCCCATCCGCTTTTTGCTTTCCTAAGAAAGAAAACCAAGGGATTTTTTAGCGACTCTATAAAATGGAATTTTACGAAGTTTCTCGTCGGCGGGGATGGAAGCGTCGTCAAGCGCTTTGCCCCCACGGTCCGTCCCGAGCAAATGGCTTCCGAGATAGAGAAGCTACTCAAGGCATGAAGAATTCGGAGCTTCTCCTGTCCAACCAGCTCTGCTTCCTCATCTATCGCCTGGATAGGGCCGTCATGGCTCGCTACCGACCCTTGTTGGATGAGCTAGGCCTCACCTACCCCCAATATCTCCTCATGCTCTCCCTTTGGGAAAAACGGGAGGCAAGGGTCGGGGAGCTCTGCGCCGCCCTCTCCTTGGATACCGGTACGATATCGCCCTTGATTCAAAGGCTCAGGCGTGAGGGGCTTATAGAAAAAAAACGCTCCGAAGTGGATGAGCGTTCCGTCATAATATCCCTCAGTCCCGCCGGGGCGGCCTTGGAAAAAAAGGCCGCGCCCATTCCCAGGGCCCTGGCGTCCTGCATCGGCCTAGAGCCAGACGAATACCTCAGGGTCAAGGCTGAGTTGACATCCCTGCTTGAAAAAACTGAGGTAGGAAGCTGTTCTTAGGAGTCAGGCTTAGTCCCTTCCAGTATCATTCGAATTCCTCGGATTCCTCGGCGGAATAAAAGAGCTTGGACGCTTCGTCTGAACTTATATGACTGCCGCACTCCAAGAGAAAGCTACGGGTTTTGTCACGCTCTGCCTCGGCAAGCTGTTCAAGCTCATCCAAGCGGGCAAGAACGCCGCGGGAGCGCAGCATTTCCAGGGCATCGCTATGGATCTCACTGTTTCCGTGAATAAGGATGGACTCCTTGGCGATCTTGCAGGCCACCATGCGCTTGAAGGAGTCAAAGTCTGCCTGCTCGCGCAGTTTAGCCAAGGTTTTTACCACATAATCTATTTCTTGGTTCACGGAGGGGTTGGCGAGTATCCTGAATTTTTCCCTGTGAATAGACTCATCGAGGGCCTTGAGGTAGCTTACGGGAGTGTCTTCTCGAAAAAGGACCACGATATCGATATCCGAGCCGCGCACCAAGCGCCCCGTGCTACGCTCCGGCCGAGGCTCCTCATGGGCCATTCCATAGGCGATATCCCCGGCTAAAAGGTAGGCCGCCGGCTCAGGCAGGAAGCCGGAAGATGCCAGCTCCGCCTCCACAAGCTTAATCATAGCCATGGCAACGGCTATTTTAAATTTTGATATCTCGTGGATGCGGGCCAAGCGTGCGTTGACCAAGACCTCTATTTCGGAACGCTGCCCCTGAAGGCCTACAACGCAATAGGTGCTGAATTCCCTTAAAATGGATGGGGAAAGGCGGGCGTAATCAGGCAAGCGCGGGTCAAGACGCAGGTAGCGGCGCCCAAAGCTACGCACAATGAGGCCCTCGTCTAGGCAAGATTCCCGCCACAATTCAAAACGGTCAAGCCTCAGGGCGGAAAAGAGTTCGCCCCCGCTACAGGGGCCCTTATCTCCTAGATACTCCCTGATCTTTTGTTGAATCACGAGCGCAGGTCCTCAAGCTCTATTCCCTTTGCCTTAAGAAGCTCCGGCCGCGCCACGAGGTCGGCACCCGCCACCGCGTCTAGCACGTAAAGCAAGTTCCCTCCACGGCGAGCGTAGTCCTGGCCGTAGGAAATGGGGACATCCGGGTTGGCCTCCTCAAGCAGAGAGCGCGTGATGGGTAGGCGCTTGCGTTCGCCATTGGCCACCAGCAAAACATTGGCCGCCTCATAGACCAATTCAGCGCCCATGCTTACCGCAAAGCGCGGGGAGTCAGCTTCCCGCTCAAAGTGCCCATCGGCAACCGCGTTGCAGATGGTGTTGTCATCGAGCCGCACCACAAGCACGCGGCTAGCCTCGAAGGGGATGCCGGCTTCGTGGAAGGCAACGTGGCCCTTGCCGCCGACGCCAATCACCTGGATGTCGATGCCGCCTGAGGCCTTGATCTTTGCCTCATAGGCTCCCTGTATCTCAGCGCGTATCCAACGCAGATATTCGGAGGCGGCCTGGGCCTTGATGGATAGGGATTTTCCGGCATCCCTGCCAAGATACTCCCAATCCGCCGGGTGGGCCGCCAATTCGGATTCCAAGCGCGCTTGCTCCACAAGGGCGCCGTAGGGCACGCAGGATTCCACGAACTTCTTTTTTAATAAGCTGAAGAATTCCTGAATCATAAAGTAGCAGTAGCTCTCGGGATGAATGACCCGCTGTTGGGCATTGTCCCCCGGCAAGCCGATATACTCGTCTAAATTGAAGCTACGGATCTTGCCGGGATCAAGCTCCCCAGCGTTGAAAGCCGCGGCTAAATGCCTGTACATGCCTGTCGGAGAGTTGCCGGTAGCCAAGCCCAAGACGGCCTGAGCTTTCTTTTTCTGGGTTTCCAGAATAAGACCCTTCATCCGCTCGGCCGCAACCTGGCTCATTTGATTAAAATCCTTCGTCACTATTACCTTGACGCCCACGATCTACCCCCCTAAAATGATTTAAGAATCAAAACGCCGCGAAGCGGGACCGCTCATACTACCCCCCTTCCGGCTATTTGTCAAAAAAGAGGCAAGGAGCCAAGCATGTCGGACATCATCATTCAGCCGCTTGAGGGCATATCCGCGGACTTCCTTCCGCCCGAACAGAGGTCGGACAGGGGCAACCCGCGCGAATTCAGCAACCCGCCACAGGACGCAAACCTACACCGACGGCTCAAGGCTCAGGAAATAGAGGTTCTGGTTAAGAACGGAAACTCCGCCGAAGACTGGGACATGATCCGCGTCGGTCACGAATTCGACCCAGACCTTATCGTCAACTGCGATTTTTTCGGCCAGATCTATATCGGCAACCTTTCCCCGCACTACATCGAATACCACGACCTGCGCCTGCCCGTCGGCATACGCAACTCAACCATCGTTTCCTGCGTGCTCGGCAACAACCTGGCCATCCGCGACGTGCATTACCTCTCCCATTACGTGATAGCAGACAACTGCATCCTCTTCAACATAGACGAAATGCTTTGCACCAACCACGCCAAGTTCGGCAATGGGACCCTCAAGGAGGGGGAGAATGAGGATGTCCGCGTTTGGGTGGAAATAGGCAATGAAAACGATGGCCGCAAGGTTCTGGCCTTTGAAGGAATGATCAGCGCGGACGCCTACATCTGGTCAAAGTACCGCGACAACGAAGCCTTGATGCGCGCCCTCGTTGCCATGACGGACGGAAGCCAGTCCCGCAAACGGGGCTTCTACGGCGAGGTTGGGCAAAACTGCGTCATCAAGAATTGCCGCATTCTCAAGGACGTCAAAGTAGGCCCCTACGCCTACGTCAAGGGCGCCAACAAACTCAAGAACATCACCATCCTATCCTCGCGGGAGGAACGCAGCCAGATCGGGGAAGGCGTGGAACTGGTCAACGGCATCGTGGGTTACGGCAGCCGCATTTTTTACGAAGCCAAGGCTATCCGCTTCGTAACCGGGCGCAACACCCAGCTCAAATACGGCGCGAGATTGCTCAACTCGGTCTTAGGCGACAATTCGACCGTATCCTGCTGTGAACTCCTCAACAACCTCATCTTCCCCTTCCACGAACAGCATCATAACAACTCCTTCTTGATCGCCGCCACCATCATGGGCCAGTCGAATATCGCCGCCGGCGCCACTATCGGCTCAAACCACAATTCGCGCGCCCCGGACGGGGAGATCGTGGCCGGGCGCGGCTTCTGGCCCGGGCTGTGCTCGAACTTCAAGCATAATAGCCGCTTTGCATCCTACGCCCTTATTGCCAAGGGTTCCTATAGCTATGAGCTCAACATCCTCTACCCCTTCGCCCTTGTCTACTCATCCCATAAAGATGAGCGCATCCGCGTGGCGCCGGCCTACTGGTTCATTCACAACATGTATGCCATGGCGCGCAACTCCTGGAAATTCAAGAAGCGCGACGGTCGCGCGGTGAAGGTGCAAAACATAGAGGTTGAGTATTTGGCTCCGGACACGGTACAGGAAATCTTAAGCGCAATGCGCCGCATGGAGCTTCTGCGCGGGCGCCTGGCCCTAGGAAGCCAGGCCGGAGAGGCCGAATGTCGCGCTGAGGGCCGTCGCCTCTTCGAATCGGACTCAGGCGAGGATATCGCTTTGGAAGATCCGCTTCTCATGAAGGCCTATGGGGGCTTGGTGGAAAAACCGCGCCGCGGCTGGCGCTCCTACCGCGACTTCTGCATCTACTTCTCCGTGAAGACCCTCATCGATTTTTTCCGTAAAGAGAGCGAGGGCGGCATAGACGCCTTGGGCGCGGAGATCCGCGACCTCCTAGCCGATCCCAACCGCGAATCCTGGATAAACCTCGGCGGTCAGATAGTAGCCGCCAACGACCTTGCCGATCTTAAGGCCGACATCGTCAGTGGCAAGCTGGGAACTTGGGACACCGTTCACGGGCGCTACGGCGAGCTTTGGCAGGCCTACCCACGCCAGAAGGCCCGCTATGCCCTTAGCGCCCTAAGCTCCGCCTTAGGAAAAGACCCTGCCCACTTCACGAGTCAAGAATGGAAACGCATTTTTGCAGAGAGCTCCAAGACCTTCACCGCCATCTGCGACGGTGCCTTCGCCTCTAGGAAAAAGGACTACGATGATCCCTTCCGCTCCATGGTCTATGAAAACGAGGCTGAAATGACGGCTGTGCTTGGCAGAGTAGAAGACAATTCCTTCTTAAAGGAACTTCGTACCCAAACGGAAGATTACCGCGCACTATTGCAGCGTATCATCCTCTAGCTATGAGCTGGTGGCTCTCTTTAGGTTCGCCCTGCTAACTATTATTTTCGCTCAAGGGCCATCATCAGCAGGGCGATGTCGGCTTGCCTGACCCCGTTGACGCGGGATGCCTGGCCAAGGCTTGTCGGGCGGACGGCCGCTAGTTTTTCACGCGCCTCGCTGGAAAGGCCGGCAATCCGGGCGTAGTCAAAATTCTCGGGAATCAGCTTGGACTCCATCCGCCCAAAACGCTGGATGCTGGCTTCTTGCCGGGCGAGGTAGCCGCCATAGCGGACGTCGAGGTAGAGGCCCTCCCGCCATTGCGGGGGAAGCTCGGCCAAGGACGGCTCCAAGGCCCACACAAGCTCGGCCTCCGTTTCCGGGTCGGAGAGGGCCTGGGCAAGGCTATGGCCGACATGGCTTGCCAGCCGGGTGCCGGGCTCAATGTCTTGGGGGCGGAGAAAGCGCTGGGAGAGCAGGGCCTTGGCAGATTCTATCGCGCAACGCTTTTCCTCAAAGGAGCGCGCCGCGGCCGCGGGCACAAGTCCCAGCCGTATCCCATGGGGAGATAGGCGGCTGTCCGAGCTGTCATGGCGCAGGTTAAGCCTGTACTCGGCACGGCTGGTGAACATGCGGTAGGGTTCCTTGGTGCCCATAGTGACAAGGTCGTCGATAAGCACGCCGATATAGGCCTCGGCGCGGGAGAGGATGAGGGGCGGATTGCCTGAAAGTTTATTGGCCGCGTTAATGCCGGCTAGCAGGCCCTGGGCGGCGGCCTCTTCATAACCGGAACTGCCGTTTGTCTGCCCGGCAAGAAAGAGGCCGGAGACAAGCTTTGTTTCCAAGCTCGCCTGCAGTTGGATGGGGTCCAGGTAGTCGTATTCCACCGCATAGGCGGGCCGCACCACCTGGACATTTTCAAAGCCCCGCATCTTGCGTAAGAAGGCAAGCTGTACGTCTTCCGGCAAGGAGGAGGATAAGCCGTTTAAGTACATCTCGTCGGTGTAGAGCCCCTCGGGTTCCACAAAAACCTGATGCCGCTCGCGCTCGGGAAAGCGCATCACTTTATCCTCTATCGAGGGGCAGTAGCGCGGCCCCCGGCCTACAATCTTTCCGCCAAAGAGGGGCGAACGGTGGATGTTCTCGCGAATCACCTGGTGAACATCGGCATTGGTGTAGGCTATCCAACAGGATGAATCGGCCTTGGCAGTCGATGGGGCCCAAAAAGAAAAGGAGCCGCCTGAGTCTCCCGGCTGTTCTTCCAATACGGAGAAATCGATGGAGCCGCGGCGTACCCGTGCAGGTGTTCCCGTCTTAAGACGTCCCACAGCAAAGCCGATGCGCCGCAGCGATTCGCCCAAACCCAAGGCGGCGGCCTCGCCCAAGCGACCGCAGGCGGCTGAGTATTCGCCTATGAAGATCCGCCCCTCCATGAAGGTACCGGTAGTCAATACGACTACGGAGGCCGATATTCGATGCCCGCGCTCGGTAAGCACGCCCGCCACCCGCTTCCCATCAGGCTCTAGAATGAGGTCTACCACGGTGTCCATGAAGATGGAAAGTCCGGCTTGGCCTTCAAGGGCGCTTCGAGCGGCGCCCATATACGCGTTCTTATCCGCCTGTGCCCGCGGGGCTTGGACGGCCGGGCCGCGGGACATATTGAGCATGCGGAACTGGATCATCGTTTTATCTATAAGGCGGCCCATCTCCCCGCCTAAGGCGTCTATCTCCCGCACCAGGTTGCCCTTTGACAGGCCACCCACGGCCGGATTGCAGGAAAGCATGCCGATGCGGTCTGGGTTCTGCGTGATCATAAGGGTGCTGTGCCCCAAACGGGCAAGGGCAAGAGCCGCCTCTATGCCCGCGTGCCCTCCGCCAACCACGATAGCCTGATAGTCCATGCCCAGCCTCACTTACCCACGCAAAAGCGGGAAAAAATCTCATGCAAGATATCCGGGCTCGCGCGCTCGCCGGTAAGCTCGCTCAGGGCATCCAGGGCCTCACGCAGATCCTGCTCGGTGGCGTCCAAGGACTCGCCACGGGCGTCTGCGTTCAAGCATGCCGCGAGACTCTCGATGGCCCTATCCACAAGGGCCTTCTGCCGCGCCGAGGCGATATGGAGACCGTCCTCACGGGGCCCTTGGGCCTGCCCGGCAAAAAGGAGGGTGAGGATAGCCTTGCCCAACTCCGAAAAGCCCCGGCCATTCACCATGCTCAGGCTGATAAAGCCCGAAGGCGCAGGCCCCCCAGCCTTGTCCGCGCGGCTCCAGAGGGGGATTATGCGGCCGGCAAGCTCGGCCCGCCCCAAAAATTCATGGTCTTCAGGAGACAAGCCGCGTTCGGAATCCACAAGATAGAGAACGATATCGGCCCCGGAGAGGACCCGCAGACTGCGCTCCATCCCCTCCTTTTCCACCGCATCCGCCTGAAGCCGGAAGCCGGCGGTATCATAGAGGAGAAGGGGTAGGCCCTCCAAGTCTATCCAGGCCTCAAGGTAGTCGCGAGTCGTGCCATGCACCTCAGAAACGATAGCGCGGTCTTCCTTGAGAAAGAGGTTGAAAAGACTGGATTTTCCGGAGTTCGTCCTGCCGGCCAATGCGACGCGAGCCCCTTCCCTATAGAGGCGGCCGGAAAAATAACTTCCAGCGAGGGATCTCAGGGCCGCAAGGACAGCCTCAAGCTCGGACCGGGGAAGACCCATATCGGCTACATCGTCCTCGAGGGCGTAATCCAGCTGAACATGAACCTGGGCCAGGGCGGAAAGCAGTGCCTTGCGCTGGGTCTCCACTACCTGGGCCAGATTGCCCGAGAGCCGGGTTACGGCATCTGAGCGCGCCTTTTCCGTTCGAGATGCAATAAGCTCCCCCACGGCCTCGGCCCGGGTTAGGTCGATCTTGCCGTTTAAAAAGGCACGCAGGCTGAATTCACCCGGTAGGGCCTGTCTGAAGCCAGAAGCCTGGAGCGTTTCAAGGCAAGCGGTGATGGCGCTCAATGAGCCGTGCCCCATGATATCGGCCCCCTCCTCCCCGGTATAGCCTGAGGGTGGGCGCCAGGCTAAAACGACGACCTCGTCTATTCTATCCTGGGGGGTCCCCGGGCGGTGGAGCCAGCCGTGGAGGGCTTGGCCGCTGGGCGCCGCTACTAAGCTATCCGGACGGGAAAAAACAGCGGCTAAAAGCTTGAGTGAGCCCTTACCCCCTACCCGGATAAGGCAGAGGGCGCTCTCGGAGAAGGGGCTGGCCAGGGCATAGATGGGGAGGCCGTCTGAATACGCGGGGGAATCCATGGGGCCTAGGGTATCCCATTGGGCTTTTTCCTTTCAAGGTGCGCATTGACAGGGAAAGCCCGAAGGCTAATACTGGAGGCAGAAGGAGACTAGCATGCACAAGACAATCTTAAACTCCATCGCCATACTGGTGATGCTCGCCCTCTGCGCCTCGGCCTTCGCCGCCCCAGAGGCCTCGGTTTCCGAAAAACAGCCCCTAGCGATTTTCGCCCTCGGATATTACGGATACGATATCCCCTCAGAAACCCTCGGTAGCCTAGACGCCAGGATAGTCGAGGTCTTTACCAACATGAAGCGTTTTGAGGTCATGGGCTTCGAGCAACGCCTCAAAACCTCAGACATCAGCAAATTCATCGCCGACCTCAAGAAATACAAGGAAGAAAACCTCGTACTACCGGAAAAATACATCCTGGGAGAAGCCTTCCTTACGGAAGCCGATCTCAACAAGCTCATTGGCGCCTTTGTAATCGTCATGCCGGTAGTGACCAATTTTGACGTGAAGTACCAGCCGGCGGTAACCGACAAAACCACGGGCAAAACGAGCAAACCCTATTGGAAATGCGAGATGGAGGTAGCCTTTACCTTCCAGGACGTAGCCCGCTCGGTAACCATGGCCGCGCCCATCCTCAAGGTTTCCGGCACAAGCGAAAAAGGCTCCAACGAGGCTATCCGCTCCGCCCTGGAATCCATCCCCGGCATTTTAGAGCTCAAGGCCCGCGAGGTATTCCCGCTTGACTCCAAGGTAGTATCCGCCAACCTAGCCGGCGTAAAGATGCGCCTAGGCTCGGGCATGGGCGTCAAGAAGGGCTACGAGTTCATGGTTATCGACAAGCAAGAGATAGACGGCATCGTCGATGAATCCGAGGCCGGTCTTGTGGTAGTCAACAAGGTTACCAAGGAATTCTCAGACGCTACCATCCTCTACTCCTCCATACCCTTGAGCAAAGAAACCCAACTCAGGGAATACGTGCGCTCCGGCGTGGATATCTCCCCCTATACCTCAGTCATGCTCGGCGCCTCCGCCGAAGTAGACGGCATCGGAAACGAAGAGATGTTCTTCGCACCCGGCTTGAAGATAACCGTTTCTGAAGGTTTCTACGACTTCAAGCCCATTTTCGCGGTTCAAACCTACTACCCGGGTATCGCCGCTTCCGCCAATATCACCCTCCTTCCCTTGAGCGTCCTCCTCGGTGGTGAATTCAACCTTTACATCCGTCGCTTGCAGATAGCCCCCTTCGTGGCTGTCGGCGCCAATGCCTACTACGTAGACCTAGGAACATCTTCCGAAGGAGATTTCTACCTGAGCCACGTAGGCGGTAGCGCCGGCCTCACTCTCTCCTTCCTCCTGGCCAAGAACTTCAAGCTTTACGTGGAGCCCTCCGGCCAGTACTGGTACTCACTTGTGCCTAATGTAGTCAGTTACTTCTACGGCTACGGCGGCTCTCTCGGCCTGACTATCAAGCTCTGATGGATCAGGCGATAAACCTCAGTGGTATGGGTCAGGAGGATGCGCGACGCTACATCCTGGCCCATATCACAGACCTCAACGTTCTTAAGGGAAAGATCAAGGAAAAGGAGGCAGAGCTGGACAATTGGAAGTCCCGCTCGGCCCTTGCCGATGAGCGAGGCCTCTTAGAGCTGAAATCTGGGGCAGAAGCCCAGGCCAGCCTTATCGCCGAGGAGCTCGCCAAGCTTCAGGCGGAGGCCGCCGCCCTCCAATCAGATATTGACACTATGAAGTCCCAGCTGAGCGTGTTGGGCGCCCGCGAACGCCGTATCGACCCGGATCAACTCTTAGCCGAGCTGCAAATGGTTACCGGCGAGATGGAGAATCCGGGCAAGGCGGACGTTGAAAAGGACTTGAAAGCCGTGGAAGCGGATCAAGCCCTGGCGGCGCTCAAGGCAAGCCTGGGAATGGCTGAGCCGCAAGATAAACAAGAATAGGAAAAGTTCGCGCATGAAGTACCTGACACCGCTTGCTCAGGAGGGGCGCCCCCTCTTTTTTTCTCATAGGGGCGCTTCCTCCCTTGCGCCCGAGAACAGCATTGCCGCCTTTAGCCTCGCCCGAGATCTGGGTTCCCCCGGCATCGAACTAGATATCCATCGCTGTGCCAGTGGGGAGCTCGTGGTATTTCACGACGATAGCCTCGATAGGATTGCCGGGGTTTCCGGCTTGATAAGCGCCTCTCCCTTGGATTACCTGAAGACCTTGGATATAGGCTCGTGGATGGATAAGAAATTCTGCGCCGAACGCATACCCACCCTCCGCGAGGTTTTCCAAACCTTGGGCGACAGTGTTTACTACGATATAGAGATAAAGTCGCGCACAAAGGAAAGGACGGGTATAGAGAAACAGCTTTCAGACCTGATAAGCGAATTCGGGCTTGACTCTAGGGTATGCGTTTGCAGCTTCAATCCCTTCCCCCTCGTCTATCTGAAGGAAATCAGATCAGATATTGCCACCGGTATTCTCTGGAGCAAGGTTAAGGAACTGCCCTACATCCTGCGCTTTGGCATTGGGGCCTTTATCTCCAATTGCGACTTTCTCAAGCCCGACCACCGCTATATGGGTGGGCTGAACATCCTGCGCCTGGGCATGGGAAGAAAACACGCCATCATCCCCTGGACGGTCGACGACCCAGCTATCGCCCGCCGTCTCATTGATTCCGGTTGCTCGGGGATAGTCACCAACCGTATCCAAGATATGAAAGGGCTTTTTTAGGTTTTTTCTCCGCGGATGGCGCAGACAAGCATAGAGATAAAAAAGGGGCTGCCCACGCGGGACAGCCCCTTTTCTTTTGATCTCAATGAATCTTAAAGCTTTGCCATAAGGTCTTTGGCCGCAGTGCGGCCGGAGTCCCGATAGGCGTTGGCGCGGGCTTCGGACTCGCTCGTGCCGATAGCGTTGACGGATTTCTCGGATACGGAAATGACCGTTCCGGAATCCACGTCAAGCACGCTTAGGGAAACGCGGCAGGAAACCACAAAGGCCCCGCCGTCTTTTTTTACCGACTCAAGCCGAGCGCTGCCGTAGACAAGACGCTTAGCCCCAAGGGCCTTTGCCTGAGTAAGGATAGCGGCTTCATCTCCGCCCTGGACGGCGGCCTTTGCGGCGTTAGCGGCGGTAGCCTTGAATTTTTCCTTAAGGAAACCGTCGATGATCGCGCCCTGAGCCAAGGAGCCCTGGGCTGAGCCGGCCTCATCGAAATCAAGCACGACTACTTGGAGGGGAATATTCTTGGCGTCGGAGCCAATCTTAAACTCAAACTCTACGTACTTGGAACTGATTTCCCGGCGCACGGAATCCTTGAGGGACTCGTACTTTGCAGGGATCCTGTCCAAAAGATCCATGGCTGAGCCCATATTGAGGGAGAAGGCAACCTTGCTTGCTCCAACATAATCGTAGGCCGGCGGCTTTATAGAAGCCAAGCCCTTGGCATCCGAGGCTAGGTCCTCGGTTTTATTCGTTAGGCGGCCTGATGCCATCTTGCGCTGGTAGCTGGCGGCCAATTTAGCCCCAGGAACTCCCGGGCCATTATCGTTTTCTCCCTTAACCAGTTTGATGACAAAGGGCTCCGCGGGGTCTTGGCCTAAGCCGATACCGACCGGCGCGGAAACGCGGATAAGCCGCAAGGGAAGGAGGGCATTGCGCGCCGAGTTGAGATTGCGCTCTACCTTGATCTCCTTGTTGTCAACGTCCACCGAGGCAGCCCCGGCGGCGGCTTGAAGGAAGGATTGAACTGCGTCTGCGTAACGGCCGGCCGCCAAGGCATCGTTCCCGGCCTTCTCAGGCACGAGAACCATGTTTTCCTGCTCCTCAATAAGCTTGCGGATTCGGTCGCGCTCCTTATTGAGCTCCTTAGTCTCATACTTTGCCAGCACGTAGGCGTTAATAGTCTTGCTCCCCTTGTCTTTGGGGCGGGAGATGAACTTCTCCGTGACCGTAAAGCCCACGATTCTAGCTTGAGAGGTTTCGGTTATCTTCTGTTTCATGTTCGCGGCGTAGGAATCCAGGGTCGCCTGGGTATCGCCTACGAACTCGGCGTTTATCTTCACGCCCATATATTTTACGATATTCGAGATGATGACGCCCACGGCCTGCTCGGTGGCCTTGGTTTGGTCCCCCGATGTGTCGGAGGAATCGCCTACGAAGTAGGTATAGGTCGCGTCTGGATCCGGGGTATCTAAAACCCATTCGGGGGCCTTCTGCGCCTGGCTAGGCGTTGATACGCAGCCAAGGAAGAGGAGGCAGACGGTAATGGCCGCGATGATTCGTTTCATAGCAATCTCTCCATAAAAAAAGCTGTCAACGCGCGAAGACGCCGACGGCGCCCAACGCGTTGACAGCCCCTTGGCGTCACAGGCGGACGACAACGCGCCCGCCTAGCTGCATCGGCTTAGAATCCCTCGTAGAAGGCTTCTTTCACGCGATCGATAGCGGTCTGCTTCTCGGGGGTCTTCTCTTTGTTGGCTTCGCCACTGAGCATGGCGTCTACCTGCTTCTGCAGGTCGGCCTTGGAGATTGACCAGAGCTGATAACCGCGATACACGGCCTTGTCGAGTTCTTTCTTGGGGCCGGGCTTGAAGTACTGGAGATAGGTCCAGGTCTCGCCTTCTTTTCCGAAACCGGAGAAGGAAGCTTCGCGGGCTACCTTAACCACGTTCTCCATGTAGGTCTCGATCTTGTCCACGTCGCCAACCTGAGCGCCGGCAAAACGTTGCTGGACGCGGGTGGAAATGCGGCCGGCGATCTCAACCGGGGCTTTGAGGTTGGCCAGGGCCAGCATCACGCCTTCCTTGTCCTTGCCGTCCATCTCTACCACGACGCAGTACTTGTCCTTATAGCGGGCCAACTGCTCTACGCCGGAGATGTCGCTCTCGATAAAGACCTGAATCCATTCGGGCGGATTGGCGTTGAACTCAGAACCCTTGTAATCAATGATTTCAGGGCGATTCACGCTCTTTGAGTCGGCCAAGGTTCCAGCCTTCTCGTTCTTGGCAGGCTTGCTGACGCAGGCCAGCAGGCTCAGGGCCACGAGAAGCACGCTTACGATCAATACTACCTTTTTCACAGTTCCCTCCTTAACGTATTCCCAGGCGGATGTACATCCGCATCCCATTCCGGGTTGGCGGATATTTATTCGCCGCCGGATTAAGGACAGTCCCCCCCCTACGGCGGGGGCCGTCCATGTTCCCAATTACATGCCCGTGTTGAACACGAAGCTCTTTCCTCTCGAGTACACTAAATATATATCACGCATTTGAACCATTTCCGCCGCATCGTAGATAATATCTTCAATAGTGTCGGATTTCTTGAAGGTGTACACGGACCAACGGGTTTCCTGAGCGGAGTAGGAATCCTGCTGAATCCTGCGGATCTTCTTGAGAAGCTGCCTGCGGAGCTGGGACATCTTCCTGGAGTCCGGGGTGCTCTGCAATACGATCTCATAGCGGATGCCGTCGCGCCAAGCCTTATTGAGCAGGGACTTGGATTGGTCTGCCATCTTGGGCATGGCCATCCACACCGAGGCGGCGATGGCGTTGGTAGTGGCGGCGTCCTGGCTATTGCCGATAACCTTGGGGCTATTCATGGCAATGGAGCCCAAGAGATCTCCGGTGGAAGCGTTGAATATCTTCATGGAGCCTACGGCCGTGGAATAATACTTGCCGTTGTTGGCTTCATTAGAAACGCTCAAGGAGATTTCCAAATAAACGTCCGCGTTGAGTTTTTGGGCGATGAACTGGATGTAATCCACGGAATTGCCCGTCTCCGTCTTGTAGGCCTCCCTTTCGTCGGCCTTCTTCTTTTCAACTGTCTCAAGGTCGATGGGCTGAACTCCCATCTTCTCTATAAGGTAACGGTTTGCCTGGGCAATGGCGGTTTTGGCTATCTGCGTGGGAACCCCGGCGCCTTCGTCGTAATAAACCATGTACTTGAGGGCTGCTAAGTAGCTCTCAAGGAATTTGATCTCTGCAGCCGTAGGCTCGGCGGGGAGATCGCTTTCATCGACAGAGTCGACTGGGGCTACCGCAGTATCTTTGGAGCTATCTTTAGACGTTTCGGTGGTTGAAGTCCCACTGCCGCTTACGGCGCTGGAAGCCCCGCTGCCCTCAGTCCTACCGGTAATAAGCTCGCGAGCCCGCTTCTTGTCCTGGCTTTCCTCTGTAGAGGTCTGCTTGCCTTCCCCATCATCCGAGGAGGCCCCCGAAGTGGGTGAGCTGACGCAGGAATACAAAGCTGTTATCAGGACGAGCGCAAGGACGCTCAAACCAATGCGTTTCATCTCTTAAGACTCCTTAATGCACAGTAATCTAACACACTTGGAGGTAGAAAACAAAATTTAGAATCATTTCCCTACCACGATTAGTAGTATCGAACATGAGACACTGCTTGTAAAGGGCGGGAAGGGCAATTTTGAGGGCAAAAAACGGTGGTGGTTTTAGGGAAGAAGCAGGGCTAGGTTTTGGGCCTTGCCCGCGCCGGCTTCAAGTATGGGCGTTTTTCCCTGGATATTCGCCACTTCCAATTCAGAAAGCCGTCTGAGCAGGATCGAATCAAGCACAAGCCCTTCCTTACCATCTAGACAACGAAGCCGTAGCTCGGGCGTTTTTTTACCCAGGCTAAAAAGCTTGATGCTTTGGGCCCCGGAGAGGAGGGAACACGAGCCCTCAGCGAAGAAAAAGCTCAGTTCCAACTTATTATTTGAACCGAGGTCAATCCTTCCCAGCTCCCCCTGTGCCGAACGCACCTGGCCATCGGAGTCTATGCTTGCTACTATTGTATCTTCTTGGATGATCTCAAAAATAAATTTTTGCTTAGCTTCTTGGGCTAGGTTCAGCTCAAGGCGATACGCACCCTCCGGCTTTTGCGGCAGCGTGAAGGCTAGCGATGCCTCAGGGCCCATATTGAGAAAACCGGAATCCCAATACACCTTCCCCTGGGCGGCTAGGCTCGGATCAAGGCGGGGAGAGTCCAAACCAAGGGCTAGCAAAAGGCCATCACGGTATTGGGAGCGCTTGAGGGCGGGGAAGGCCCCATCCCAGGCGCCGGTAGCGAGAGAGGGGCTTTGCTTGGAATAAATGCCGAATTCATCGAAAACAACCGGGATCGACCCACCAAGGAAGGACCGTCCGAAGGAGCTGGGCAGGGGAAGGTCGATTTCCAAGAACTCTCCGCCCATGCTCTTGTTATCCAAGAACCAGCCTAGGTAGTAACCCGACCCCTGGGGAATGATACTCACCGCCAGATCATGGAGGCGCCCATCGGAAACTATGCCGGATAGGGAGATAACCCTGTCTTCTCGGTTTGACAGGCTCAGATAGTACTGTCCGTCGGCATCTACCCCAAGCTCCACATTGAAACCGGGCAGACCTGATTCGGAGCGAAAGAGACTTCCGCTTTCCCGCTGAGGAAGAAGAAAACGGGCCATGATGCTCAGAGCCTCAAGCCTTCCCTCACGGATGGGGAGGAGGTACTCATCAAAGGAAAGACCCGCGCCGACATCGAGGGGAATCCCATAACCGAGGCCGAGGATGAGGGCGCGCTTTGGGTTTGGAAGGGATATTCTTGAAGCCTCAGGCCGATATCCGACATCCTTGAAGTTTCCGTCAAAATGGAAGAGGGAGTAAAAGCCCCGCTGATCCGCAAAGCTATCGATGGGGTCTGCCTTTGGCTTCTGCGTGATGACGCTGGCCGTGCTTGAAAGCGATGCAGGGAAGGCGTAGGGAGAATCCCCGTTAGGGGGAAAGGGGTAAACGAAGAGGCTGAGAGAATAGACACCGCTTGAATCCGGGGTCTTCCACAGAAGCTGGTCGGCGCCGTCGGCAAGGCGGCCGGCCCCGAGAAGGCTGGGACCGAATTTCCAGACAAGGTAGGGGTCAAGGGACTGGTCCGCCGAAACGGATGCCTGAAGAACGGCAACCGAGCCGGGACTGACCGAGGCGGGACAGACCTGAATGGAATCGATGCGGGGTTCTGTATCGAGGATAAAGATGGAGTAGGATTTGACAAAGAGACTTTCCTGGGCATCAAAAAACTCAATCTTTAGGCTATAGGCCCCGGCGGCAATATCTGCGGGGAGAAGGACCGGCAGGGCCTCCCCCTGGAGCCGCTCAACATAGCCGGTTGCCACCCCAAGCGAGGCAAGGGCTGGGGCAAGGCTTTGATCTTGCAAGGCAAAGAGAAGCTGTGCTACGAGGCCCGTTCCGGAGGAGAGACTCAGCGACGCGGCGCTTAAGGGGGAATCCTCAGACAATGCCTTGCAGAAAAGGTTGAATGAGGAACCGGGCTTCAGCGTTGCCCCGTCAAGGATGATGCTTCCGGGCAGTGGTTGGGCCGTATTCTCGGGCGTAGACAGGGTCTGGCTTGAAAGAAGCCTGAGTTCAGCACTAAAAAGCTGGTTTTTTTCGGAAGGGGAAAATACGTCTCCAGAGACATCGCAGGACGCGAAAAAGGCCAAGATGAGGCCAATGAGGAGAAATTGAAAACCTATCCTTCCCACAACGCGCTTGATCAAGATCATTCCTTTCCAGGACATAGGATTAGACCTGTCCAGGCTCAATAATACTACGATTTTGGGAAATCAACAAGATAATGAGGCCGAAAAGGCAAAAAAGCCTTTCTTGCCTTAGGCCCTCGTCTTAGGCCATACTATAGCCATGAACGACAAAACACAGGCCCTGCGTGAGGCTTTTTTCCCGGCTGACATCCTTGAGCGCTTTCTCCGCTATGTCAGGATAGAGACCACGTCAGACCGCCACGCCACCACCATTCCCTCAACCCCCTGTCAGTGGGATCTGCTTAAACTGCTGGAGTCCGAGCTCTCGGCCATGGGAATTCGGGATATCAGCCTTGATCCCCATGGCTACCTGATTGCCAGGATTCCCGCCAGCCCCGGGAAGGAAAAGGCGCCCTGCCTGGCACTCATGGCCCACGTAGATACATCCAGCGACGTGAGCGCCAAGGATGTGCGCCCTCAGGTCATCAGGGACTACCAGGGCCAAAGCATCCGCTTGGACGACCAGCGGAGCCTCGATCCACGCGCCTATCCGGAACTGGAAAACCGGCAGGGAGACACCATCATCTGCACCGACGGCTCCACCCTCTTAGGCGCTGACGACAAAGCCGGCATGTCTGAAATCATGAGCGCCCTGCGTTTTCTTTTAGAAAACCCAGGGTTTGCACACGGAAAACTGGAGATCGTATTTACACCGGACGAGGAAACCGGCAAGGGCCTGGACGCTTTTAAGAGCGAGTGGCTGGAAGCCGAGGCCTGTTATACCATGGATTCTGGCGGTCTGGGAGAGGTAGAGGCGGAGTGCTTCAACGCCTGGCAGGTACGGGTACTCTGTAGCGGCAAGGTTATTCATTTGGGCTCGGCCCGCGGCAAGCTGGCTAATGCGACATCGATGGTCGCGGACTTTATCGCCTCCCTACCCCGCTCCGAAAGCCCAGAGTCTAGCGACGGCTGGTACGGCTATTACTGCGCGATAGAGGTAAAGGGAGACCTGGAAAAGGCGGAATGCGAACTCTACTTGAGGGACTTCAGCATGGAGGGGATGCAATCCCGGATAGAAAACGTAAAGGCCATAGCCAAGGCGGTGGAAGCCCGCTATCCGGGTGGGAAGGTCGATCTGGAATTCAAGAAGCAGTACCTCAACATGAAGGAAAAACTGGAGGCTGCCCCCCTTGTCATGGAACGCTTGCTTGCCGCGGCCCGTGAAAACGGGATTGAGCCCATATCAAAGCCCATCCGTGGGGGCACAGATGGCTCACGCTTGACGGAGATGGGTATTCCCAGCCCCAATGTCTTTACCGGTTCCTACAACATGCATTCACGCTTCGAATGGGCCTCCCTTTCCGAGATGGTGCTGGCGGCTAAAACCATCATTTCCCTGGTGAGGCTCTGGTCGGAGGCATAAGGATTTTTTAGTTCCCCGAACCTTGTTTCTCTCCAATCCTGGAAAAGCCCTGGCAGTATTCCGCTTTTTCCTTGAGCGGAGTGGGATGTCCCCTGAGCCATATCTTTTTCGCTTCATCATTTAGCTTCTGGTGAGAGAGAAAAGCCCGATCCCGGTAGAGCCGCGACTTTTCGAGCATAATAGCATCTGCTTTTATGCCAGCCTTTTCCGCATGGCTGCATGGCTTCTCTTTTTTCGATACGATGCGATACGGCTTCTCATAGTTGTGCCAGACTATGTAGAGATTGAAACGCTCAAGTCCGTTGGCGACGTTGCGAGTAAAACATGTCGATTCACGATGATAGGCGGCGATATCCTTGCGTAGCTCACGGTCATAATAGTTGACGGGGAAGAGTGGATTGTGGAGCCCGCGCGCGAGCTTTGAAGAGTATTGCTGATGCTGAAAACTCTTGTCGGCCTGAGCCTGCTTGAGGGCGGCGACGCGGCGTATAGCGGAAGGATAGGCCGGGTGCTCATCAGTTTTAAGCACGAGGTTTGGATGTTCTTTTTTATCCCATATCGGGTCGATGCTCTCCATGAGGCGGCTAAAGGCTGTCCGAAGTGCGGCAGGGGGCGGCTTAAAGAGTTCATCGTAGACTGCCCGTTTTGCTTTCTGCGCCTTGGTCATACGGCCCTTGCGGCGTATGGTTGCATGTGTATATGCATAAAGAAATTGAGACCCTGTCCCGATAAGGGTATTGATGTTGTTGGGGAAATATTGTGAACGATCAAAGCTCTCAAACCCATCGGCGCTGAGGTCCTCGCTCAGATGATGGGTAGCGAGGAGACGGGCCTGCATCGCGATGCAATTACGGCCTAGTCGCTCCTGCCGATTGACAATGCTGTCGACCTTGCAGCCAAGATTGCGTGCGATGGAGGAAACGCTCTCCCCCTCTACGCTGGCGCGGTGGATCTCACGGTAATCGAGATTTTTCTTACAATAATAGTCAATAGAGACAGTCCGTTCAGAAAAACCTGTGCCGCAGTGCGTACACGTAAAGCGCTGGACTCGTCCAGACACCTTGGTGTAGTAGCAGCCTGAGAGGATCCAGAAGTGGCGGGCCTTAGCTGCAGCCTGGTACTGATGAAGCTTGCAGTTCGGGTTGGGACAAAAGGGCGGTCTGTGCATCGTTGCACCTCCTACCCATACTTCGCTCAAAATGTGCGTTGCGCTTGAAACAGAACAACAAGGTTCGGGGAACTAAATAAGGATTTAGGCGCCCTGAGGCGGCCGAGGGCCGCCTGGGTGGGCCCGCTTAATGAGGGAAAGCTTCTTCCATCTTCCGGAAAAATAATACACTAAGGCTATGATAGCCCCACCCGCCCATCCGGCGGGGATTGACCACCAGATGCCGCGTGCGCCAAGGATGCTGGATAGAAAAATGGCCAAGGGAAGGCGGACGATCCACAGGGCCATGAGGGTGGAAAAGAGGGGCAGGAAGGCGGCCCCAGCCCCACGTAAGACCCCATTGGCCACGAACATGGCGGCGAATATGAAGAAATAGGGCCCGACGATCCGTAGGTAGTCCGCGCCCAGGGCAATAACCTGGATATCGGTGGTAAAAACGGAAATGAGAAAACTGCCAAATACGGCCAAACCGACCCCGACAAGTACCGATATGCCGCCGGAAAGCAAGAGACCGGCTAAGAAGCCACGCGCCACGCGCTCGGTTTTTCCGGCGCCTATATTTTGACCGGTAAAGCCGGTTACGGCCATGCCGATATTGAGGGCCGGTAAGAAAGCGAATGTCTCCAGGCGCATTGCGGCTGAATAGGCGGAAACGGTTGCCGCCCCAAAACCATTGACAACGCGCAAGAGGAGCATAGCGCCCACAGAGACAGCCATCTGTTGCACCCCCGAGGGCAATCCCAAACGCAGGCTACTTTTAAAAATACTAAAATCAAAGCGAATTCGCCGCAAGTCTAGCTTGAGCACCGGCGAAACGCGGTTTAAGTAGATTTGGGCGCCGACGAAGGAAATGGCCTGCGAAATAACGGTTGCCCAGGCCGCACCGGCCACGCCCCAACGCAGCACGGCGACAAAGTAGATATCCAGAACGATGTTTAAAAGGGTCATGGCTATGAGGATAATCAGGGGCGTGGTTGAATCTCCCAAACCGCGCAGGATGGCGCTGACAAGATTGAAACCGAAAACCCCAAGCGAGCCGGAGAAAATGATGAGGAGGTAGATATTCGCTTGCTCGATAAGCTCAGGCGGGGTGTTGAGGACGAGCAAGAGAGGCTTTGTGATAAGGAGGCCGATGACGGTCGCCAAACTCGCGGCAGCGAAGGTAAAGACGTAGGCGGTATCCACGGCCGCCTTTACCTTATCCATGTCCTTAGCCCCGTAGAATTGCGAAATGATTACCGAAAGGCCCAGGGTAATGCCCATGGCCATGGCCACCATGAGGAAGATGATGGATACGCTCGCGCCGACCGCCCCCAAGGCCTCCGGGCCGATAATCCGACCGACTACCACCGAGTCCGCCGTGTTGTAGAGTTGCTGAAAAAGATTCCCCAGCAGCATCGGTGTGGCGTAGCCGACAAGGAGTTTCGCTTCGTTGCCCTCGGTCAAGTCTTTCATAGGAAGGGATGATAGCAGGAAAACCGACAGAAGTCAGGTATCCCAGGCAAGGAGGCAGACACTGCTCTTGCGTGGGCAAAGAATTCCGCTCTGCGCAGAGGCGCTTAGAGGGAATTGTGGAAAAAGAGAGAGCCAGGAAGCGTTCGCTTGCACGGGAACAGAGCCGTAACCGGGAGAAAAGCGCAGGGTGGATCCAAGCTTTTTTGCCCGTAGGCCCTCTCTCCGCGCCTGAAGTTTCAGCCCCTCATGGATTGATTCGTTGAATGCCTCGAGAGATTCCGAACCCCAGGAGTCTAAAAAGCTACCGCGGAGGGAGGCTCCGGAGGCAAATAAGGCATCTATTTCAAGGTCGATGTCGCTTCCAAGGCTGGAGACGAAAACGAGGCATAGCGAAGCCTCATAGAATTCCTGGGGGGCGCAGTCGGGCGGAAAGGCGGAAGGAGGGGCCGAGCTGAGGACGGCCTGGGGCTGTGAGAGACGCTTACCCTCAGCATATGCCCTATCCAGTTCAAGGCGCAACTCGGTTGAGATGCTAGAAAGATTCCCGCCATGGCCGGAGCGAAAGGCTACGAGCTTCGTGCGCGGCAGGGCGTCCAAACCGGAGCCCTTTACGACAGCTTGGCAGGGGGCAGAAAGAATCCCCTCAGGCAGGGTCATGCCGAGCCGGAAGCCCCGCCGATCTCAGGATTGTTGAGGGGAACGGGTTTTGAAATTGCGTAGCCTTGGGCGTAGTCCACCCCGATCTTACGCACTAAGTCGAAGGTGGGCTCGTTGATGACGAATTCGGCTATGGTCTTTAAGCCCATGACGTGGCCCATGGAATTGATGGACTCGACCATGGTGTAGTTGACCGGGTTTTCAGCCATGCCGCGCACGAAAGCGCCATCTATCTTGAGGTAGTCTACCGGAAGGTTTTGCAAATAGCCGAAAGAGGAAAACCCGGAGCCGAAATCGTCCAAGGAGAAGGTAAAGCCCTTGTCCTTGAGGGCTTTGATAAAGCGCGTGGCATAGGAGAGGTTCTGGATGGCCGCCGTCTCGGTTATCTCAAAGCAGAGCTTTTCCGGCGCTATGGCGTAGGCCGAGGAAAGATCTATGATATAGGCGGCCAGGCCGTCGTCCAGCAAGGATTGGCCGGAAAGATTGATGGAGAAGAGGCAGGCGGCCACGGGATCATGCGAATCCAAGAGCCCGCGAATGCCGCGCATGGAATGCTCAAGCACCCAGCGGTCGATGTCGTTGATAAGGTTGTAGCGCTCCGCGGCGGGAATGAAGTCTCCGGGCGGGGTAATGCCGCCCTCCTCGGAAATCATGCGAATGAGTATTTCTTGCTTGGCCAGAAGCGGGCCTGAGGTATCGGTTGGGACAATGGGCTGGCGGTAGAGGACGAAGCGCCCTTCCCTGGCGGCGCTGGTGATGCGCCCGATCCACTGCTTTTCGTCTCGCCGCCTTTCGTAGCGGGAATCCGCCGCTAAGAAAACGTTGACGCGGTTGCCGCCCTCCTCGCTGGCTATGGAACAGGCGTCGTCGCCGGCGGCCAGAAGGCTGTGCACGTCCAGGGTGGAATGACTGAGGGGCACGACGCCGATGGAAAGGCTTACCGGATAGGCAGTGCCGTGCCACAGGAATTTATGCTCGATGAGGGCGTCCTGCAAACGCTTGGCTACCCGCACCGCGTCTATTTCACCGCAGCCGCGCAAAATGACGGCAAATTCGTCGCCGCCGGTGCGGGCGGCAGTGTCGTTGCGCGAGGTGAGGTCTCGGATATAGCTGGCGGTTTGGCGTAAGAGCTCGTCACCGGCCAAGGCCCCACAGCTGTCGTTGATGGCCTTAAAGCGGTCTATATCGATGATAAGGAGGGATGATTCATCTCCGCTGCCCGCGGCTAGGCGGCTTACTTCTTCTTGCAACTTGAGGGCCAATTCCTCGCGGTTTGCCAGGCCGGTGAGAATATCGTGGCTGGCTTGATAATCCACCTTGGCGCTTAAGGTCTTGATCTCGGTTATATCGCGCATCGCAAGCAAAAAGCCCTCTACCGAGTTTCCCGCCTCGCGGATACGGGCGAGCGAACCGTCTATGACGATCTCCTTGCCGCTCCGATCTAAAATAATCGATTCGCTGAAAAAGAGAGGGAATTCCGCGATGGAGGCTATAGAGGCCTCAAAGATGGTCTTTGCGCTCAAGGGGTCGCGGATGCCCGCCACCTGGGAAACCGGAAGGCCCTGGGCCTCTGCCTCGGTCCAGCCGGTAAGCTCCTCCGCCACGGGATTCATAAACAGCACGCAGAGGTCGTTGTCGGTGGCGATGATGCCGTCGTTGATGGAATGCAAAATAGCGGAGAAAAGCCGCTCTTGGCGGTGCATCTTGCGTTCCATCGAGCTTTTATAGAGGGCTATGTCGATAGTGGTAAAGAGCTCGCGCTCCTTAAAGGGCTTGAGGATATAGCCGTAGGGCTCGGCTTCGCGGGCGGAGGCCAGGGTGGAGGAATCCGCGTAGGCGGTTATGAAGACTATAGCCGTGCCCAACTTACGGCGCATCTCAATGGCCAAGCCTATCCCGTCGGCGCTTCCGGAAAGCATGATGTCCATGAGAACCAGGTCCGGCCGCTGCTCTTCGGCTATGGCAAAGGCTTCCTTGGCGTCTACGGCCGTGCCGAGCACCTCATAGCCAAAGCGTTCCAGGCGGCGCAAGAGGTCGAGGGCTATGATCTTCTCATCTTCAACGATGAGGATGCTTTCTTTCTCCATCAGCTTATCTTACCAGCCCTTTTAGCCGGGCGCAAGTGAATAGCCGCGCGAATGGGCAAAGTAAAGCTCATATCGCGCGCAGAATGAGGCCTAAGCCAAGATTGAGGGCCCCGCAGGAAAGAATGAGGAGGGCCGGGTGGATGCGGGTAAAAGCGGAAGCAAGGAAGGAAATGACGGAAAAGAGAATGATCCGCCAGGAAAAACCATCTGAAAAGCTAAGCGACCAGGCTGTCATGCCTGTCATGGCAAGGGCTCCGATCTTGAGGGATTCTCCCAGCCTCTCCCGTGAAAGCCAGCGGATGCGCGTAGCAAGAATGCCGACGAGGATCATCGATGCCAGCGGGACGGCAATGACGGCGAGGGTGGCGACAAAGGCCCCCAGGAGGCCGGCGCTCCGGTAACCGCTCAAAGTTGCCATGTTCAGGGCTACGGGGCCGGGGGTCAACTGGGCAATGGCCACCGCCTCGGTGAATGCCATTTCCGACATGAGCCCGGCAGCCAATACCTCGTCGTGAATGAGGCCGACGACGGTCCAGCCTCCGCCGAAGGAAACCGCACCGATCTTGAGGAAGGTTAGGATAAGTTTCCAGATTTCCATAGGCTCCTTCCTAGGTACCAGAGGGCGCAAGCCCCAAAAAAGATAGGCACGGCCAAGGCCTTAAAAACCACCAAGGCTATTGCCAAGAGGATGGCGTAGATTAAGGCAGGCAGGCTCCAATGCGAATTCTTGAGCATGCGGTAGATGAGGGCTGCAGCCAAACCGGGGACGGTGGCGTAGACCCCGGCAAAGAAATCTCTGAGCATGGCGGAGCGCCCCAGCCATTCGACTAAAGAGTAGACAAGGAGAACGGAGAGAACCGGGGGCAAGAGCACGCCGAGACTGGCGGCAAAGGCCCCCCGATTTCCACTAAGGCTCCGCCCCAGAAAAAAGGCGAGCGAAAGGGCAATGGGACCGGGAAAGGCTTGAGCGGCAGAAAAAACCATGTAGAATTCCGGTTCGGAGAGCCATTGGCGTTTTGTCATTTCCCGCGCCATCACCGGAACCATGGCCAAACCCCCGCCCAGGGTCATGGCCGAAACCCCAAAAAAGGTCCAAAAAATGGGGGAAAAACCTTTACTAACCGGAAACTTCACAAGAGATCCTCAAGGGATATCTCTTCTTCCGCGCTTAAGATTTCATCTATTGATTTTTCCCCTGCGGCCTTTGGCCGAGAAGGGGGCGGGATGGCGGCGGTGAGGGCGGAGAGCGGATCGTCGCCACTTGAATCCGAGGCTTCGGACTCAATCATGCCGCTTCCAGATTCCAAGGCATAGGCCAAGGCCGCCTCGTCGGCGGCGGATTTGGCGTGGGCGATCATACGATCCAGGGAGCAGAAGGATTCCTCCACCTTGGAAGAGCCCTCCTGGAAGGAGCGGGCGTTTTCCTTGATACTCTCGGTGACGGCGCTTATTTGGGTGGTGGAGTTGAGAATTTCAGTGCTAGCCGTTGCAAGCTCGCGCATAGAACTGGATATCTCGTCGAGGGCGGAAACGAAATCGGTGACGGAGTCGCTGACGGCCTGAAAGGATTGGGCTGACTCGTCAGAGGCGGTGACCGCCTGTGAGACGCGCTCTGAAATGACGGAGATGGATTCCCCTATCCCGCGGGCATTGAGGGCCGTCTTTTCCGAGAGTTTTTTAATCTCGCCGGCAATAACCGAAAAGCCTCGGCCGTATTGGCCGGCGTGGGCGGCTTCGATGGCGGCGTTCATGGCCAGTAGGGATGTTTGCTGGGCGATATCGTCTATGATGGCGGCAATCTGCTCTATCTTTGAGAGATCGCGGGCGGTGAGTTGCATCCTGTTGTTGGTGGTGGAGATCTTTTCCCCGCCTGTGCGAACCACGGAGCCGAGTGAGAGGGCCCGGTCTCGCCGCGTTTGAGCCAACTTTGCCACGCTCTTCACCTGGGCGTCCATTTGGACGATGGCGGATGAAACCTCGCGAATGGAATCGGATTGCATATCGGCAAAGGCGTTGAGGCCCATGGCCGAGCTGGCTAGGTCGAGGGACTTTGCGTCGGCTGAGGAGGATTCCTCGGAAAGGGAATTAATGGCGCCGCGTACCCGCATGAGGGTTCGTAGCCGCTCTTTGTCCAGATCTATACCCGCGTCTGCCTGCGACTCAGCCTCGATACACTCAGAACGGGCGGCTTCCAGCCCCTCTTCCAGACCGCGCAACTTGGACTGAGCCAATTCGGAGTATTCCCTCAGCTCGCGCAACTGGGCTGCCAGTTTTGCTCGCTTAAGGGCTAAAAGGAGGATAATGAGACTGAGGCCAAGTAGGGCAGCTAAAAAGAAGACAAGAAGGGCGCCGTTCATAGGGTGACCGATCCGGGCAAACCCTGGTCCTTAAGCCTAGGCCGCGGCGGTATTTTGTCCCAGACGCGCTTTTCCATCATGATTCGCAGGAGCTCCGCGTCCAGTTTTCCGCTTTCGGCCATGTCTGAGAGGATACCAAGGGCTTTGTCTAAGGGCAAGGCCTTTTTATAGGGTCGGTCAGCGGCGATCAGGGCGTCGAAGATGTCGCAGATGGTGAGAATCCGGGCTTGAAGCGGAATATCAGGGGCGTGCAGATGGCGTGGATAGCCGGAACCGTCAAGGAATTCATGGTGTTTGTAGGCGTATTCCGGTATATTTCTGAACTCAGGTGGCCAGGGAATCCTTGAGACGAAGGCATAGGTGTGCTCGACATGGCTTTCAATTACGGCACGTTCGGCAGCGTTGAGGCTTCCGCGCGGGATGCGCAGATTGAGCATTTCCTCCTCCGTGAGGAGGGGAATCGTCTCTCCGTCCAGGCCGACAAGGAATTCCGGCAGGCGAATTCCGAGGATGCGGTCTATCTCCGCCTGCGGGTCAAGGTCTTGCGCTTGGGGTTCGTTGAGCTTCGTGATAGTCGGTTCCAAGCCATCCAAGGTCCCCAGAACCTCCGAACGCAGGCGTATGAGCTCCTCGCGCTCTTGGCTGTTTTGAAGTTCCAGGCATTCCAATTCCCGCTGGTTGAATGCCGTTTGCCCGGAGCGGCGCAGGTAGCGAATGCGCATAAGGAGGTAATCCAGGTCGCGCGGGTAGAGCTTTTTAGCCTTGAGGAAGACCTGGGGATCGATATAAACCTTGCCGAAATCATGCAGCAAACCGGTGTAGGCAAGCTCCTTGAGCTCGATATCGCTAAAACGCCGCAGGGCGTAGGGGCCGGTAGGGGTTTGGTTCACGGCCTTGGCCAGTTCGCGCGCCATTTCGGAAACGCGGAAGGAATGCCCCGAAGTGGCGGGGTCGCGGGATTCAACGGCCATGACTGATGCCGACACGAAGGCTTCGAACTGCTCCAGAATCTGCTTGATCATCTGGGAATTTTCAAGGGCGATTGCCGCCTGGTTGGCGACGGCGACCATGAGAGACTCATAGCGATGCTTAAAGGGCACAACGCGACGCTCGAAGTCTTCCCGCGTTTCCAAACGGATACGATCCGCTCGTTCGCCGAGAGCCAAGTCGGGATCTTCCTTTGAATTGATAAGCTGGATAACCCCTATCACCTGATCCAGGTGGTTCTTCATCGGCACTACCAGCATGCTTTTGGTTCGATACCCGTTGAGCATGTCGAAACTGGGGTTAAAGCTATAGGGCAGGTCGGAGGCAAGCTCATAGGCGTCGTCGATGTTGAGAACTTCGCCTGAAATGGAGACGTAGCCGGCTATGGACGCGCGGTCCCGCTGCATGGTGAATTCCTGGTAGTCCAGATTGAGCGAGAAGGTATGGGCATACTTAAAGCGCAGCAGCTTCCCCCCTTCCTCAATGAGAAAGATGGAACCCGCGTCTGCGGCGGTGATCTGCCGGCAGACATGGAGGATCATGTGCAGGAGTTTGGAGGTGTCACGCTCCACGTTGAGGTTGCGGCCGATGGATATGAGGTGGCGCTGGTCGACGTAAGCGTCGGCTAAGTCGCGCAAACCCAGTTCGGACTCGTCCTCTGGAAGCCCATAACCCATGAGGAGCTGTTTTATCCTTCGGTTGGCCATGCCCCTCCTTCTAAGAAGCCCACTTCTAGATTATCGGTCATTTTTCCGCGGATTTCCTCCAAGACGGAGGCGATTTCCACGTCTTGCGAGGCTTCACAGGCCCCACCAGCGCGCAGATAAAAAAGGTAGGAGCGAACCCGCGCCGGAGGGCGTAGGGCGGCGGCCGCCCGGCGGTAGAGGCTCATCTGCAGGTCGTACTCCCCCTCCACTCGCCGCAGATTCGTCTTATAGTCCACTACTACGCACTCGCCGTCCAAGACGTAGATGAGGTCGATAACCCCGCGGAGGAAGCAATCTCCCTCCGGCGTGGATTCCCTATAGACAAAGGGATATTCGACGGCCTTCCACTGGGCACGGGCAAGATTGCGGTAGATATCAGAATTCAGAAAAACCTGGGCCAAACGCTGGGCCTCTTGAAAAAAAGCCGGAGCGTCTTGACGCTGATCCAGGAGAGCCTGAACCGCGGGCGGCAGGGGCCCGTCCAAGGACCCAGACAAGACCGCCAGTTGCAAAAGGGCGTGAACCAGGGTACCGAAGGCTGGGCCGGAAAAGGAATCCGCGGCAGAATCGCTTTGAGCATCCTCATCCGGCAGGGCGTAGCCCCGCGCCTGGGCGTAGGCGGCATTGAGCTCGGTGGCGCTGAACTCGCGGCGTAGCGCCGGCCTATCAAGAGGCCGAGCGGATTGGACTTTCTCAAGCAAACTGGAAAGCGCTGCCCTCCCGCCGCGCATCTTCCCCATAAGGATCTTGTATTCCCCTATGTTGCGCTGGGGCAGCGTTCGCGCCTCTAGGTAAGCGGCGGCGTCGGACGCGTCAAGGGCCCGGTCTAAAAGGCTGCGCAGACTGCTCCCCTTCTTATCCGTCTTAGCGGGTTGGCACTCGGAAAAAACCAAGTGAGATTCCGCCCGGGTGCAGGCAACGTAGAAGAGTCGCTTGAGCTCCGCGGCCTCCATCGAATCGCGCTCTTCCTTGCCGCAAAGATGGATAAAATCCTGCCCCTTGCCTTCTTCGTCTGTAGTTTTTACCGTGAGAACGTCGTCCATCCACCAGTGGATAAGACCGTTGCCGTCTTTATTATTTCCCGTGTTTTCTATGCCGGGGATGATGACGATGGGGAATTCCAAGCCCTTTGATTTATGGATTGTCATAATATGTACGCCCTCAGCCTCCTCGCGCGGGGGGCTTAAGTCGCGCAGGCGCTCGCCACCGCCCATCAGAATCTCCAACTGGGCGATGAATGAGGCCAGGGTCTTGCCGGCCTTGTCCGCCTTGTCCGCCAGGCTAAAGAAAAAGTCGAAGAATTCCAGGTAGGCATGGTTGTCGGGTCGGCTTAAGATGAAGTCCCGATAGCCGGCTTGGTACCAGAGAAAATCGACGATGCGCGATATCGCCTGGACATCGGCCATGGCAAGGACGGAGCTAAGGCAAGAGAGGGCACGGCGCGCCTTAAGCGACTCCGTCACAGGCAAAGAGCCAAGACGCGCCTCGTCTATATCCTCCCAGCCGGAAAAGCCTTTATCGCTTAAAAAGCCGACGAGGGTTTCATCCGATAGATTGGCAAAGGGAGAGCGCAGGTAGCTTGCTAAAACGGCCCGATCCTGGGGGTAGAGGGCGCAGCGCAGACAAGCGTAGAAGTCGTTTGCCGGAGCCTCGGAATAGAAACCGTTTAAGTCTGCCGCGCGGTAGGCTATGCCCAGGGCACGCAAATAGAGTTCCAGTTTTACCTGCCGGCCGGTACTGCGCAGGAGAATGGCAAAATCAGAATAGCGGGCCGGCCGGGGCTTATCGCCCTCCCCGCGAACCAAGAGGGGGGCAGAGCCGCCGCTGGAGGATTCCTTGATGAAGGAGGCTATCCCCCAGGCCTCGGAGTCTTGGGCTGAGAGCGGGTCTTCATCCGCAGCATTTTCATCAATTTCGGAGACGAACTCTGATGTTTCGCCGTTCTTGCCCGTCTCTTCATCCGTACTAAAATCTTGAGAATTTTCATCCGCCTCGAGGCGGGGACAGATAAGACGCAGGATCTGCGGTTCTATGCCGGGGATTGCCGCGCGGGAGCCAATCTCCTTGTAACGCGCATCATAGACTTGGGAACAATCTGACATGATGGTGGAAAAAAGCCTATTAAAAAAATCTATCAAGCGCGGCTCTGAGCGGTAATTCATGGAAAGGTCTATCTGCGCCGCTTCCGGACCCAGCTCCCCGCCTAGGCCGCGAAAGACGGAAACGTCCGCCCCGCGGAAGCGATAGATACTCTGCTTTTCATCGCCCACGAAAAAGAGCTTGCCCGGCTCAATCTGAGCCGCTAAAGGCAGTCCTAAAGCGCAGCTACCGGGCTTTTCGGCTAAAAGGTAGAGCAGGTCTTTTTGCAGGCGATTATTGTCTTGGAACTCATCTATCATGATGGCCCGATAGCGGCGTTTGTAGTAGTCGCGCAGAGCATGGTCGCCTAAGAGGGCTTGCCGCGCCATTTCTGCCACATCGTGGAATGAAAGGATATTGGCCGCCCGCTTTTTTGCTATGATCTTAAGTTGGAATTCACCCAAGAGCCCATAGAGCTCACAGTAGTCAGGGAGCTGTTCAAGGGCCGTGGCGGATCCTAAAAGGATGGGCAGAAGCTTATACTTTATCTCATCTGCTTCAGTGCCAAAGCGAGAAGTTAATTTGGGAAGAGTAGTAGATTTGATCTGCAAACAAAGGGCTAGGAATTCCGGGCTCTCCAAAGCCGGCAGGGGGAAATTAAAAATCGACCAGAAGTGAGACTGTGTTTCCTTGCCCCCCTCCGCGTAGACACTGTCCACGATCTCCACGAGCCGCTCATAGGCCTCAGCCCGAAGTTTGCGGATATGCTCTTCCAGGCGCTCAGGCATAACAGAAAAGTCCAAGGGTAGGGAGGGACTCATGCGGGCGGCGGCGGCGGAAAAAACTTCAAAGCACACCCGCTCAAAGCCATGGCGGCCTATGAGGTGGCGGAGGATGGGGCTTTCTCTTTTTTCAAGCACGAAGGCCAAGGCCTCTTTATTTGCCATCTCGACGAGGACCTCGTCATCCAGAGAAAAGTCCGGGGAGAAACCCCAGGCTACGCAGGCGCTGCGCGATATGCGGGCGCAAAAGGAATCCAGGGTCGATATCTGGGCCTTGGAAAAAATTTCCAGCTGGGAGCGCACGAACTCCGAGTCTTCCGCCGCTAAAGAAGCGTGGATGCGGGAAAACATCTCTCCGGTGGCTTTTTTGGTGAAGGTGAGGGCGAGGATGGACTCTATCGGCATGCCTCGGTCGCGCACCAAGCGCAGGTAGCGCTCCGTGAGCACGGTAGTCTTGCCGGAACCGGCCCCGGCGGAGACGATTGCCGTGCCCGACTCCTCGAGGGCCGCCCGCTGAAATGCATCGAATTCCCTTTTTTTCACGGCTTTTACCTTACCTGATAGTGGATGCGGCAGATGGAGCGCTCACTGCAATTCGCGCAGGAACGGCGCCGTTCGCGGTCCCGCCGCGGTGCTAGCATAAAATCACCCGCTTCAATACGGACGAGATAGCTAGCGGCTAAAGGGCCCAGCGCGGCTTCAAGATCTAAAAGTTCCGAGAGCGAAAGGATGCGCGCCCTTTGCCCTTGGCAGAGGCTTGGGCAGGCAGCCGCGACTATGGTCCGATATTTCTTGTCCTTCACGTTGTACAGCAGAGCGCCTCCTATTCGAAGCTCCGCCTGGGTTCCAAGGAGAAGCGCGTAGGCGGGAATTTGAAAATCAAAGTCTTCTGGATGATCTTTATCACGGCCATATTTATTTGCGGCTAGGGTTTTCGACTTATAATCGATAATCCAAGCCTCACCATCCTTGAGCATGAGGCGGTCGAGCCTGCCGACGAGTTCCCGCCCGCCGGCAAAAGCCTCAAGCGAGAATTCTTTTTCCACAGCCGCTATTTCCGCGCCATCAAAGAAGGTGGCGTCTCGCTTGAGGATATCCTTCAAAATCAAATCCAGGGCCTCTCGCCCCGCCTCGAGGATGAGACCGGCAAAGACACCGCGCGATCCCTCCATGGAGCGCCGCGCCTCTTCCAAGGCTTGATCCGCCATTTCCAGGTAGGCTGCCAGCCGCGCCGCGTGAAAGGCCCCATCCGCAGCTATGTGGCCAAAGAGATACTCCAGGGCGCTGTGCCGGGCTATGCCCATAAAGCGGGCGTCAAAAGCGGCTATTCCGCTGGGCTCGAACTGGGCGCGCAGAGCTGATGAAAAGAACCATTTAAAGGGGCAAGACCGGTAGGCGCCCAGATTGCTCGCGTTGAGCGATTTTAGATTTTCAAGCCCAGTATTCCCCATCCGCGGGGCGAGCTGCGCGCACATATCAAGGCCCTTGTCTGTCAAGAAGGTCTGGGCCGCCGCCTCAAGAGAAGCACGTCTGACAGAGCTCAGGCGGGAGGGAAAGGAAGCCCTCTCCAGATAAAAATCGACTTCTTGCTTGAGGGGATGGGCTTGCCCAGCTGCCGCATCGCCTTCCTCAGCCCCACCTTCCTCCGGCTTGTGAACCACAAAACAGCCGTGGGGTATCTGCGCCCCGTCGAGCCCCTCCGATGAACAGCTTATCATCACCTTTGAGCCGGAGAGGGCATAGACCTTGGCGAAATCGGCGGAGACGTCTAACTGTTCAAGGTTCAGGCCGGAGCGCAGGTCTTCGCGCAAAAAGGGTGCGCCACCGTACTGCACACCCACCCCGACCTGCGATGCGTTAAGGATAAAGTGGAGCTTGGGCCGGATGCCTGCGGAAACCCTATATTCATAGAAGCGTACCCCCCCGCTCTGGGAGGGCGGAACGTAGCGCACGGCGCTCAGGCTCTCCAAAAAAAGACCGTAGGCGGCCGGGCAGGTGGCAAAGCCTGCGTCCAGTTGAGCCTGGCGCAAGGCCTCCAACTCAAGAACGCAGCGGGCAAAGACCCTATCCACCTCATCGCAAAAGGCATCCGGGTTAAGGAAGCTATGGCTCAAGGCCTGCCATGCGGCCTTGAGGGCGGCAAAGGCCTTAGCCTCCCTTAAGGCGAGGACCTGGGTCTTAAGGCCGCGGTAGAGGGCTTCTTCCGCCTCGTAACCGGAGCCGCAACGACGAAAGCTTGCCAACCAGGGGTCTATCTCCCGCCCAGAGGACTTCCAGGAGCAGAGCACGGTGTAGCGCAGGCCAAACTGGATAAGGCGGCGCACTTTGTGGGGTTCCCGCCAGGGTATGCCCCCGCAGAGAAGGAGGTCGCGCAGATCTTCAAAGGCAAAGGAGGAATCCGCCGCCCGCCCCAGGCGAGAAAAAAATCGGCCTGCCGGGTACTGGTCCAAAGCCTGGCCGGAGCGGAAATCCGCCGGGATCCCCAGAATGCGCGCCTCACGTTCAAGGTAGGGGCGTAGCCCTCCTAGGCCCGGCAAACTCAGGGCTATCTGTGAGGGTTCCGCCTCACCAGAGTCGATAGCCTCTCCGATACGAGAAAGGGCGCTGCGTATTTCGGTAAGAAGGGAGGAATAGAGCCGCAGTTCAGGCTGGCCCTGGGCAAGGCCCTGGATAACCCGAACCTCATTCGCAGGCCGGGAAGCGAGGGTCTCCGCATAGAGGGGAAAGTCCTCTATGAGCTCGGGAAAAAAGATAAGATAGCAAAGACCGCCTGAATCAAAGCCTTGGATTTCCCAATTGGGTTCAAAAAAGCCGCGGGCCTTTAAAAAGACCCGATAGTCCGTCCGAATCCGGGCGTAGTCGGCCAAGAGGGGCTCAGATCCAGAGCCTAAAAGTGATGTCGCAGGCAGACTGGAGGCCAAGGAGGAAAGAAAGGCCGGCCAGGCATCTGCCTGGGCAGGGGGAATAAGGGCCTTGAGAAAGGGCTTGGCGGCGTTTTTAGCCAGGATGTCGGCGCAAAAAAGAAGACGTAGGGCGCGGTAGGCAGGCCTCATACCCGCAAGACTCCCTGCCAGAACGGCCTCCTTAAAGCTATCCCAACTTATAAAGCGTTCCCCTGCCAGGGCTGGAACTGAGCCGAAGCAAAGAGCTTCCTTTTGCCAGTGCTCGGCGGCGACAGAGGAAGGAAAGACAAAACGGCAGGCTTCGTCGCCGAGCGAGTCGCGTATGATTGTTTCTAACTCGGCTAGATTGGTTCCCATCGGTTCTCCCCTTCCAGTATAGGGAGGGCTAGATGGTCAAGCAAGCCCAAAATCTCCAAATCAAGGGAGAGCACTGGACAGTCTGCCCATTATTCACTATATTTAGCAACGATTTTGGCGCCGTACCCAAGCGGTAAGGGAGAGGTCTGCAAAACCTTTATGCATCAGTTCGATTCTGATCGGCGCCTTCCTTTTGTTCTAACAGAACAAACATAGTTGCAAGTCAGGTACGCCTCGCGGCGTAACTGATCGGCGCCTTTCTGTTGCTCCTTCGGAGCAACCATGATCGCAAGTCAGGTACGCCTTCGGCGTACCTGATCGGCGCCTTCCTTTTGTTCTAACAGAACAAACATAGTTGCAAGTCAGGTACGCCTCGCGGCGTAACTGATCGGCGCCTTTCCAAGGGGAGTCTGGGCGAAATGAGTAACTAAGCGGGTAAGCAGGATCGATTTCCTCCAGCTTCGGGACAATAACGTTCCGAGCCCGCGCCTTGCGCCTGTACAGATCCTCTTTCCCCAACAGAAATAGATTCGCAGGACCGGCGAGCGTCCCTAAGGGGAAGCTTCAGCGCGCCGGACAGGTTTCGCGCGGGAAGGAGTTTCCCGTGAACATTAGCATAGACAAGACTATCTCCCTCATGAGCTCAGCCTTTTTAGAGCGCTACGGCAACAAGGTCGACCTCATCCTCCATTTCGGCTCTAGCGTCAGGGGCACTGCCCGCGACTTTTCAGACATCGATCTCTGCTGGGTACCGGACTCCGAAGAAGACTGGCAGGCCATGACGGTAGAAGTGGACGGCGTCCTCATAGACCTCTTTGCCATCCATTGGTCAAACCTTGAGGCCATGGCGACTATGGAAGACGGCCGCTCCCTTGTGCTCAAGCACCTCAACGTGGTCTATGCCCGTGACGATTCCGCCCGTGCCCGCCTAGAGGGGCTAAGGAAAAAACTCTCAGAGCTTTCTAGCCCGCTTGAGCGCAAGGCACTCCTTGAGAAGGCCTTTGGCGCCTTCCAGCAAGCAGCCTACCCCCTCTATCTCTTGCAAAGGGCTGCTGCTCGCAAAGAAATTCTTGACGCGGTAGCGGCGGGCGCCCGCTTTACGTCCTGCCTAGCCCAATGCCTGGCCCTCATAAACCAATGCCCCATAGACACGCGCCGGGAAGCCGATCTCCTTGCCCTGCCCAAGCTGCCCAAGAACTACGCACAGAGCCTGAGCGCCCTGGCTGAGAGCCGCGAGCCTCAGAACATGGTCCAACTGTCCCAAGACATGATGGAAGAGATCCGCCTTCTCCTACTTAGGGAGCAGGCCGAAGTCTGCGTAGAAGAGCCCCTCCTAGATCAGGCCAAGGTGGATAGCTGCGCCGAGGAACGCAACGGCCTTGGGCATATCATCCGCGAAGCCCGCGCCCAGGATGCCGCCGGACTCTGCCGCGAGGGTTGCGGAAACCTCTGGGAGATTCGCTACCACGTGGGGCAAGCCTTCACAGGGCGCTGGTTCCACGACTTCAACAGCATATCAGAATTGACAGCCCAGATTCCCGGCCTCCCCCTCACCGAGCTTGCCACGGCCATTGAGGATAAAAATTACCAGGAAGCCGAGCGGTTTTCCCGCAAAACCATGGATGCAATCCCAAGGCTTTATGAAGAGAGGGGAGCATCAAGCGGGGTATTTTCCACGCTTGAGGAACTTGCCTCCTGGATAAAGGAAGGTTGGAAGGGTTAAACAGGAAAAACTTGGGGTAGTCCGCTTAAAAGATAAAAACGCGCTAGCCGGGAAAGCAGGAGGGAGGGCCTGCCTTTCTGCTTTCCCGGCATTTTTCTTGCTTTCGCGGCAAAGCGGGACTATACTGGCACAATCCATACCCTAGGAGAACTGAATGAAAAAGGCCCTCAGCATCTTGGCCCTCTGCCTCGCGGTCCTGGCGCTCGCCGCCTGCGCCCTGCCCCTTGCCCCGCAGATTGAAGCGGCCAACCCGGAGACTGCTCTGGAAGCCCCAGCGTCTTCCCGCGCCGCCAGCCTTTGGTACCTTGAAAATTACATGAAGAACGCCACCGCCCTCTCGCAGATAGCAGGCGTGTACTGGTCCGCCCGGGACATGGATTCCTCCCCCATCGGCAACCACCACTTCATCACCTTAGTCTACCAAAGCTCCGCCCAGTGCTCGAGCATCTGCTCCGCCTACGGCATAAGCTACAAGGTTTACGCAAACCAGAAGGGCCTATCCGTCTACTACTCCACCATCGGCGCCTTCACCGACAACGGCAGCGCCTCCGGCTACATCATCGAAGTCTTCAACGAAGGCTCTGACTGCACCGCCGTCAAGGAACAAGTGAACCCCAATAAATATATCTATTGGTACAAACCCGACTACGACTTCGAGGGCCATCGCGTCCTGCCCTCCTACCTAAACCCGGCTCCGGCAAGCATAGACGCCCTCATGCGCGCAGTCCTAACCAAGGCCAAAAAATTCAATGCCAATCACGACGCAGGCATGAAGGTTCAATATTCGCTCTACGACGAAAACTGCGCCTGCATGGTAGGCTCCCTCTTTAACTCCCTGGGCATGAGCGCAGGCGACCGCGAGATCCTAGGGGAATTTACCGGGGTAGACTGGGGCGAGGAAGACCTTATCTCCGCTTCCTACTTCAACTAATTCGCGTTGGGCGACAGAGATCGCCCATTGCGTGAACTGCCCGGCCCGTTTTGGGCGTGCCCGGCGCGAACAAAGCACGCCC